>DATNPT010000532.1:0-12242 GCA_036703075.1 Chroococcales cyanobacterium
TTGATCCATTGTGGCGGCGTCGTCAACCGCAACAGGAGGTTGGTTCGGTCGTTTGTTGACTGTAACCGTGACTGTCGTCGTCGCCGTTCCCCCACGACTATCGCCAATGGTATACGTGAATCTATCTCTACCAGAGAACTCCGCATTTGGCGTATACTTCACCCCTGTAGTCGCGCCTGCATCAGTATTGAACTCAACCGAGCCATTTCGAGGCTGAGTGAAATTAGCGATCGCCAGCTTATCTTCATCGGGATCGCTGTCATTGTTCAGAACATCAATCGAAACTGATGTCTCATACTCAGTTATTGCTCGATCGGGATTTGCCACTGGCTGTCGATTGGGCGGTAACGGCTTGGCTTGTACCCTGACTGTGACTGTCGCCGTATCAGTGCCACCCTGACTGTCGGTGATTTTGTAAGTAAATCGATCCGTACCGAAGAACCCAACATTCGGTTGATAGGTCACGGTATCATTCTCATTAACCACGACCGAGCCATTTTGGGGCTGAGTCTCCAGTGTGAGCGTGAGCGAGTCACCATCTGGATCGCTGTCATTGTCAAGTACTGGAATCGTTACTGGTGTTTCAGCCTTAGTTGTTACCGTGTCGTCATTGGCTAGTGGCGTCTGATTCTCTGGAGGCTTCTGGCTCTCAACCTGGATAGTAACTGTTGCCGTAGTTGTTTCACCCTTACGATCGCTGAGCTTATATTGAAAGCGATCCGTGCCAGAGAAACTGCTGTTTGGCGTATAAGTGACAGTAGCGTCAGCGTTAACCTCAACGGAACCATTTTCTGGCTGAGTCTCGACACTCAGGCTCAATTGAGCGCGATCGGGAGCGCTATCATTAGCCAAAACATCAATAGTAATCGGCGTATCTACCTGGGTACTCTGCGTGTCGTCGTTCCCTATTAGCAGTGGATTTTCGGTTCTAGGAATAACGTCCTTCGTTATCGGTATAGGCTGTGTCCCATCAGTAGCCTTAGGGCTAGGAATGGGATCGGGAAGGAGAGTCGGATTCTTTGGGTTCGGCCAAAACAGTAATCCAGCTAAGGCTAAGAGCATAAAACCGAGAAGACTTTTGAACCACAGGAGAACGCCGGGGTGGGGCGCAGTTTCGGATGCAGCAGATTGAGGTTCGTGCTGGGGCGATAGAGGTGAGAGTAGGAGATTGAGATTATGACGAGTGACGGCAGCGCCCACCTCATCACCTAATGATTCCCGGATTTGGAGTGCTTGGGTGAGCAAATCGCGAGCAGTGCTAACATCGTCTAGGCAAAGAGCGCGGCTACCCAATTGATGCAATACCCACGCTTGGGCGGCTAAATCGGAAAGCGATCGCGCTGCGTACAGACCCCATTGCAGTACTTTCGCCCATAAACCCCATCGCTTCCCTAAAGCGAGTGAGCCTTCCACGGCTTTGACTAGTTGCAGAACCTCTGCCCAACGCCCAGCGCCAACCGCCCATTCTAAAACATGTAGAATCGCGTCTGTTTCTTCTAATAAATAGGTGGGTAATTTCTCATACTGTTGCGCCCATGTTGTGAAATAGCTGAGAGCTTGCTCTATCCAAGGCGTTAAATCCCATTGTTGCTGCAAACTCTTGACTAAGGTTTCACTCAAACGATAGCGAAGCCCATCAATCTGCACTAGGTTACGTCGCCGCAAGCTTTCCAAGATGGATTCAGCGTCAGAGAGTCCCGCTAAAGCCGCTGCATCTTGTGCCAGCAACGCAATACCCCCCAACGCCGCTAGTACGGCGAGAATCCGTTGCTGCTGTTCTTGCAGCGATGCCAAGATTTGGTAGATCGGCGACTGAGTGGGAGAAGTAGAGCGAACTTGGCGAACAACGTCTTCTAATGAACAACCGTCTTCTCGCACTTTACCTATCGTATGGAGCAGGTGCTGGGGATGACCTTGCAGAATCGTACATAGCGACTGAGCGGCAGTCCGTTCTTGGGATGTCAAAGAGCGTCCGAGTTCCCGTTCTACTAAGGTTAAGGCGTCGATTAGAGGGAGTCCGTGCAGAACTACCGCTTGCCCTTCTCCCCAGAGGCGACGTTCTGGTGAAGCCAAAAAAAATGTGCATCCAGGAACGGCATTGAGTAACTCTTCGAGTTCGTCGTGTGTCAGTTTGCGATCGTCCAGCAGAATCAGCGCTTGCTTGCTTTGGAGCAAGTGACGGATTTGGGTGTCCGTGGGTTTATAGGAAATGTCACAGTCGTAGAATGCTTCAAACAGCGATTGGAGGAGGTCAGCGACAGGCTGGTTTGCGGTAAGATTGACGGCTCCATGAATAAAGGGAGATGTTGCCTGGGGATGATAGGCTAAGTGACGCAGAAGGACAGATTTTCCGAGTCCGGGTTCACTGTAAAACTCTACGGATTGGGTTGATTGAAAAGATGCGATCGCAATGCTAACTTCTGCTTGGCGTCCTAGGAGTTGAGGAAAGGGACGGGGAAGCAAAAAGACTGGGGTGGCACGAGGTTGCAGGTGAGGTTGTTGCTCGGTCGAGAGGATATTTACTACACTGCCGTGGATCGAGCCAATTTGAATGTTGTAGTTCCCAACAACGAGCTGACCCATCTCTCCTTGGATGTAGGCTTGAATATCGCGATCGGGAGATTCTACGTTGTCCTGCTGAGCCAATTGGGAGACATTCTGTTGGAGCATCTATCTCAAGCAAAAGTTCGCTTTTGCGCTGGTTGAGTGTAGTACTTATCGCCCTTTCCCTTACCGTTAAGGCAAGCTGCTTAATGATTGCGCCTCTTCACTGAACGTTTTGTTTTAGCTCGTCTGAGTGCTGCAACAGTACCCTAATTTAGAATGCAGAATTGCTCATTATTCCTACGTCTTTAGACTGTTGAGCTGACTCTAGCGAGTAAGTAAGTATGAGAGCATCGTCTAACCTAAATTTTGGAAAATTAATCAGGACTTTACAGTACCCTTGCGGGTACTCTTTCAACGAGTAATAGTACTTATGAATTAGGATTATCTATCAACGATTCAAAATAGCTGAGGTGAGGGACAAGTATTTGAGTATCAAGTAACACCAATCAATTTTCATATACTTATCAATCCTTAACATTAGATTCATATTTACAGCGAATAGAGGAAACTTTACCAAAATAATAAACTCGTATCTATTGATACTTATGTGACACAATTGCTAATATAAAGTTGTGTTAAGCATTAGTAGCAAAAAGTCTAATAGTGCCAACATTCTTATCAATCGCATTTACGAATCAATAGAGGAAAGAATAGAGGGAATAATTGTTATGTTAAATGAAGCCAAAAACCAGACTCCGCACCGCGTTGTGATTATTGGTGGTGGATTTGGTGGGCTTTATGCCGCACAAGCACTCGGACGAACCCCCGTAAAGGTTACGCTGATTGATAAACGAAACTTTCATCTATTTCAACCGCTACTTTACCAGGTAGCAACAGGTGGCTTATCCGCGGGTGATATTTCCTCTCCTCTGAGAGCCGTTCTAAGCCGCAACAAAAATACTGAAGTGCTGATGGGAGAAGTCACGGATATAGACGCTCAACAGCAGAAAGTCATCATGCAGGATAAAGAAGTCAGCTACGACACCTTGATCGTCGCGACTGGCGTCAGCCATCACTACTTTGGTAACGAACAATGGGCACCGAAAGCACCAGGGTTGAAGACGGTAGAAGATGCCCTGGAAATTCGCCGTCGCATCTTTCTCGCATTTGAGGCGGCAGAAAAAGAAACCGATCCGGAAAAGCGCCGCGCTTGGCTAACGTTTGTCATCGTAGGAGGCGGCCCTACAGGTGTTGAATTAGCGGGAACCTTGGCAGAACTCGCTCACAATACTTTGAAGCAGGACTTCCGCAACATCGATACCTCAGAAACCAGGATTTTGCTTTTAGAGGGCATGGATCGGGTTTTGCCACCTTACCCACCTGAGTTATCTGTAGACGCCAAAGCTTCATTAGAGGGTTTGGGGGTGACGGTCGAGACGGGTAGCTTAGTGACTAATATTGATGATAATTGTGTAGCTATCCGTCGAGGTGACCAGACCGAACAAATTCCAACGCAAACGGTTCTGTGGGCTGCTGGTATGAAAGCGTCTCGAATGGGAGAGGTACTCTGCAAACGCACGGACACAGAACTCGATCGCGCGGGACGGGTCATAGTACAGCCAGACTTGAGCATTGCAGGGCATCCCAATATTTTCGTAATTGGGGATTTGGCAAATTTCCCTCATCAATACGAAGATGGTAAACCCCTGCCAGGAGTGGCACCCGTTGCGATGCAGCAAGGTGAGTATGTTGCTTGTCTCATCAAGAAGCGGCTGAAAGGAGGAACGCTACGTCCTTTCCACTACACTAACTATGGCAGCTTAGCCGTGATTGGACGGCATGCGGCTGTTGTCGATTTTGGTTTTGTGAAGTTCTCTGGATTTTTAGCTTGGCTCGTCTGGATTTTCGTTCATATCTTCTTCTTGATTGAGTTTGACAACAAGTTGCTAGTAATGATTCAGTGGGGTTGGAATTACTTCACTCGCAAACGTGGAGCACGTTTGATTACTAATCAAGAAGGATTAGACGTTAAAGACCAGAGCGAATATCGAACGCCAGTCAAGGTTTGATGCTGTTCGACCTGCGGTAAGAGGTAATAGGTAGTTCCCACGGAAGTGGCTATAGCTTATGTAGAGAGTGTCGAGGGACAGCGTACCGGCGAGGTTCTTGATGCTCGCTCGTTTACCGTCTAACTGTCACAGGAGTGGCGGCGCGGAAGCCCCTGTCTTTTAAGCGGGGGAGGAAGCGACGCGCCGCCGTTAGTGGTTAATAGGGGGGCTATTGATCTGCATTCTTGGTTCGATGCACAAAAAGTCCCTGCTAACTATTAACTACTAACTATTAACAGGAAATCTCCCGCACTTCAGTTGGGGGATGGGCTTAATCAATTCTCACAGTTCGCTCATGTGCCTACTCGAACGCAAAAATGAGCGAACTGTGAGTATGTTATGGGGCAAATTAAAGGTGTGATCGCTTAATAGCTGATGCGAGTCAGCGCTTCATTGCCAACCTGAAAAATGCCACGTTCATTCAACACATTCAGCTCAATCAACCGACGCTTAGAATTTTCTTTTAATTTCGGTGCTAAGCGTTTGTTGCTAAAGATAGCCATATGTCTGGCTATTTCTTGATGTCTTATTTCCTTGATTCGTTTGAGTCTCTCATTAGACATTTGCATCCTCTCCATACTCAGTCTGGAAATCTGGTCTTCTATGTGTTCCGGACTCAGTTCGGAGCAATCAGGACGTTTAAGCGAATTTGGTCGATACTGCGAAGTAGTTTGTAGCCAGGAGAACGTGCATGCGATCGCATCTGACACTGGCATTCTTCCCTCGCTCTCATCAACATGGGGGATATTGCAGTTACTCGTTTGATATGCGATCGTCTCTAGCTACTCAGCTTGTCCAACGAGCTAGCTTCTTGCTGAGTACTCTGAGCAATAGAGTCATCTGTGTCAATCTGAGAGTCCAATTGGCGTCGAACCCTTTCTAGTCGGCGAGTAATTGAATCGATTCTCTGCTTAACCTTGGAAGGGTCAATGTTTAACCAAATACCCGGATTACCAAGCTTTTCTTTTGGCGGTTCGTTGTACACGTAATACCCTAATTGTTAATGAGAATATGCTTCAATTTTTACAAAACTTTGACAATATCACGTCTTTCGCAAGGCAGAACAAACTTTTCAGAGTGCAGCACTAGTTCTGATGTCACAACCCACATTCAGCCCTCAAAATATCACACCCCGATAATTTTGAGGTCAATTCGGCTGTAATCCTAGATACAAGACCAGGATATAACCGCTAGAGCATCTAGATCGAATTCACCAACAGAAGTCAGTTCAGCCTGACGACCGCTATCTTGTGAATAGGTTAAATAGAGATATAAAAAACTAGGTGGCTTATACGGTAATCGTTCAGCCCACTCAATCGCGACAATTCCCAAGGGAACGTCCATTCCCTCCCAGTAACTGTCTAGGTTTAACGCTTCAACCTCAGCCGGTTCCAGACGGTACAAATCTAAGTGATACAGAGGAATTCGTCCTTCGGTGTACTCGTTAATTAACGTGAAAGTTGGACTTACGATCGCATCTGTAATCCCCAACCCTTCTCCAATCCCTTGAACTAGGGTAGTTTTACCCGCGCCTAAGTCGCCTTCTAGCAAAATCACGCTTCCAGCCGGAAGAGATTGTCCTAACTTTATGCCTAGCCCTCTCGTTGCTTCCGCATCCGCCAGAAAGATTTTAGCCATCTATTATTGGTTATTTGTTATTGGTTATTAGTATTTAATTTTAAAATTATGACAAATAACCAATAACTAACCACTAACCACTAAACATGAGCGCGGCTGTACCACCGTAACAATACCCGTGCCAACCGTTCGGGATTGTGTCGCACCCAATTGGTGTGTTCATCTTCATCCATCACATTGGCCATGACAGCGCGACGCCCCAACTTAGTTGTTGCTTCTCGGTCGAAAAACACGGGGTGAGAACTCACTTGTGCATACTTAATCAATGACTGCGCTGAAGGAACTCTCCGATGTACCAGTACGGCATCAAATAGTTGTTTCCCACAAGCTTCGTCGATCGCTCGGATATGATCGGCAACCGTGTATCCTTGTGTTTCACCCGGCTGGGTCATGATATTACAAACATAAATCCGAGGAACTTTCGATTGCGCGATCGCATCGGCAATTTCTGGCACCAGTAGGTTTGGGATAATACTGGTGTAAAGACTACCCGGACCAATAATAATATAATCCGCTTCGTGAATCGCCTTGACAACGGCAGGTAAAGCAGGGGGATTGGCGGGAGTACAGCCAATTTTGATAATTTTCCCGTTTGCTTCGGTAATATGAGACTCCCCTTCAATCCGTCGTCCATCTTCTAATTCGGCCCAGAGGCAAACGTCGCTGAGGGTTGCTGGCAGCACTCGTCCCCGCACAGCTAAAACATGAGAACTCGCTGCAATGGCTCGCTCCAAGTCTCCAGTAATCTCGCTCATCGCCGTCAGAAACAAGTTCCCGAAACTATGCCCTACCAACCCATTACCTGCTTGGAACCGATATTGAAACAGTTCGGTTAATAGTTTCTCCTGATCGGCTAAAGCCGCCAAACAGTTGCGAATATCCCCTGGCGGTAGCACGCCAAACTCTTGTCGCAGCCGTCCGCTTGAGCCGCCATCATCGGCCACAGTGACAATAGCCGTGATATTCGCGCTGTAAACCTTTAATCCTCTGAGTAACGTAGAAAGTCCCGTTCCACCGCCCACAACAACAATTTTCGGTCCCCGATTCAAGCGGCGATGGGCCATCAGCACATCAACCAGCTCCTTATCGGGTTCTGGCTTTAACACCTCAGTAATGGAGCGAACCGTCCGAGTTTGACCCCAAAAAATCAGAATTAAACCGCAGCTAATCGCGATTGGGCCGGAGACGTAGCTGGGGATAATGGTGGCGATTGTCTCCAGGACGTTTGAGATGAAATCAATCAGGTAAAAAATCGGGGTTAGCTTTACCCAAATTGCCAACCCCAAACTTGTCAATAGTACGCCGCTTGCACTAATCAATAACCAACGTTTGACCAATAATCCAGGCGCTAGCCACTTAAACCATCGATTGAACCGTTGGGGTGTTCGACCTGTTGATTCGTGTTGCAGGGTGCGTAGAGCGCGTTTGAAGAGGCTGATTGAGGACATCACTGATACAAGTCTGGGGAATACAAAGACTGGATAGACTTTAACCAAGCACGATGGAATTACTCAAGTGCTCGATGGCATTAGACAGGTTGCATGTTGTTAAAGTTGCCATACACATAATTAGCAGTGAGAGAGTGTCCACCAGGATACATTCAAAAAATTAAACCGAAGTGCGATCGATACGACAACATCACCTTGTTAGGCGCTCTAGTTGCCCTATGTCTCGCCGTCTGGGTATTAGACTGGACAGGAGTTCCCTCCAGTAGGACAGATGGAAAAACGTATTTTGGGACTCGACCCAGGACTAGCAATCTTGGGGTTTGGGACAATTGTGTGCCAGAAGGCAGAAACACTCAGGTCAAAAGACAAGGCAGCGTCCTTGGCTGTAGCAGCAAGCAGTTCTGCTCTATCACAAGTAAGGTCGGTGCCGGAGCCAGTGCGGTTGCTGGATTTTGGTGTGATTCAGACATCTGCTCGTGCCGAGATTGGAGCGCGGCTGTGTACGATTTATGAAGACTTGCATACCCTGATGAAACAGTTGCAACCCGACCTCGTAGCGATTGAAAAACTTTTTTTCTACCGCATGAGCAGCACGATTACTGTAGCTCAGGCGCGAGGTGTCTTGATGTTGGTATTGGCACAGCATGATGTCCCCATGGTTGAGTTTACACCGGCGCAAGTCAAGCAAGCCTTAACCGGCTACGGCAACGCCGATAAGTACGAGGTGCAGCAAGCTGTGGCGCGGGAGCTAAATTTAGACTATATTCCCAAACCCGACGATGCAGCAGATGCGTTAGCCGTTGCCTTGACTGCTTGGTTTTATGAGTCTGACACGCCTCCCCAATCGACTTTAGCGCCTTAGCCGAATTCCACAGCTTTTATAAGAGCTGATACCGGTGTAGCCTCAGCATGCGATCGTAAATGCACTAACATCCTGAATCACAGCAACTCAAGCGCGATCGCAAGAGGCTCTTTGAGGAGTAAGGGTTTTGCTTCATCACAATAACAAAAACGATGAAAGAGTTTGATAGCGATGCACCTAGCGCTCTATGCACGAGTATGATATCTGCTGAAGCGGCTGTCGCCTCATGCGGGGCTAACCCTCCGCTTCTACAGGCGTAAACGACATTATGATGTCAAGAAACCCTCTCGCTTAATCTGCGTCATAACGTTCATTCGGTCATCTGTCATAAGTTCGACAATTGCCATTTGAGTGTCATGAGACCTGAGCGTCTGTTATTGTATGCTGCTTCCCTTTGTTTGCTCAATACACCTGCGTTAAGTGTTCTTACTCCTCCTGTTCTTGCCCAAGTTCAGAATGAAGAACAGACCAGTATTGAGGTCTATAAAATCGCTAGTCCAACCGTCGTGACGATTAGTACCGGTAGAGGGTCGGGTTCTGGCACGATTGTCAGCCCAGATCGACTGATCTTGACGAACGAGCATGTGGTGCGGAGTGCGAGAGGGGGTGTGGTCAGCGTCAGCACTACCACAGGTAAGCGCTACACGGGACAAGCGATCGCGACTGACCCTAGGAACGATCTAGCTTTGGTGCGACTCAATACAAGCGATCGCTTTCCGACAATACGTTTAGCTAATACTGGCACTATTCAAGTCGGAGCGCGAGTATTTGCGATCGGGAGCCCGTTTGGTCTATCTGGAACGTTGACCACAGGTATTCTGAGCCGTATCAGTCCTACTGGGGATTTACAGACCGATGCGGCGCTCAATCCCGGTAATTCGGGCGGGCCACTCTTGAATTCGCGGGGTGAACTCATCGGTATCAACAAAGCCATCCTCAGTCCTGGCGGCGGCGGCAACACGGGGATCGGATTTGCAACCAGTGTTACCGTGGCTAAGGAGTTTATCGAACAAAACCGGAACCGAAGCGCTCTCAATCCCGGTACAACTGCGCTAACTCCCTCTCCTTCCACTCCGCTTTTGGGCGTAACTCTAGATGCCAGAACGCTCCTCATCTTAGGAGTACAACCCGGTTCGCTCGCCGCAAACCTCGGACTCAGACCTGGAGATCGGCTCATTGCCATTGACGGCCGTCGTCTCAGAGGAATTCAAGACCTGCAAGCATTTTTAGCGAGTCGTCCGAGAACAGCTATCTTTACGGTGGCACGGAATCGGCGCTTAGCGAATGTCCAAGTGAATTTTTAGGCGGCGAGGAAAACTAGAGAATAAGTCTTCAAAGCCTACCCTAGGTCAACTCGACTCGGTAGGTTTTGCCGTTGAGTCTAACGCGATCGCCCGATACTAATTTGCGACTGCGTCGAGTTTCGATCGCACCATTGACCCTAACCTCACCCTCTTGAATCATCAACTTAGCCTCACCACCTGTTTGGACGGCACCCACCCACTTAAGAAACTGATCGAGTTTAATCGTGTTAACGTCCGTTGTCATAAATTGGTCAAAAGATATCTATAAAAAACAAATATTTTAATAAGTTTTTTAATGTGCAGGCCATGTCGGCAGGTAGAGTACGCTCCAAGTTTAACAATTCTTGAGAATTCTTATCTTGGAGTGGGGAGGAGATGAGACAGGATATTCTGCTACTCTCTACAGAGCTGAAGGATTGTGCCTTGAGCCGTTTGTATATAAAGACCCTATTGTTCCTGACTTGCGCTGACCTTGTTCAGTATGTTATTTGACTAAAAGACTTTCAAAAAAATAAATTTCATACTGTGGAGTGATGTAGGGGAGGACTAATCGTTACCTTTCAAGGTAAAATCAGCTATTTTAAAAAACCTAATCTCGTGACTCGGATTGTTTTAGGTCGGAAAGTCTCTAAAACAAACATTTGGTGAAATGAGGAGTTGACAAAATGACAATAAGACCAACTTGGAGCAAGGCTCTTGCTCTGTCTGCTGTTTTTTTGAGTACTGTAGGAGTTCTGGAAGCTACCGCTACCCCCGTTACTAGCACGCCAACCGCCGATACAGCTCAAGCATCCGCAACAGCCCCCTTGCCGAATCCTTCCCAACTGGCGCAGGCAAATACCGCAGCAGGAGCATGTCGCCGCGTGAACAGGAAAGTCGATATCTTTTCAGAGGCTTCAGTTGCGCCTTCAAGTGTAGTCCGCGCCACATTAGATACTGGTAGCCGAGTGACTCTGTCTGATAGTGGCAACAATGGGTGGGTAGGAGTTAGCTCTCCTGTTAGTGGATATGTGATTGCAAGGTATCTCTACAGCACGTCCGACTGTGGAGGAAATCCTCCACCCCCTCCTCCAACCACTCAATCTTGCCGCAAGGTAGTTGCTCCTCCAGAGGGGTTAATTGTTCGTTCCGGAGCCGGCACTAACTATGGAAAAGTGGGTTCTGTATTTGTCGGGAATACGCTCAGAGTTACAGGAGAAGCCATATCCGACGCCGACAGCCGCAGATGGGTTCAGATTGCACAGCCGGTTTCAGGATGGGTTTCTAGTGGATTTCCAGAGGGTAATCTCAGCGCACCATTTACTTGTCCCTAGGTGAATGGGCCTGATGAATGAACTCATTAGCTAGTGTTGCTTGATTGAGAACTTTTCTTTCAACCGTGTTCAGTACACAGTGACTAGTGACCAGTTGGTCGCTGTGTACTTTCAGTGGTTACAAAAATCCCCTGCAATGATTAAGCAGGATGTTTCCATCGGGGTTCAATCCCCAGCGGTAGAAGCAGATGTCGGTAACGTTTCAGTGCAAACAGTTCAGACACTGCTTTTATCTCCGTATAATTCATTGTGGTGAAATGAGGAGTTGAACGCATGAAAAAGATAGGTCAGTGGAGCAAACCTGTTGCTCTGTGTGCATTGGTATTGGCTAGCGTAGGGGAGCTGAGTGCCTCGGCTGTTGCCAGCGCTAGAGCAACCAACATTATTCAACCGTCAGAATCTACGTCGCTTCAGCATCGAGACAATATTCAACTGGCACAGGCATCAGTGGTGGGACAATGCCGTACTACAAAACGAGGTATTTTTGTCTACACGGAGCGCTTGGCTACTAGTCAAACGATTAGAAGTCTCGCTCCCGGCGAGCAGGTTACACTTGCCGACAATGGCAGCAACGGATGGATTGCAATTAGTACTCCGGTCGCAGGATACGTGCAGGCGAGCGAACTCAAGCCTTGCCAATCTCCTACTCCGCCACAGCCACAACCTCAACCCAGACCCCAACCTCGTCCACAACCACAACCACAGGGTTCCAACACCTGCCGCAACGTTATCTATCCACCTGAAGGGTTAGCGATTCGGAAAAATCCAGTCTTATCCGACCAGAGGATTGGTGGAGTCTACGTAGGAAATACGGTCAGGTTAGCCAGTCCTCGACGGACTGAAAAAGATAGCCAAGGACGCACCTGGGTTTACATTACACAACCTACTGCTGGCTGGATTTCTAGCGGTTTCCCTGAGGGAAATCTTGGTCCAGAATTTTCTTGTCCGTAGTAAGCTGGCTCGGCATTCAGCGTATTCGCGAGAGTCCCCAGACTCAGCGCTAGCAGCTTGGGGAGGGAGAG
>DATNPT010000541.1:0-19565 GCA_036703075.1 Chroococcales cyanobacterium
GGAACCAATGTTTGGGGCGAATCTTACTTGATGTGAGACAGACACCTTCCAGTCTGAGTCCGTCAGCTAACTCCGTAGGCAATGGGAGGAGCACCTTTGGCATCAGCTTAATGTGTAAGCCGTCGTCTTAGGGGTCTCCTAGCAGAAGTTGAACTCAGCTACAGTGCTGAGCTGCTCTCTGTTTCTTGACCCACCTTACAAACCGCTACAACATACTAGGAAGACGGATATGGCTTACGCGCAAAAAAATTTTGGACAAAAAAGCAGTGGAATGGTCTTGTCGCTGTATACTCTGACCCAAAAAGGGCATCGTTATACTGAATCCTTGGGTTTTCAGACGCTGAATCAGTCATTTTTTGCTACGGTCCATTCTCTATAGGCTGACTAGCGCTATTCACGTTGAAGGCTCTCAGGTAAAGCGTAGGGCAAAGGGGTTGTTGTTCAGTGTAATCAGGGAAATGGCGTTTGATTGCACTCAATTTTTGAGTTTATGGAAGCGTGACCCTCAATGCTGAATGTTTTACGTTACAGCACTAATTTCACCAGATGCAGATGGAGAGTGACTTTAGCTGGTCAGATCAATACTGATACTTAGGAGGAGCAATGCAGATTAAAAACCGCAGTTTCTTTACTTATGTAGACTTCTTTCCTGCTGACAAGATCAAATTCATCGGAGAGTGTGCGGGTAAAAAGCTGTTATTAATAGGCAGAGCAAAAGTCTACGGCGATCCAATTGTAGCCATCTGTCAAACTGACGAGCCAAGTCAGGAAGACCTATCAGCCTTCGATCTTTATGAGTTGATGAAGTTTAGTCACCATCCCATTAAACTGACGGAAGCTATTTAAGGCAACCTTACGCTAATCGGCATAAAACACTGCATATTGACTCAGCCGTTTTTTGTCCGTGGTCAGTAGCCAGTGAGGAGAAGGCTACTGACCACGGGTTCACGAAACTCACGTTTACATTATGCAGTTTAGAGGCATAGCATCTTATGGCAAATGAGGTTTGAGGTTCGCTAAGCTTGTAAAAACTACAGACCCCTCTGACTTGTTTCTCACAACAGTAGGCGGAGGTTAATTGATAATACAGTAAACTTAAAATTCTTTTACATCAACGTAATACAAGTAATACCCTTTGTTAGTCAAGTTGCTACACGGTTTAACCCCCTGAAGCTAGCTTGAAAATGGGTAATTAGGGAAGAGGGATTTTAAGCATTCGTTGACGGCAATTCCCCGTGGGTGCTGACTAGGAAAATGGACGCTGAAATAACGAAACATCGTTCAAGGTGAGAACTATTTTCATTCCTTCGTTGTGAACTCTCATCTCATGGTGCCTAACTTAAACACAGGGAACCAAGGTTGAATCTGTAGTCGCTCGTTGGGAAAACGTTATAAATTCAGGCGATAGGTTTATGGGAGAATCTAGACTAGAGAAAAAGCTTTGCACATACTCAGCAAAGTGCTAATATTACAAAAAATTAAATCACAAAGTCAGCCTAATCCAGCACGGCTCTACAACACTAGTTGAAGTGTAGGGCGATCGCTGGAACGGAGGAACCAGTTCCTGGGGCAAATCTCTAGAGCGCTCTCTATTGACTCAAGAGAACGTAAAGAGAAGGACATCTCTCAGTCCTAGTCCGTCAGCTAACTTCGTAGGCATTGGGAGGAGACTGAAGAGTAGGCATTCTGTAAGGTATGTGAACTCATCAGTGTCCTTGGCTAGTATCTGTTTTCTTCGTTGTACTTGCCCATGACCCTGAGGAGAAGATCCTATGCATCTAACTTCTGGTGTCTGAGGCGGGAAAGTAGCTATAAGGTGAAAATATACAATGTTCCTGGCTCAAAAACGTCCGAATGCTTTAATTTCCGTTGATAGCAACAAAGTTGAGGAAATTAGTCGAGAGGTGGTGCCGGAAAAAACGGAGCTACTCGTGACATCTGTAAGAATCAACATCCATACCTCCCGTTCTCTCAATACTCTAGAAAGACTGAAACGTAAATTTCACAAAGGTAAAAGCCGAGTTTTGTCGAAGACAGTCCGGGAATAAGCAACCATCAATAAATCCTGGTGAGTCAATGCGATTGGAGACAAAAAGCCCCTCGCTTTGGCTCGCGTGCAAACTCTTGCATTGAGTTCGAGTTAATCGATAAAACCGAGTTAATCGTTTTTGGGAGTTAGAGAATGTCTTACGAAACTATCAATTTAAGCCAACCTCTAGTAATTCAAGAAATTGACAACGTATTAGAGGATTATCCCGAGTATCCTTACCAAGTCGCCTTTTCAATCGATGAATTGCGCCAAAAGCTAATCGCTCATGTCCTGAATCACCTACCCTATCGCTATACGACAATTGAAAATGGGCAGAAATTGTCCAGAGGCTCTAATGCCCTATTTCCCTCTTTAGCACAGCGGTTGCGCCTCAATGTTTTGATTCGGGGAAGTATTCTTCATCTCCTGCGAGAAAATGCAGACTGGATTAGTCGCCGTCTTCATCAAAAGGACAGCCTGGATAGTAACCCGTCAGAAGTGCTAACCGACTAAACCTGGTGATGAGTTTGTCCTGCATCCTGGTCACTCTGAACCGCTAAGTAGGTCAGCATTAATACTTCTCGTTGAGGCAAGGCAGAGAGCTTCAAGGCAGAAGGAATAAGAATTTTTATGCGTTTTGGTGTAAGCGGTTTATGAGGGACTAGTTACAGTCTCCATTCTGTAGCGTAGTTATAGCAGTCGCCACAATTGTTAGGACATTTTTTTGTTGCCTGTTCCCCGTTCTCTGTTCCCTTTACAGCAAAATGTAATGTTCTAACCGATAGGTCCGTTGCTATAGTTGACGGCAAAAAGGGCGATGCTCTGGGTTCTTCACCTGGAAAACAGAACAGAAGTCGCCCTTTGTTGGTTTTTCGTTCTTGGTTTTTTCAATGACCGATCGCTTCTCCTCAATCGAAAACTATTTCAAAAATCGAAAACTATTTCAAATCGGAGCTTGCCCATCAGAGCGATCACGGCAAGTGAGGAAAGAGTGATGGGACTTGGCGTTCTTGGCTTGGTGCTTTCGGCTCTTGCCAGAAGGTAATTGAGGGGGAAAGAGACTGAATTTGAGTGCCAGGATAGTAGAAACTGAGAATCTGCGAGCCTGTCCAGCCAAGTTTAGCTAAGTTATGAGAACCGTATTGACTAAAACCCACACCATGGCCAAAGCCTCCGCCCACAAATTCATAGCCTTTGAGGCTTTTATCGGCTCCATAAACCGGCTCTAAGTAAAAGAGGGTGCTACGAGGAGGGCCAAAGGCGCTACGAACTTCATTTTTGTGCAGTTCAATCATGCCTCGATCGGTTTGAACCACGAGTGTGAGAATTCGTCCGGCGGGACTTCGCTCCACCACTTGCATTTTTACGATCGTGTTGAAGTTGGCAAGGGGACTGCTGTTTTTTTTCAGATAGCGCTGTAAATCGGCTTTGATTTGCTCTAAGGTGTTCGTATAACGCCAGCGAAAGGAAGACTTGGTGGTTTCATTAAATCCCTGCTTCAAGTTAATGAACTGGCGAAAGTTCTGCTCGTCTGCCAAGGATTTTTGCGATAAATTCCAGACCGCTTTTGGAGCATCCACGATCGCTTTTAAGTAAGGGCGCTCTGCACCATTCCACACGTCGCTGAAAGACGCCGTGACGCCACCTGTCGTAGAAGAATACAGAGCGTCTACCAACTCGTTGTTATAGGTTAGTACCAGACCTTTTGTTGCCGCGATCGCTTGGTCGGCTAGAGGCCATGGATTAGTGAGTCCTTTATAAACCTGACAGTGGGTATCCGCACACAGTTCGTAGCCGTCCGCCGCAAATCGGCGCAGGTTCCTCAGTGCATACGTGCGAGCAATGATCGTTTGAGCTGTCACTGCCGCATAGGGCGCTCCTTCCCCAATTTCAAAAGGCACTACGCCTCGCAAATAGGTTTCTAGGGGGACTTGGTTCACCAACGTGTAGTCACCGTAGGAGTTAGGCTGGATGCGTAGGCTGCCGGGATACAGCTCAGGGGTTTTGTCATTCTTCCCCACGCTCAGCCCGATGAGATTTTTACCGGAAGTAATGTCTAGTTCGCGTCGAGTGTAGCGAAAGCCATTGACGACAAACGAGATTCGGGGTACTTCTCGCACAATTTTGGTGTCGAGATAGGCAGATGTATTCCCTTGAGATTGAAGATTCGAGAGCAGCATACGCCGCACTAACGGCGTCTGATAAACATCGCGTTTCGCCCAAACTTGCCAACGCTCTGGCTGACCGATTTCTACGGCAATACCCTTGCTCCGCCATTGATTAGCACTATCTTCTGCCGTTTCAAACGTCGCTTGATTGCTCAGAACTACATTCTCTTCGACTTCTGGTGCCGGTAACTTTTGCATCGCCGTTTCCAGCTTGATGCTGTCAGTTTGCATGGTTTGCGCCTGCATATTGCCTGACAAGAAGTGGATCGTCAGTCGATCGCCTGGAGTGGCGTTCAGTGTCATTTCGTCGGTGGGTTCATCTCCAAATCGCTGTACAATTCCCACCTTTAGCTCCGCCTCATTAGTTTTTTCGACCGGCTGTGCTGCGGTACTCGTCAACCCGCACAGACACGCGAGCGTCACGACAACATGACAAGGCATGAGTGTAGCGAGTCTAGTCGGCACAGCACTCCAGCGATCGAATTTTGGTAAATTGCAGAAGTTTGGCATCAAAGATGTCGCCCGGACTTGTTTTTTCGTTGGCGTCTGATGTCTCAAAATTGTCCTCAAGACACAATCACTAAGCATTCAATGCACGAGAAACTATCCCAGGATAAAACATTTCCTCCGGACAATAACCCGTGCATTTTGGAGTTGGGATTCGGTTCTCAACGCGAATTTAAACGTTAGTACCGCTACTAAACAGTACCTCCCCTTTAATCATCCGTTGAGCGGCATCTAGTAGTACTTCTTCCAGATAGGGCTTGGTGAAGTAGCCGCGAGCGCCCAGTTGAGAGGCCATTTGTCGGTGTCGGTCGGCACCGCGAGACGTTAACATCGCGATCGGCAGTTCGCGCAGGTTATCGTCTTTCTGTAATCGGGATAGCAGTTCCAAACCATCCATCCTGGGCATTTCAATGTCACAGAAGACAATGTCGCAGGGCAGACCTGACCGGAGCTTATCCCAGGCTTCCTGCCCATCACGAGCTTGTTCGACTCGATAACCTGCTTTGCTGAAGGTCATCGAGAGGAGTTCGCGCACGGTAATCGAATCATCGACAATCAGAACCATTGGCTCAGGCTTCGTTTCTGGAACCTCTTCATCAGGAGTTTGTTCCTGAATTTCGTCTCGCGGCCAGATCGTGACACCACCGTCCTTACGAATCCGACCCATTGCCAGATCGATCAGTTCCAACACGTCGGCAATTGGCATGATGCGACCGTCTCCTAACACCGTGGCTCCGGCAATACCCACTGGCTTCGGTGCTGGCCCTTCTAGTTGCTTAATCACGATTTCCTGCTCGCCCAAGACTTGATCGACTTGGACGGCGAGGAAGTTACCAGCACTGCGGAGCACGACGATTGAGATTGAGTCATCCTCTCGTTTGCCGCCGTAAACAGTGCCTCGGCTGATTTGACGATTGTACGTGAGCAATTCACTCAAGGGTTGGAACGAGAGTAAGGAGTCGCGCCACTGAATGCAGGTTTGATGGTCTGAGTTCGTTTGAATGCGATCGGTTGATACATCCAGCATGTCTTCTACCCCATCCATCGGGAACGCAATGCGCGCGCGATCGCTCAGACAACACAGCGCCTTACAAATGCTCAGCGTCAGGGGAAGACGAATGGTAAAGGTCGTGCCTTTGCCAGGTGCAGAATCAATGTGAATCGTTCCGCGAATTTCGCTCAAGCAGGTTCGCACAACATCCATGCCCACACCGCGCCCCGAAAAGTCGTCGGCTTTATCTTTCGTACTAAAACCGGGGTGGAACAGGAAGTCATACAAATCGATCGGAGTGAGTTTTTTCGCCTCCTCTGCATCGATCAGTTTTTGCTCGATCGCTTTTTCCCTCACCCGTTCGGCATCGATCCCCGCTCCATCATCGGAAATAGAAATCACCGTCTGGTTCCCTTGGTGAAACGCCTTGAGCGTGATTTGACCGACCGGAGACTTACCCGCCGCTCGCCGCACCTCTGGCGACTCAATCCCGTGAGTTAACGCATTGTTGACCAAGTGTGTCATCGGGTCATAGAGGTTTTCCAAGATCATTTTGTCGATCAAGGTTTCCCGACCGTCCACATGCAGCTCGGCTTGTTTGCGTAACTTCAACGAAATTTCGCGCACGGCACGCAGCAAGCGATCGGCATTTTGAGCAAAGGGCACCATGCGCGCGCGCGTTAGCCCTTCTTGCAACTGAGTCGTCACCTGCCGCAACATCCGAGCCACTTGGTCAGTTCCATCCACCAACAGCTCGATATCAGAGGCACTTTCACGCACCCGCACGATCAGCTCAATCATTTCTTGAGAGAGCAAGTGGAAACCCGTGAAGCGATCCATTTCCAACGGGTCGAACCCTGGAGCATTATGGGACTCTGAAGGCTCTGGCTCTGATATAGAGCGGCGACTGGCGAGAAGAGAGCTTTCTAGGAGGCTGCGCTCGTACAAATCCTGCATCCTCGCGCCAACATCGCTCAGAGCTAATACCTGGTGCGATAAATTGTCCAAAAATTGCCGCAGTTGCTCTTGGTCTTGCTCCAAACTGTTGCGGTTCACAACCAGTTCTCCCACCAAGTTACTCAGGCTATCGAGGTGTTTCACCGGCACCCGCATCGTCTGTTCAAATACTTTAACGATACGCGGTCGGATGGAAGGACGAGCCTGTCGCTGGTCTACTGTGGTTGAGGGTGGACCCCCTACTTTCTCCTCAAACTGCTTGAGCAGGTTCTCTAAATCTCCAAACTCGTCGTCTGCCGTGTTGGCTTTTTGAGCTGAACTCTTAGCTAGTGAGGGTGTAGCTGACGCGGCGGCAGGTGTCGGTTCATCTAAGAGGGCTTCTAAATCCTCAAATGCCAGCGTGTCTCCTGATGATGCCAACGCAGCAGGGGGAGCCCCTGGTTCCGATAACATCGCCTCTAAATCGGCAAAGCCATCGTCGCCTTCTCTTCCTTCTAGAGTTGTGGCTTCAGACAGCATCGCCTCCAAATCTTCAAATTCCAACGCGGGTGAAGCCAAAGCCGCGTCCTGCTCGGAGTCATCCAACTCGTTGAACAGAGATTGGTCGGCTGCATGAGTGCCTGTAGATAGAAAATCGTTGGTAAGGGCCATCTCTTCTGGCTCTTCTCCCAACAACTCGTTCAAACCGTCCCATTCCGAAACGCCCGAACGTGCAGGGTCTACAACAGCTGCGGCTTCTTCCTGCAAACCCAGTGCTGCCGCGGTTTCATCCTCTGGGGTTGCCCAGTTCCATTCTTCTGCTAAGAGATCTACCGTAGCATCGCTGAGTTCGTCTGAATCTTGAGGAGCTGTCAGCACCTCATCCCAGTTGTCGATCGCTGATGCTTCATCCGCTTGGAGGCTAAAGAAATCGTCTAGATTTTCCGCATCCAGCGTATCGGTTGCCTCCCAATCCAGAAACGCCTCTTCTCCTGCCCACGCCGTTGACTCTAGCTCTAAGTTGGATGCGAGTTCGGGTTCTGCAAACAAGTTCTCTTCTGTCAGATCGAGAGCCTCCATATCCGTTGGAGTGTCTTGTCCCAACAGCGCCTCTAGCTCTGAACTCGTCGAAGTCAAATCTACAGCCCTATCCTCAGAGGCTTGGGGAGTTAGTTGTTCGCTGTCGTTGGGTTCGGCAGCTTCCCAATCAAACAGTGCTGCTTGTGCTGCCAACGTCTCTTCTCCTTCTAGAGCGAAGTCTCCTTCAGGGAAGAGGGCTTCACCAAACAAGGCATCTTCTGCAAAATCCAGCTCTGAAGTGTCAGTCGCGATCGCGTCAAGGCTGTCTGTCTCCTCTGGTGTTTCGCTACCAAAGAGTGTGTCTAAGTCATCAGTAGCCGCTTCAGCGGTTGGCGTTTCCGGACTGAGGGTTCGCTCCGCTGCCGGAGTTGGACTTTCCAGGTCAAAGAGGCTTGTATCCTCATCAAATAAGGACTCTGAGAAGTCAGCCATCGGTTCTATTTCAGTCACCCGATCGCCAAATAGGTCTTCCCCAAGGGCTTCGTCTTGTAGTGAAAAGTCCTCAAATTCGAGAGCGCGATCGACACTCGCCGTATCAGTAACCTCTTCGGTGTCAAACAGGTCATTGAAACTCTCAAGCTCGAACACGCTTTCCGATTGATCGGGTGAGTCTAGGCTAAACTCTTCAAAGGCGATCGCTTCGCTTTCTGGAGCGGGTGGTTGTGAATCTAGTAAATCCTCTAATTCTTCTAAAGAACGGAAGGCGGGACTGCGGTATGCCTCCACGGAGGGGAGTACCTCGTCCTCAAATAAGTTATCCATCATCCCTTCACTCTCTAGCTCGACGTTGAAGGGACTACTCGCTGATGTCTCCTCTAGCTCGAAATCAAGTTCCGACGGTTGAAGATTTGTAGGCGTCGCGGTGCTGTCAACCTCCAATTCATCAAAGTCAAAAGCGTCGCTTTGTCCTAAATCGAAAGCATCTGTAGATTCATCAAACGTCAATTCCTCAATGCTCAGCTCGGAGGCAGCGTTATCGCTGAACGATTCATCAAACGTCAGTTCCTCGAAGCTCAGATCGGAGGCGGTCTCGTCAATACTAAAGGCTAACTCGTCCTGCGTTGCTGGCGCGTCTTCGCCCATCGAACTCAGGGCTGCGAAATCCTCTAAATTCACCGCTTGCTCGCTCTCGGAGGTGACATCGCGATCGGAAATTCCTAATAAATCGCCCAAGCCTGAGTCTGATTCATCGATCGCTTCGTCTGCCCAGCCTGCCTCGCTATCGAAGCCATCCAGTTCGAGGAACGATGAATCTTCAAACACCAGAGGACTACCTTCCTCGTCCCATGGCAGCTCTTCACTCGCCATGTCTTCGCCATCGGAGAGAATGTCTGCGATATCTGCATCTGCCGGAACGTCTGTACTCTGCGTCCTGCTAGCCTCCACCTCGTTAGGCACTGTCTCTGCTGGCATCGCAAACAGGTCGTCATCTGACTGCTGAAATTCGGGCAGTGTCTCAGCCGGGAGCTCCCAGCTAGCGGTAGGTGCACTCAAAGCTTCGTCTTCTTCAAAGAAACTGTCACCAAACAAGCTGGTTAGGTCGTCCGCTGCGGGAGTTTCCGCTGCCTCAACTAGCAGGTCTGAAAAGTCATCGGTTAGGCTAGGTGGGGTTTCAGGCTGGAACTCGTCAAATAAGAAGTCTGTTGACTCTTGGTAGTTAAGAGTTAGCTCCTCAGTAGAGTCGTCACCTAACCACCCCATTAGGTCATCCTCAGATGCCTCTAGGCTTGGCGTTACCGAATCATTGGTGTCACTAAGTAAGTCGTCAAAATCGCTTTGGTCATCCACCGGCAAAACGTTGTCTCGCTCGGATGGAAACTCTCTATCATCGAGACTGATAATTTCTTCTTCTTGCCAGGTTTGATCTAGATCGGGAGTTTGACCTTCAAAGATATCAGCTAGAGAGTTGAGTTCTGCCATTCCGACTTCTGGATCGATGGGGGCAGCAGGACTCGATCCGCTACGGAATTGAGGGTGGGAAATTGAGGTGTGGTAAAAGTCGGGGTCAGTTGCCAGTCCGTCTTGTCCGAAGTCTTGCCCGTTGAATTCCTCACTACTACCGTCTTGGATGTAGGTGTCTGGGCTGTTAAATAAATCGGTCTCGAATGCTAAATTGCTTAAATCTTCGCTGTTAGTTGCCCCTAGGGGATCGGGTGTGATTGATTCTGAGTTAGAGTTGGGATCGAATAACAAGTCGAAATCCTCCTCTTGGATTGCAGATGGTTGCCCTGGCTCCGAGGTGGGGGAAATGGGTACAAGTGCCTTGAGTTGTTCGCTGGGCGAAATTTCAACCGATCGCCCTGCTACTGCTAATTCTTGAGCTTGTTTGATTTCTTTGATTACCAGCGTTGCCAACTGACGATAGGAATTTTGGGGACGAGCGATCGCGTTATGAGCGATCTCAATCAACTCGTTCCAACCTGGCAAGTCAAATTTTTCGCCGAGCCTTAACAGGGTGCGACAATTCTCCTGTAAGGCTTCTCTGTGTTCTGGTAAATCTGGCTGCTTAAATAGCTGCAACATTTCCCGCAGCTGTACTAAGACGGTTCTCTTAAAGGCAACTGGCAGAGCTGTTGTTACTAGAGGGTTGTGTGTTCCTGATTCCATAGAATTGGTAGACCTTCCTATACTCGCTACCGCTGGTTCTTCTGGAACCACTCCACTACCGCTATCGCTACCTAAACCAGTTGGGGCAAAAGTACGATGGGTGCGAAGTGCATCGCTTGCATCATGCGTGGCTGTTGCCCTTACAGCTTCAGCAGTGGCCACGGGAGAACCCTCGGATTGCTTGACCAGTTGTTCGAGATGAGTATTGAGCTCCTCAAAAACGGGTTCAGCTTCCGACATAATAACTCCAGCCGTCTCATCAGTTAGACCTAATGGCCCTTGAAGTTGCTCTAGAAGGCTCCCAAGTGTATCAAATACTTGCAAAAAGAGGGATTCTAATTGACCATCCACCTTGACTGACGACTCTTGCAGGACTTTGATATAGTCTTCAAGACGATGAGATGTGTGCTGAATACTAGTTAGCCCCAGCATCGCAGCTCCACCTTTTACCGAATGGGCGGCCCGGAAGACTTCTTGTAACATTTCCGTGTCTTCCATGGTGCTTTGCAGATTCAGCAAACCTTGCTCAATCGTATTGAGGTGGTCTTTTGCCTCCTCAATGAAATAGCCCATGATTCGCTGCTGTTGTTCCTGCTGCATAGCAATTTCCCCTCAAAGAGTTTTGAGTATATAGGGACGGTGTCCCCCGCACCCGACCGACCTGAGCAGCGAAGTGTAATCGTCACTCACAACCGCCCCAATTCACCTCTTATGCACTTCTCGTTGCCATAGATAGCTTTCACTGTAGCCAATATCTAAAGAATCGACATAGGAGACTAGTTAATTACCCCTAATCCAGCTTTGGACGCCACGCTAGCGCTCTTATAAGGTTAGTAGCTCGCTAGCGAAACCTTAGGAGTGCGAATACGAGAGTTTGTCTATCGACTCATCTCTATATCGATCCTAATATCCTAAATTAAGATTGTTACCGAATGACCAAGTGTTTGGCTTCGTTCTAATAAACTATGGAGCTAAGCGGATTCGAACCGCTGACCCCCTCAATGCCATTGAGGTGCTCTACCAACTGAGCTATAACCCCGTTCATTAAGCGCATCTTCTATATTAGCTGGTTTTCTGGCGTTTCGTCAATACTTGCTCGCTCTGGCTTTGTCCGCGTCTGTTAGAGTCAATCACTCAAGCCATTTGAGCAAGATAACCCACGTAGCTGCCCATCAAAAAATAAACGACTAGCATTGCCGCAGCAGATAACGCGACCAGAGTACCTGCCAGCATCAGAGAAAACTCTTTAGTGTCGAAGGCTTCTTGCATTAAATGGAGCGACCAGGCAACTAGAGCCACGTCAAATATTAAAATAACAATCAACATAATTTACGAAATGTAACAGCCCATCTATTCTAGCAATGCCTCCCTCGCTAGATACAACCTGATGGTGTATTACGTATCACCAAAGACAATGATCTGGCAAAGCCTTGTCAATTAGCACTCTGACAATCGCACAGGAACTTGATGTTGAGCAAGGTAAGTCTTGATTTGTGATACAGTCAGTTCCCCGTAATGCAGGAGCGAGGCAAGCAGTGCAGCTTCAGCTTTTCCGTCTGTCAAAGCCTCATGAATGTGAGCGCAGTTCCCCGCACCACCGGACGCAATGACGGGAATTTGCACCTGTTCGGCAATCGTGCGCGTCAGCTCGATGTCATACCCTGCTTTTGTGCCATCAGCATCCATGCTCGTGATGAGCAATTCACCAGCACCGCGTTTTTCAACTTCTTTTGCCCAAGCAATAGCGTCTAGTCCCGTGTTTTCCCGCCCACCTCGCACGTAAACATCCCAACCCGGATGATTGGGATCTAGGCGGCGTCGCGCATCAATAGCAATCACAATACACTGGTTGCCAAAGCGATCGCTAGCTTCGTTTACAAAGTCTGGATTGCGGACAGCGGCTGAATTCAGGCTCACTTTATCCGCTCCAGCTCTTAACAGTAATTTAATGCTTTCTAAGGATTGGATACCGCCTCCCACCGTTAAGGGGATAAATACCTGGTCTGCGGTACGGTAAACCACATCGATAATAATGTTCCGGTCTTCATGGGTCGCTGTGATATCTAAAAACACCAATTCATCAGCACCCGCATCATTGTAAGCTTGTGCCAATTCCACTGGATCGCCAGCATCTTGGAGATTGACGAAGTTGACACCTTTGACAACTCGCCCAGCGTTCACATCCAGGCAAGGTAAGATTCGTTTAGCTAGCATTGTGCCTTAGTGAATAGCGATCGGTCATTTATCCACGGGCTAAACCGTGACAGATGGTAGCCTTAGCGCAAGCGTCCTAGGCTTAGCTCAATGTGATGGGGGAATAATGACCATAACTCATAACTTATAACTCATAACGCTTCACTTTTGATGAATGGTTAATCACGAAATCACTAATCATGGCGATAACCTCCTTTAAACAACAATCCCAGGAACCTGAATGGCAACCCCAGTCCGGCAAAAAATCAAAGGGTCGCCGTAAAAATCCCCCCAAGCAACAGGCAGAAGACACAGACCTTTTGCTAGCAACCGCGATGGCCGATGAAACCGGGAATCAGGAAGAAGGCATCCGACCCCAACGGTTAGCGGACTACATCGGGCAAAAGGAATTGAAGAGCGTTTTGACAATTGCCATTCAAGCGGCAAAAGCGAGAAACGAAGCCTTAGACCACTTGCTGTTGTACGGGCCGCCAGGATTGGGTAAAACAACGATGTCGCTAATTTTGGCGACGGAGATGGGGGTGAATTGCAAAATTACAGCCGCCCCAGCCTTAGAACGTCCGCGAGATATTGTCGGGATTTTGGTGAGTCTCAAACCAGGGGATATCCTGTTTATCGATGAAATTCATCGCATGTCGCGGATGACTGAAGAACTGCTGTATCCAGCGATGGAGGATTATCGACTAGATATCACGATTGGTAAGGGTCAAACGGCTAAGACTCGCAGTATCCCGCTCCCCAAGTTTACGCTGGTGGGAGCAACCACGCGAGTGGGTTCGCTAACTTCTCCATTACGCGATCGCTTCGGTCTCATCCAGCGCTTGCGCTTTTACGAAACCGATGAACTCAGTTTAATCGTAAAAAGAACGGCTGAACTTCTCAAAGTGCAGATGACCGAGGAAGGTGCCGAGGAAATTGCTCGTCGTTCTCGTGGCACCCCTCGGATTGCCAATCGGCTCCTGAAGCGGGTGCGAGACTATGCTCAGGTCAAGCAAGTTGCCCCTATTTACCAAGATTTTGCAGCAGAAGCCCTTGAAGTATTTAATGTAGATCCCATGGGTCTGGATTGGACTGACCGGCTAGTGCTAAGCGTGATGATCGAACAGTTTAATGGGGGACCGGTGGGTTTGGAAGCTGTCGCCTCAGCGACGGGAGAAGATTCCCAAACGATTGAGGAAGTTTACGAACCCTATCTATTGCAAATTGGCTACCTCCACCGGACGCCGAGAGGTCGTGTTGCCACAGCAGCAGCCCGCAAACATTTGGGTTATGAGTAGTTAAGAACAAGTTGCAGCTCAATCATCCAATTTATTTGCTTTTTTAACCATATCTATGATTCGCTGGATTTTAACGTTACTTTGTGTTCTACTCCTGTTCTGCTCACCTAGAGCAGCGCTGGCACAGCAGGGTCAAACCCCCAACTTCACGGAGGCTCAGCAGCAGCAATTTAATGAAATTCGACAAAAAGCCTTTGCTGCTACGGAAGTCGGTAACTTCCCAACCGCTGAAGGGTACTGGACTGAGCTAATCGAGCTTTGGCCGGAAAGTCCTGTAGGCTGGAGCAATCGAGGAAATTCTCGCGTGAGTCAGAATAAGTTGGAAGATGCGCTCGCAGATTTCAACAAATCGATAGAATTGGCTCCTGATGCGGCTGATCCCTATTTAAATCGTGGCACAGCCTATGAAGGTTTAGGCGAATGGGATAAAGCGCTCGCAGATTACAATCGGGTATTGGAACTCGACCCCAATGATGCGATGGCCTACAACAACCGGGGCAATGCGAAAGCGGGTCAGAAACAATGGGAAGATGCGATCGCGGACTATAAGAAAGCTACCGAGTTAGCCCCCAACTTTGCCTTTGCGCGTGCCAATTATGCGATCGTTCTCTATCAAAACGGGCAGAAGGAAGAATCCGTGCGCGAGATGCGTAATATTATCCGCAAATACCCACAATTTCCCGACGTGCGAGCCGCACTAACCGCAGCACTGTGGGAAGAAGGAAAACGAGGCGAAGCCGAGAGTAATTGGGCGGCAGTGGTTGGTCTGGACACCCGTTACAAAGACTTGAATTGGTTGAGAACTATCCGCCGTTGGCCTCCAGTCATGGTTACTGCTTTGGAAAAGTTCTTAACACTGAAATAGTCTTTTTACTGGTCACTCTTACACCCTGCGTCAGGGCGCACAGCCGTGCGCCCCTAGAAACTGCTGTCAGTCAGCGACAGGATTGGACTCTCCAGCTACTTGCCAAGTTGTTCAACCCGACCCGATGCAACCAACGCATTAATTACTGCTTTAGCTGCACTCCCACTAGACTGAGGATTTTGACCTGTAATGAGATGGCCATCCACAACCACATGGTCGCGCCAATTCTCTGCTTCCTCAAACTCCGCACCCTGTTCGCGTAGGCGCGATTCCAGCAAGAAAGGCATCAACTTATCGAGTTGCACTTCTTGCTCCTCAGCATTGGTGAAACCCGTCACTTTTCGTCCCTGCACGAGTGGAGTATTATGCGATCGCATCGCCTCAATCAATCCAGCCGGCCCATGACAAACTGCCGCTATGACTTTCTGAGCATCGGCAAACTGACTAATAATTTGACCGACTTCCGGAGTTGGCAGATCGTACATCGTACCGTGACCGCCTGGTAAAAAGACCGCATCGTAATCCTCAGCCTTTACCTGGCTTAGAGGTTGTGTCTCCTGTAACGCTTCGAGTGCCGATGCGTGCGCCTGTGCCTGCTCGGCATTGGGAAGACTACGGGGGTCTATCGGCGTCTGACCGCCTTTAGGGCTTGCCACGGTTACAGGGTAGTCTTGCTCCAGGAACAACTGATAGGGAACGGCAAACTCTTCAAACCATAATCCGGTTGGATGCTCGGCATCGATTTGGTCATGGCTGGTCACAATCATCAAGATACGTTTCTTGTCACTCATGAACTTGTCTCCTTGCTGAAGGGTTTGCGCTCTGCGGCAAGCGTTCTTTACTTATAGGCTAAAGCTGTTTGGTAAATCTTGGGTCACTCAAGGGATATATAGCGGTTGGCATTTGGATCGATCGGGTACAGGGCTGTTGGTTTTAAGGTGAATGGCACTGACTTAAGGCGAAAGTTGCAGGTATTAGAAAAAACCCGGACTTGGGGGTTTCCCCCAAACCCCCATTGGGGGACAAGCGTCTCTCCCTCTCCCCCCCCCCGCACAAGGGTTGATTAATGGTTAAGTCAGTGCCATTCGTTTTAAGGTAGAGGCTCTAGGGCAGAAGTTAGCTGTACTCCACTCAATCGAGAATCGCCATAGAGTCAATCGAGCTAGCTTGATTAATATAAAAAGCAAGCGAATGATTCTAGGCTAGGCGACTCCCTATTCAGACCTTATTTGAGCATGGTATCGAAAGAACCCTGGTTAGCTGTTAATCTCTCAATGTTTTTCCCCGGTATCGGACAGCTCTATGCTGGTGAACAATTCAGGGGGTTGGGATTTATCGGGGGCGAGCTAATTCTAAGTGAGATCGCCTTTTGGTCTATTTTCAGCCCCACAGGTAATACGGTTACTGGTTTAATTGGTTTATTATTAGCTGCAATCGTCTATGTTTTCAATTTATTTGATGCTTATGTTTGTGTGACTAAGCGGCTGAACATACAAATGTTGGAGAAAATACCTAGAACTCAGAAAGACCCTTGGTTTGCTCTTTTCCTTTCTCGAATCTTACCTGGATTAGGTCAGTTATATATTGAAAAAGCAATTTTAGGTGCTGTTTTTCTGTCCTTAATCATTATTCTTTCCGGTCTTGCTAAGTTTTTTTCTAACCTAGTTATATTTATTCCCATTATTTCAGCCGTAGCTTGCTACCATGCTTTTATGACTTTTCCCAGGCAGCAAGGACGAAGCCCGTCTCTGATTGCACTACTTACCCTGTTAATTCTTATATTTGGACTAGTAGTAACTTATCTACCCCGCTGGGTTCAACAAGAAATCGAACTGTTTGAAATTCCTAGCAAGTCGATGTCGCCGACACTCCAGGTAGGAGATAGGATTTTTGTCAAAAAGTATAGTCATTACTCACCGCAAACAGGAGATGTAATTGTCTTTAAAGCACCTGAATCGGCAAAAATTCTGGAAGCTGAGACTGACCAAACCAGTAGCAAAGAAGAACAATTTTTCGTGAAGCGAGCAATCGGAGAGCCAGGGCAAATCGTCCGCATCGCTGATGGCGTGGTTTATATTAATGACCAACCTTTACGAGAAACCTATATTGCACAGCCACCCGCTTATCAATGGGGGCCAGAGCAAGTGTCAACTGAATCATATTTCGTCATGGGTGACAATCGCAATAACAGTTTCGATTCCCATATTTGGGGATTTCTGCAACAGCGTTACATTGTTGGTCGAGCTTATAAAGTTTTTTGGCCGCCAGACAGAATCCACTCGCTCCTGGGTGACAATTAAGTTGAATGTCACTGACTTAAGCAAAAAGTGGTCGTTCTCTGGGAAAAACCAAGATTGGGGAGACTTCCCCCCAAATCCCCTGAACAAGTAGGGCTAATTCATTTTTCGTTGAAATACACCCAACTACAACCCATTAAAATTTCAACCCAACACCGCCTTGCACGGAAATCGCAGCTCCTCCCCCATCACGAAAGGCATCGAACGCAATAATGGCATTACCAAAGAGGACAGTATTGCTATTAGGAACGACGTAATCCACGCCTGGTTGCAGAGCAAAGCTCGTCTTATCCCCCACTGGCGAAGGTGTATCGCCACTAGCGAAAGAAACACCTGCTCCTATGTAAGCATCTGTTTGCCAGTTGATAGGAACGTCATAGGAGATTGTCGGCACAACAGCGGTGCCGGAACCAATGAGAGCTTGGGCGCGAAGGGATAGAGGAAGTTCTACAAGCTTATAGCGGACTGCAATCACTCCCCCCACTTGCTGACTGCCCCCAGTAATCCCACCCGTAACGCCAGCACCGACATAGCTCCCGTAGGCAGCTTGAGCAGATGCAGGTTGGGTGAAGAGAGCAAAACCTGCGGCAGCGGCAAAACCTCCGAGAGCAATGCCACTCAGTCCGGCAAACCAGCCTTTAGAATGAACCATATCCTTACTCCTCAAATATGTATAGAGCCGCATGCTTGGTTTGTTGCAGATTTTATCCTAATTTGTCGATGAAGCACATCCTATTGAGTGAAGTATCTCTTTTCTACACTAGGATGATAAAGCGCTGTACTCTAGAGAATGCGATCGCTTAGTCAAACCCGAACAGACTTCTACAGAAAATTTGCAACGAGCAGCTAACTACACAAAGTTTTAAATAATACAACTTTAAGGAAAATAGGGCAAGGTGGTTATTTATTTATAAAGTAACTTTAGAGGAAGAACGTAGAGGGCAAAAACTCTGATTCACAAGTTTTCCCGCAGAACTCTTAACTCCTGTTGGAATTGAAAAATAATCCTTCACGTAGACTACGAAGCTTAGCTTATCTGGTTCTCTAGCCAAGCTGGTAAACAGAATTTATCAGGAGTGGCTTTCGTATTAGCAAAAATAATGGCAGCTATTTTTAATCCTTAATAAAATTTACATTCTGATTTTCAAAAGCCCAAACCTCTTTAACATTTTTCATAAAAACCCAATTGTTTTACAATTTCTTAATAGAACTTTTCCCGACATTGAGGATATACAGATGCCTGACATTGTTGATATTGCCGTGAGTGCTGGTGCGTTCCAGACTTTAGTCGCAGCTGTGAAAGCCGCTGACTTAGTAGAGACGCTGAAAAGCCCTGGTCCGTTCACGGTCTTCGCACCGAATGACGATGCCTTTGCCAAACTGCCACCGGGAACTATACAAACTCTACTACAGAATATTCCTCAGCTAGCTAGAATTTTGAAGTATCACGTTGTCTCTGGCAAGTTGACAAAAGCAGATTTAGAAAAGGTAGATTCAGTTACCTCTGTTGAAGGTTCACCGATCCGAATTGATACTTCGGATGGTTTTGAGGTGAAAAATGCTACAGTTCTTGCCCCAGACATTGAAGCCGATAATGGGGTAATTCACGTTATTGACACTGTGATTTTAATGGGCTAATTAATTTTTGTCTTTTAGGGGTAAAGTATTCTGAAACATTTTCTAGTCACTCATCTAGTTTTTGTCTCTGAATGCTTTGCCCATGACTAGAATACTTTATGAGTCAGCGCTCATGAGTAGCGATAAATCAGCGGTTCTCTAAGGATTTGCTCCTTCACGCTTCTCCAGTAGAACTGTACATTACATCCGATCGCAAGACATACTTGCATCCTTGGATGACTGGAGTTCTCTCGTGTAGGAACTCGTGTTAAGTTGAGTGTTTATCCTAACTCAAGTGGTAACCTAGATTAATTTTTTTGAGTGGATTTTTATCCCCAGGAGGAAATAGTTAGAGCTTAGGTTCTTCTAGACTAGAACATTTTCAACTTAAGTGGCATAAAAGTGAAAAAAATTTTGGTTATCGAAGACGAAGCTATTATCCTTCTTAGTATTTTGAATCTACTACGAAAAAATGGTTTTAATACCGTTACTGCTACGGATGGGTATGCTGGAGTACAGTTAGCTAAAGAGTTTCTGCCTGACTTAATTTTGTGTAATATTAAACTGCCAAGGCTTAGAGGTGACGAAGTTTATAGAACGTTACGTAACGAACCAACCACTGTGAATATTCCCTTCATTTTTGTGACGGCTCAAAGCACTTCCGCCGAAATTGACCGATTGCGAGAAATGGGTGCTGAAAACTTACTCATAAAACCGTATTTATCCCAAGAACTACTACGAGCGATCGCTAAAATTTTGGGTTAAAACTATAGATGTGTAGAAATATGTATAGGGGTTTAAATTAATTAAAGGTAAGGGGGGAATGTCAGCGCCAAGATTAAGAATACAGAGCTTGTAGGGGCGTAAGGCTTGCGCCTTGTATTGGGTTATGCACATTCTGAGGGAATTGCCAAGTGATTTTTAGAGATTCTTAATATTGACCTCTGAGCAAAAATTGTGGCACGAACAGTAGAGCG
>DATNPT010000113.1:0-2593 GCA_036703075.1 Chroococcales cyanobacterium
AAGCCCTGTGTCTTTTCCGCTAAGCGGTCGGAGGTGATGACGCCAAGGAGGTTTCCTTGTTCGTCCAAGATCGGCAGGTGACGGATACCAGAGGAGTGCAACAGCGCCAATACGTCGAAGATGGTATCAGCTTCTGCCAAGGAGAGAGTCACTAAGTTTTGCGTCATCACTTGGGAGATTGCAACCCCTACCAGAGGCATCTGGATTGCCGCGAGTCTGACTACATCGCGCTCGGTCAAAATTCCCAGTAATGTCTGCTGTTGGGCAACCAAGACACAGCTAACGCGAGCGTTACTCATGGATGCGATCGCGTCAAGTACGGGAGTGTCAGGAGGTACTACCAGGGAATGCCGATCGATCGCCTGCTCGAGTGATGTTTGGCGATCGGGAAAATGTTGTGGCATAGCATATACCGCAAACCTCAACAATACCTTAGGCTTCTTGACATTTTACTGCTCACATTGCTGTTGGTTAGCAGTGAAGGTTGTGTTTTTCTAACCAAGAGGCAGCGAGGTAAAATCACCCCTTACACTTCCAGCAAAGCCAGCAGCTTATTGTATAGTTTCCATACCCTGCTCTTTGGCTGGACACGAGGAAACTTTAACATGGGAAAAACCGCGAGCGAAACTAGCGCTCCCCTCCATACTTATCAACAAGCCTTAGATGATTTTGGCATTACACAATTGCTGTCTGGATTAAGCCACTACGCTGATGCCGATTTTAATGCTCAGGTGATGAATCTGGAGGCACAAGAATGCGATCGCTTAGCGGCACTCCTGATTCAGCGCTTAACCAGCAGCCTCAATGGTAAAGTGCTTGCTAGTTATTTAAATGCCATCCGTCACGGTGATTCGGATGTTGTGTTCGACCCGAGCAAAGTGGAAGTTCCGCCGCCATCGCTTGAGTTGCCAGAATGCTTTTTTGACGAGGTTATGCCTCGTTACCAAGAAGGCGATCGCGTCAGGTGGCGACCTCTAACTGATACAACAAACTGGGGTGTTGTGATTGGGCGATTTTATGCCAGACATCTGTGTCGGTGGACGGTTGGCTACCTGATTCGACTGGATCGAGATTCTCCTAGTGCAGCTTGGACAGTTGCCGACACAGCTTGGGAAGACGACTTAGAACCAAACACCGAGCGGAGTTGGGAGAAGGTGAGTGTTGCCAATCCAGAGAGTTTTGTATCTGATGCCGAAATAAGCGATCGCACTCTCCCTCCTATTTCATTCCCCTCGAACCGGACTACATCGCCTTGGGTGACACCGTTTGCAACTCCTGAACTCACCGAAAAGACTCTACCAACACATACCTTCACGAGTAACGGACATACTCCGCCAATCTCTCGCAGTACTCTCCTCAACCGCCCGACCTCTCTACATGCACCCCCTGCAACTTACGATTCTGGAGGAAGGAACTCGAACAATCCACGGAAGTTGACGCAGCGAGAGCGAAATTTAATTGAACTCTATAGCAACTGCAAACTAGGCATGACGCCCAGACGGTTTTATGCCAAGTGGTCTGTGACTTACGAGCAACTCGCTGCCATCTGTTGCCGCTCAACGTCTACTGTCGAGCGCTGGTTCACGAGAGGTCGCCACTATCAGCGTCCGACCACTACTGATTTACGTTATCTGGCTCTCATGGATTTTCTCTTAGAGCATTTTGAGGCAATTCCGTCTACATTGTTGAACTTACTCTGTTCTCCCAATCGCAAGTAGCCGTCATCAACTGCGTACACCAGAACGTAGGACCATTCTTATTCCTTCTCCCTTCTGCCTTATTTTCAAGTCAGTTGCTTAAAAGCATAAAGCCAGAGAAATTTTTCATTTGTTCCGGAGATAGTAAAAACTAGGCTGGATTACTAACAATAGATGCACCCTGATGACCGCCCTCAGCGTACCGCTGGGGGTTTTTTATGTTTAATCACAGGAATTTAGAATAGGTGATATGGCAGAAGGCAGAGGGCAGAAGGATGATTACTGGTACGTGAGTCGTTTGGGCTGTTAAATCTGTCCTAACTTTGATGGCACTGATTTAACGCATTAATCACCTTGCGCGGGGGGTATGGGGTAAACCCCCAAGTCCGGGTTTTCTCTAATACCTGCAACTTTCGCCTTAAGTCAGTGCCATTCGTCCTAACTTTGATGGCAAAAGCTAGATAGCGAGTGTCGTATCTCTATCTAGAATGAGAACTCAATTATCTTGATTCTGGTTGGGGATTTTCTGTAACAGCACCGACAATTGGTTCTTGAGCAACTTGTGCTAATCCCACATTGCGATCGCTTAATAGCTCAACCCAGACTTGATTGAGAGTAGAGTCTTGCGGTGCCTTCAGGCGTAGTTGAGCCAACTCCGTTAAAGTGTCGTACCAGGCATGATGCTTGGCATACATAGCAATGCGTTCTAATGGCGTTTTTGCCGTTTGGAACTCGCTTTCAAACTCTCCAGAACCAGCCACTCGTTGCACTTGTCCTACAACAGAATCTGGGGGTTCTGCTAATTTCACTGAGGAGCAATTGATATTGAAGTACCAATTGTAGGTCTTACCAACCTCTAAAGGTTTTAGAGTTGGGGGTAGACTGATGCTAACAAT
>DATNPT010000634.1:0-4093 GCA_036703075.1 Chroococcales cyanobacterium
CCACGGACTAGTCTCGCGTCCAAGCAGCCAACGCCAGTCTGGGTCAAAATTTAGCAGTACCCACACTGGCTTGCCTAATGCTCCAGCTAGATGGGCAACTGATGTATCGACAGTAATGACTAAGTCAAGTTGCGCTATAACGGCTGCTGTATCAGTAAAGTCGTGCAGTTGATGGCTTAAATCCTGAATTCGTTCCTTGTAGTCGCCAAGTCGATCGAGTTCGGCTGCTGGTGATTCTTTCTGAAGGCTGTAGAGTGCTACTCCGGAAATGTCTAAAAGCGTTGAGAAGTGGGCTAAATCTAGAGAACGGTGGCGGTTGTTCGGGTTTTTGGGACTGCCTGCCCAGGCAATTCCTACCTTAAACTGTGTTCCTTGAGGAGCGTCGAGTTTGAGGTGATGAGACGCTGGTGGGGATACATAGGGAATTTGGGTAGGTATTGTCTCTAGAGTTGTCTCGAAAAGGTAAGGTAGGCTCAAAAGAGGTACGTGGACATCGAACTGAGGCAATGTCTCACCTTGAGCAACGACTTGGTTGATGCCAGGAACTGTTGCCACCAACTGGATAAGAGGGGCTTGGCACTCGACAATGACATAACCACCACGGCGTGCAACTAGGGGGGCGTAGCGGATGAATTGCATCGTGTCTCCGAACCCTTGCTCGGCATGGAGCAGAATTCTTTGTCCTTGCAGGCTTGAGCCATCCCATAGGGGTTGTGAGAAGTTACGGGGGGGATTGTGTGGCAACTGCCAGCGCCATTCGTATTCCGTGAATCCCTGAGGTAAGTCTCCGCGTTGCAGTAGTGCTAAGGCGAGGTTGTAGTGAGCTTTGGGGTAGTTTGGCTTGAGGGTAATGGCTCGTTGGTAGCAAGCTATTGCATCTTCTAAACGACATTGGGCTTTGAGGGCTGCACCAAAGTTGAGATGAACTTCAGGGTAGCTTGGATTGAGGGCAAGTCCTCGCTGGTAGTGCGCGATCGCGTCTTCAATTTTGTCTTGGTTCTGAAAGGCTGAGGCGAGATTGAAGTGAGCTTCAGCGAAGTTGGGGGCAAGGGCGAGAGTTCTTTGGAAAAAGGGGATGGCTTGTTCGTGCTTGCCGACTTGAGAAGCCAGTATACCCAGGCGATGCAGGGCTTGGATGCGATCGGGCTGCTGTTGGAGAATTTGACGGTACAGTTGCTCGGCTTGAGCCAAACGTCCGGCTTCGTGGTGTTCGATCGCGATCGCTAGAGCATCAGCAATAGGTTCCATGAGTGGAGATAGCGAAATGGATTTTTTGCCTTATAGATTGCAGTATGCGTGATTATCAACAGCGATCGCACATCAAAGTTTCTTGGTTGCTAGAACAAAGGGTAGGGACTCTCGCATGCGAGAGTCCCTACGGATAACTGTTTTGTACTCGTGGAAACATGAGGAGCGATCGCTTCCTCACTATCACACAGACACGGGTTCCTGCCCCGAAACTACGGGTGCTGAGGTTCTCAGTTCCAACTCTGGATGATCGGCTATAATCTGCTGCAAATTCCACTCATTTTTAAACAGCAGCACTGGGCGTCCCCAGTTGTCTTTTACAGTTACAGTGTTGAACAATCGCCCCACTTTGTTTAAGGCTTCCCAACCCCCCGCCACCCAACGGGCAACGTTGTAGGGTAAGGGTTCTATCCTAGTTTCCACACCGTATTCATTCTGCAATCGGAACTGCACTACCTCAAACTGCAACTGCCCTACAGCCGCTAAAATTGGGTCGCGCTTCGCTTCATCCACAGAGAACATGATTTGCACTGCGCCCTCTTCGCGCAACTCCGTAACGCCTTTATGGAATTGCTTGAACTTGGACGGGTTGGGATTTCTTAGATAAGCAAATAGTTCTGGGGAAAAACAGGGAATCCCTTCGTACTCGATTTTCTGTCCGTTGTAGATGGTATCTCCGATCGCAAATACGCCCGGATTATTCAAACCAATCACATCACCCGGATAGGCAACATCAATCGATTCTCGATCTTGGGCAAACAGTTTCTGCGGTCTTGACAAACGCACTACTTTACCCGTTCGGGCATGGCTGACCGTCATGTCTTTTTCAAACTTGCCCGTGCAGACGCGGATAAATGCCACTCTATCCCGGTGTCTCGGGTCCATATTCGCTTGCAGCTTGAAGACAAAACCCGTGAAATCTGGGTAAGTTGGAGGCATTTCTCCTAGTGTGGAATTGCGGACATTGGGTTTGAGGGCATAGTCCAGAAAAGAATTCAAGAACAACTGAACCCCAAAGTTGGTCATCGCACTGCCAAAGAAGATGGGCGTCATTTGGCCCGCATGCACTAGCTCTAAATCCAGTTCGGGTCCAATCCCTTCCAGGAGTTCGATATCTTCTTTCAGCTTGTAGTACAGGTCTTGTTCTAGTAGCTGTTCAATCCGGGGATCGCCCATATCAATAACTGTATCTTTCGCCTCATGCGCTCCGTGGGCAGTGCGTTCAAACAGGTGAATCTGCCTGTTGTGTCGGTCATACACGCCCTTAAAGCGATCGCCCATGCCAATCGGCCAGTTAACCGCATACGTCTGCAATCCCAGTTCTTGCTCGATTTCATCGAGTAATTCTAACGGTTCGCGTCCGGGACGGTCGAGCTTATTGACAAAGGTAAAAATCGGCAGACGACGCATCCGGCAGACTTCAAACAGCTTGCGCGTTTGGGGTTCTAAACCTTTAGCCGCATCAATCAACATTACCGCATTGTCCGCTGCTGCCAGGGTGCGATAAGTATCTTCACTAAAGTCTTGGTGACCGGGAGTATCGAGTAAATTAATCTGACACCCTCGGTACTCAAACTGCAACACCGTCGAGGTAATGGAAATCCCCCTTTGTTGCTCCATCTCCATCCAGTCAGAGGTTGCCTTACGCTGCGCCCTGCGTGCCTTCACTGCACCAGCTTCGTGAATTGCGCCTCCGTAGAGTAATAGCTTTTCTGTCAGTGTTGTTTTCCCCGCGTCGGGGTGAGAAATAATTGCAAAATTACGTCGGCGTTCAACGGCAGTTTGCAGTTCAGCTTCAATTTCAGTGGTCATCCAAACAGCACAATTTAAGGAACTCTCGTCATCATTATAAAAATTAGAGCGCGCGATCGGTGAGATTCCTTGAGATTGCGTTAGTGGTGAGGACTTAGGAGTTAGTGGAATTACCAGAAGACGAGGGGCTTCCTGCTGGATTTACTAGTGATGCTTCTCTAGCATTTTCCCTACTGATTGGGGGTGGGATTTACGACCGATCTCTAGACCTGGTGCGTGCTAAAGTCATCGTATATTCACTAAGGCTCGAGGGAATTAGGGAGTAAAGTTTATGGTGTATGACCCCAATAAATCCATGGAGTACGATCCCGACAAACGGAAGCTTTTATCAGCCCTCTCTCATGGGTCAATTTTTATTAGCGCTCTGATGGTGTCAGTAGGAATTCCGATCGCAATTCTGCTCGTATCCGATGACCCCATTGTGAAGGAAAATGCCAGAGAATCGCTTAACTTTCACTTTAACGTTTGGCTTTACGGTCTAATCTTTGGAGCACTGACGCTTCTCCTCATCGGTTGGCCGCTACTGGGTCTATTGTTTATTTTCAGTTGGGTGTTGCCGATTCTTGCGCTCGTCCAGATTTTGAGCAATCCCAACCAGTCTTATCGCTATCCGTTTATCTTCCGCCTACTGTAAGCGATTTCTCAGTTATTATCCAATCTTCACTTGTGGGGCAGGCGAGACGCCTGCCACTTTTATTTGGGGGGGGTAAGTGGCGATGGACTCAGTCTGAATTATGAGGCAGTGGGTTTTCGCGATCGCCAACAGCCATATTGCTGTTTGACTTTAAGCAATTTTCATTGGAGCATCAGGGAGCATCTACCTTAGGGTAGATGTTTTTTTAGTTTTCAGTGTATTTTACATTTGAAACGACGAGACACCTATCTAATAGGTGTAATTGGCGGATAAAGCGAGGACGTTTTCTCGGTGCACGCTCGCATGGCGTTGTAGGCTGATAATCGCTGGCGAACAAACACTGAAAGAGTAATTTTTTTTGCATAAATTTTAAATAGATTATAAAACTTGCTTAAAGTG
>DATNPT010000571.1:0-5171 GCA_036703075.1 Chroococcales cyanobacterium
TGTTATCTTCCTCTCTTACTCAGAGGGGACTACAAGGGGGTCAAGGCGATCTAGACAGAAGTGAACGAAGACTGACAGCATTGTGGCAGGATGTAAGTCAACATTAACTGAGTTAAACACCCTTGCCCCTACTATTTTGACTCGCTCTCCCGCATCAATATTAGCTCTCAACAGGTTCATGTCTTACCGTCCAAGCGTTTGAGTGATCGCTTTAAGTCAAATGGCACTGACTTAAGTTGAATGGCACTGACTTAAGGCGAAAGTTGCAGGTATTAGAGAAAACCCGGACTTGGGGGTTTCCCCCAAACCCCCATTGGGGGACAAGCGTCTCCCCCAAACCCCCCGCGCAAGGATGGAGGCAACAGAAGCGAGCGCATCTTATGAACTCACACCATCTGCGGCGAGCGCTCGGGTCGTCACGTTATCTTGTGGATTGAACCTAGGGCTTAAACCGCCATCCAGAAAAAATCTGCCTAAAGACAGATGACCTCGATCTGTGCCAAACTATCGGTGCTAGCTCAGTTCACAATTCGAGTTCAAAAACTGGTGAAGGGCAACGTCCTTTAACTCTTGAAAAGTGCTAACCAGGAAAGCCTCGAATTTGGATGGGCAGCAAGTTTCACCGTCTGTCCTAAATCAATGCTCGATATTACTTGGAAAGTTGAACTCTGCCCGAAATGTCGCCAGATTGCTGTCAAAAGTCAAGATGAGTTTTTCGGGTGCTTGAAGTGCCGGAAGTTACCGCAAGACCAAATGAGTCAATCACCACAAAGAGGTTGCGTGTATTGCGGTCAACCCTTGATTATCCTGATGGAAGCTTGTCTGACTTGCGGAAATCAGCCCATACATTAGGAGTAACTCGCCCACACTCCATCCCTGATTGACTCCGTTTCGCTTCAATTGGCGGGTTAGTGTAGTGGCAAGCAGTACAGCCTTGGCATCGATAGCTTTTATTGTGGCATCCGCCAAATTTTAATCGTACTGTCAGCACTCCCACTCACTAATGTTTTACCATCAGGACTAATATCCAGGGAATTTACATAGCTAGAATGCCCAGTGAGAGTCCGAATTGCTTGACCCGTAGCTAAGTTCCAAATTTTAATCGTACTGTCAGCACTCCCACTTACTAAAAACTTGCCATCAGAGCTAATCGCTAAGGGCTTTACTGAACTGGAATGTCCCTTGAGCGTGCGTATTTCCTTACCTGTTGCCAAGTCCCAGATTTTGATAGTTTTATCTGCACTGGCACTCAATAATATCTTTCCATCCGTGCTAATCAAGATAGAATTCACTGAACCAGAATGCCCAGTCAGAGTATGGATTTCTTTGCCTGTGGCGAAATCCCAAATTTTAATCTTATGGTCAGCACTGGCACTCACTAATCTCCGTTCGTCTGGGCTAATCGCAACGTAATTAACAAAACTAGAGTGTCCGGTAAGAGTACGAATCTCTTTCCCCGTAGCTAAGTTCCAAATTTTAATCGTGTGGTCGGCACTAGCACTCACTAATCTCTTGCCATCATGGCTAATGGCAACATGATTGACAAAGCTAGAATGTCCGGATAGAGTGCGAATCTCTCTGCCGGTAGCATAGTCCCAGATTTTGATTGTATTATTTAAACCACCAGTGGCAATAATTTGCCAATCCGGACTAATAGCAAAGTAATTAATTGGAATAGAATAATTAATTAAAGTGCGTATTTCTTTACCCGTACTGATATTCCAGAGCCTAATCTTCTTATCCGCACTGCCACTGACTAGTGTTTTCCCATCATCGCTGATTTTGATGTAATTAACATAGCTAGCATTTCCCGATAGGGTTTTAACTAAGGGTGTTAGAGAGGTTACATAATGTTGGGAAAATTGCCAAACTCCATAGCTTCCGAGTCCAATTACTAAGACTGTGGCTCCTCCTATCAACCATTTATTTCCCAATAGAGTCTTTTGATGCTTAATGGTGTCCCTAGGTGGAAGGGGGGGGTGAGAGACTGTACTTTCTTGAATTTGAGTGGATAACTTAGGACAAGATGCTCTCTGTGCAATTTTTTCTAATTCATCTAAAATTTCTTGAGTATTTTTCGGTCGATTGGCGGCGGTAGGAGCCATCAACTTATCAATAAAGTTGGCCAAGGGTAAAGAAATTTGAGGAGCATGACTATGCCAATCAATTTTATCCGTTAATGGATCGTAAATTGTCCGAGCCGTCGCCTGTTTTCCAGTTAGTAAATAAACAAAAGTTCGCCCCAATGCATAGAAGTCCGACTGAGGTACGGCATGACCTTTTTCTTGCTCTGGTGGGGTATAGCCAGCAGAACTAATCTTTGTAACACTACCTGCTCCTCCCACATCAGCGAGATAAGTATAGGTCAGCTCCCTAGCGGTACCAAAGTCAATCAGCACCAGTTGCCCGGTGGAACGAATCATGATGTTGGCTGGCTTAATATCGCGATGGAAATAATTTTTTTGATGAACGAGATGCAAAATCTCCGCTAGCTGTTTTAGCCAGTTCAGGGCTTGCTTTTCGCCAATCGGGTGATTGCCCTGCTGCTTCATCCACTGCTTGAGGTCAAGTCCATCAATTTTCTCCATGATGATGCAATGGACTGGCTCGTCACCGGCTCTGGGGAAAAACTGGAAGTACCCATCGGGTTCGACTTTGGGAATGCCGGGATGATTGAGCTGGCTTAAGACGGCTGCCTCTTGCTGGAAGAGCTCAATCACTCGGGGGTTTGCGTTGTGCTTTTGTTTTAAAACTTTCAGAATTTTGGGAATAGCACCTTGGTAGGCTTCATACACTTTGCCGAAGCCGCTGCTATCGCTGAGCAGGCGCATCACCTGATAGCGTCCTTGTAAGAACAACTCTGAGCCACAATTTCGACAAATGCGATTGTGGCTGTTGGCTGGGTCGTTTGGTTGAGGGCAGGTGGGATTAATACAGTAGCTCATGGCTAGCTACCTAATGGTTGCATCCCTAATCTTAGGATCGGATCGTTAATCCTCTACCTGAGGAAATATTAATAAAAATGGCTATTCAGTACCTATACGGAGTTATTACGATAAGTTTTTCCAATGTGTCTTCTGCGACTCCTTAGCTGTAGTATTGAATTTCTGTCAAGACTCCGAGCCAATACTACAGTCACTAAATTCAGCCTTTTATATTATTAAAACTTATAAATTAAGTTCCAGAGAGCCTGTTACAGTTCGCGATCGCCCCTTCAGGGAAAACTTTTCGATAGACTTACTGTGTGCTTTTTGGGTAAAAGTTGCCTATTATCTGATTAGCTGCCATGATGCAAAGCAACGAGATTCTACAATCACAAACTCTCTACATACTTATAGGTAGTGTTGTAGAATCCTACTTCACCATTGCAACACAATCGTCTAAGCCGTTGTAAATTCTCGATGAAGATCGTTAGTTTTCTGGACTGACAAGAGGTTATACAGTTTTTCATTAAATATATCTACGTTACGTTGTGATTATAGACCACCGTAGAAATGCGGAATTTTGCAGAGTGTACCTGAGAAGGTTATGCCTCGGGTAGTGAGATCGCTACTCCTGGAGCAGTGTTATCAGGGTGTAATTCAGGTGACGGCTTTTCAATCACAACAAAAGCCTGTCGATAGTTATCGATGAATAAAAACCAACAGTATTGCACCTAAAATACACCTAAAATGTCTAGACTGCGCTTACAGCAAAAAAGTTTGGCAATTACGGAAACATCATCTATCACAACTGACACTACACAGTTGGAGACTTCTACCACTCAGACCGATATAGTTGTCTTCGGCACCTCGAATCAGTCTCAGCTTTTGTCACTAGTGTCGCAACCGAGCGAGGTAACGAACGGTACTGATAAAGGAGATCCACTTACAGGTACGGCTAGTGATGACACCATCAATGGTCTTAAGGGTCGCGATACGATCTCGGGTGGAGAGGGTGACGACATCATTAATGGTGGTTTTGATGGCGACCAACTTACAGGAGGTTTAGGTCGGGATCGGTTTGTCTACGACAGCTTTGGCGATCGGGGTGACACGATCAAAGATTTCAACCTTCAAGACGATGCACTAGTCCTGACCGGTTTGTTTAAAGAGATTGGCTACCAAGGCGTCGATCCGATCGGGGATGGTTATCTACAGTTTGTGCAACAGGGTTTAAACACGGCTGTTCAAATCGATCCAGATGGTGTCGATGGACTTTCTCCCTTTAGGACATTAGTCGTACTTGAAAACATCAAGGCACAGGATTTAAATAGCTATGCGTTGAGCGAAACCACTGGCACATCTGGGGCAGATACACTGATAGGCACTAATGGTCGAGATATCATTAGTGGCTTAGCAGGTAAGGATATACTCATTGGTGGAGCTGGCGACGACATTATTATTGGTGGCTTTGATGGCGATAAACTGACGGGGGGCCTGGGGAAGGACTTGTTCGTTTACAACGGCGAGCAAAACCCGATTAACAACAGTTTGCAAGACAAAGGTGACACAATCACTGACTTCAACGTTACAGACGACAAACTGGTTTTAAGTAATCTGTTTGATGCGATTGGCTACCAAGGCGTTGACCCTATTGAAGATGGCTACCTACAGTTTGTGCAGCAGGGTTTAAGTACAGTAGTTCAAGTGGATACAGATGGTATCGATGGTGTCTCTCCGTTCCAGACCTTAACCACGCTGCAAAAGGTCGATGTAGCAGAATTGACCATTGGCAGCAACGTAATTGTGTAGGTTCTGAGGTCGCGTGTCGCAGCTCATGCTCGCGATCGCATTATAAGTAGGGATGGTGACATCTCCTGCTCAATCCCTATAGTTCAGGTTGTAGAGGCGCGTGCTCTTCATCCTTGCTGCTGCATTGAGCAAGCAGGGTATGGTTGCATGGATCGATCGCGTCTCTACAAATCATGTTCAAACAGCGAGCAGGGATGAGAGGCTAGGGGAAAGAGATTTTCATCCTCATTTGATGTCCCCAGGTGATAAGCCTCTGGCAAGAGCATTCTAGAAATAGGCACCTATAGTACGAATCACCCTGTTTTTCCAGATTTATCCAAGAAGACTGTTGAGGTGTCAACTACCTGCATCTGACACTTCGGGTACAAGTGGGGTCTCCAGTTGCGAATCTAAAGCTCCAAAAGGATAAAAATCTCTCTGGCTCTCTCCCGAGCGCTG
>DATNPT010000575.1:0-7883 GCA_036703075.1 Chroococcales cyanobacterium
CGTTACCAGTTTTTTCTTACAGTCCATGCTGAACTCTACGGTCTCTATCCTAGTCGTCGATGACGACCCTATCAATTTATTGCTATTAGAGGAACTACTGCTGTGTGAAGGCTATTTTCCTCTGTTAGCGACATCAGGTATTGAAGCATTGGAAATTGCCGCAGAGTCAGTTCCAAGTTTGATTTTACTGGATGTCATGATGCCAGGAATGGATGGGTTTGAAGTTTGTAGGCATCTGCGAGAAGATGTCAGGTTACAACCTATTCCCATCATTTTTATTACAGCATTGGATGACGATCGGTCTCGATTGCGCGGACTGGAGGTAATGGGTGATGACTACCTCACAAAGCCAATTAATAATCAACTGCTTTTGACTAAAATCGCTAACTTGTTGCGGTTGAACCAGATGCGATCGCAACACTACCAATCCGCAATGAACCAACTGGTAAAAGAGCGATCGCGTCAGCAAATTGCCGCTGCTTGGCAGATTAATGACTACTTATCCGAAAAATTTCGACTGTTTGTGCCGGAACAGTACCTGCATCGGATTGCCCCGAAGGGAGTCGAATCAATTCAACTGGGGAATTCCAAGGAAGAGGAAATTACTGTTTTATTTTGCGATATTCGGGGATTTACTGAGATTGCAGAATCTCAGTCGGCGAGAGAGACGTTTGAGTGGCTCAATGTTTTTTTCACACTGATGAGTCAGGCGATTGCTACGCATCAGGGCTTTGTTGATAAGTTCTTGGGAGATGCAATTTTTGCCGTTTTCGATCGCGTTGGCAATCATGCCGAGGATGCATTGAATGCTGCCGTGTTGATGCAACACCGCTTACGGGAGTTTAATCGAGAACGCGATCGGTACAGTTTAAGCCAGCCGATTCATGTCGGCATTGGTATTCATACGGGTATTGGATTAATCGGTACGCTCGGCTCCGCTCATCGTATGGACTCTACTGTGATTGGCGATGTCGTCAATACAGCAGCCCGGATCGAAGAATTAACCAAACTTTACGGTACGCCCATTCTTGCTAGCGATACAACGATTAACCAACTCAGCGCCAGGTTTAACCAAGCCGATTTTGCACTACAGGACGCTGGTACATTTTCTCCCTACCTTCTACCGTCCTATCCCAGCCGATGGATCGATCGAATAACACCTCGTGGGAAGCGTAGAGTGCTTGAGCTTTACGAGATTTTAGGAACATCAACTCAGCCTCTAGATATAGCGAAGCTGCAATCTCAACCCTACTATAACTGCGGTCTGCAAGCTTGGCATCAAAAAGATTTTTCCAAAGCTTTGGACTATTTTCAGAAGGTAGTCCAACAAAATCCTAGCGATCGGGTAGCAAGACTTTATTTAGAACGTTGTCAGGCGCGATTAGGATTGATGCCTCAGTCATCAGAAGTACCTTGGCAGGGGTATGCGGCAAGCTGATTAGATGTTTTCTAAAACAGAGCTATTTGATACTTTTTCTAAATTATTATTAACTACTATTTAGTCTCTCTAATCAGCCAGTTTTTGATAGCTCTAAAGACATCTGACTCGCGAAAGATGTAGTTTAACTAATTGTTTTGCATACTAAGAGTATATCCATCTTTTAAAGTTAGTTATTGCCTAGGAAGGAGTACCATAATGAGCATTGAAGATCGGGCAGAAGCGGTGGCGAAGAATATCGAAGGCAAAATTCAAGAAGCTGCAAGCGAATTGACTGGCGATCCGAAAGATAGGATAGAAGGCCAAGCTAAGCAGGACGAAGCAGCAGCAATTCATGCCAGAGAAGATATCAAAGATAAAGCTAAAGAGATAATCGATCGCGCTTAGGTTTTTGGCATAGACGCAAAGCAGCGAAACTAAAAGCTAGAGGTTAAAAACCGCTTATTCGCTTTTAGTCAATCCTTTGTCGAAAAACTTAATTCAATGAATCCAGTTGACCAGCAGTCAACTGGATTTTGTCGTTAACTCCCTTTAGAATCGCTGACCGATACCAAACTGGAGTTTGCTATCGCCCTGGTCATTAAAGCCGTAGTCGGCTCGGATGATGCCAATGGGAGAGTTGATTCTTACCCCAGCACCGTAACCAAAGCCCGTTCCTGGCTTCCCACGCACGACTCCGGGTTCTCCCGGTACGGTATCAGCACTACCTAAATCAGAGCCAAAGTCGGCAAACAGGACAGCACCCACTGGATCGAAAACAGGAATGCGATACTCCGCCGATGCCAACACGTAGCTGCGACCGCTAGCAACGTCTCCAGCTCCATACCCCCGTACAGAATTGATACCACCTAGGTTAAACGCTTCGTAAGGCGGTAGGTCACCAATGGTTGTCCCGCCTTGAACGTTAAACGCTAGCACGTCAGGTTTTTTACCGCCGAACAAATTGACGGGCACGTATTGAGAGTAGTTGGCTTGAACCTGGTTCATCAATATATTGCCGCTTCCTACCGGAATCGATTGTTGGGTAGTCAAACTCAGGACGGAACCAGAGGTTGGATTAATGGGATTGTCGCGTTGGTCTTTGCTTACACCAGCGGTAACAGCGACTAAGTCATCAATGCCAGTACCACTGAAGGAGAGAGGATTACCTAGAGCATCTTTGGCGATAATGTTGCCATCCTTATCGCGGATGCTGGTGCGAGTGTAGTTCAAGCCTAAGGATGCATTCCAATCTCCTACTGGTTTCGTCAATGTGACGCCGCCGCCCAACTGTCCTTCGCGAGGTTCCTGGTAATTGTCTGCCTCGACACTATTGCTGAAATTGTCATCGAAGGTCTGGGATACCGTTCGGCGTCGAAAGGCATCAACGCTAATGCCCGGTCGATCTGGCTCACTAGCTCGGTAGGGAATCGTGTAACTGCCATTAAACTGAAGGTCTTTACTGCCGACTTGAGCATCGAGCGATACCTGCTGGTTGACGCCGCCCAAATTTTGGTCTTTGTAGCTAATCGTGCCAAAAAGACCTGTGTCGGCACTGTAACCGCCCCCTACATTAACTCCGCGAGCCGGTCGTTCAACTAGCTCGTAGGTAACGTCAACTTTGTTGGCATCACCGTTTAGGGAAATATTGGCGTTGTCAAACAGCCCTAGCTGGTAGAGATGCTGCAAGTCTTGCCGCGCTGTATCGACACGAAATACTTCACCTGGTTTGAGTTTGAGTTCGCGGTTGATGAAGTCTGTTTTGGTACGCCCCTGAGTTGGCTTACCGTCTTTATCCAGGAATTGGACATTGATATTACCGATGACGCCTTCAGCAACCTCTACTGTGAGCACGCCATTACGGTTAGACTGTACGTCTACAACCTGCGCCAGAGAATAATTATTGTCCTTGTACCATTGGCTCAGCTGTTGGACACCTTGGCGAAGGATAGAGGGGCTAACAGGTTGTCCGAGCTGAGATTTAAAGATGGTATTGACCACTTCCGAAGTGAGAACTTTGTTCCCGGAGAGTTGGAGCGATCGCACTACGACGGGTTGCACCTGGAAAACGACGCTCACTCCATCTCGGTTTTGGGAGGTGGTGACGCGAGCATCGGACAAGAAACCAGTATCTAAAATTGCTGCAACATCGTTTTGCAACTGGCTTTGACTGGTCGAACCACCCGCATGGGTGCGAATGGTTTTTAAGATAATTTGCTGCAATTCCTCCGAGGCACCTTTAATCTGTACATCTGTGGCTACCACCGCTAGATCGTTGGAATTAGTCGATTTAGCAGGGGTTGGACTAGACTGAGCCGTGGTGCCGGTAGACCGATTAGTCGAACTGACAGGGGGTTTTGTCGGTTGTGGCGACGACGTTGTCGGAACTGCCACATTTCTAGTAGTAGTCGTAGGTGTTGAAGTAGACTGTGCTAAGGTTTGAGGAGCGCTCTGGCTGACGGGTGTTTGGCGAACTTGAGCCGATTCGGGTTGCGCGATCGCTTCCGGTGCGGCGATCGTGATCGGGGAGTGGGATGCCGAGGGTGCCTCGACAGAAACCACATAGTTTCTCGTTGCCGCTTGCGGGGATGAAGTTGTGGGGTTTGGACTGGCCAGTGCCTGGTTGGTTAAGTTCCCCGCCGCAAGGGCTGCTAATGTAGAAATCGCAACAGCTCTATATACCATAAAAGTAGCCTCATTGCTAGTCGGCAACGTTTAAGAATTGCTTGGCTTTTGTTTAACCTGACCGTTGCGATCGCGACCAAGTTCCGTAGCCTGTGCCACATCTGCATCTGCCACACCCAGCAACGCTAAAGCCGAAAAAATTGTCATATCTTAACAAAGCTCGCTCCTCGCTCCAGATCGCGCCCTTGCTCCGTGTAATCTGTACTAGTTCGCGACTTGATGTTTATCTTTGCTGAAAGGAAAGGGGTTTGTTAAGATTTACTAACCTAAACTCGGGCTAATAACTAAAAACAACGGCGAGGATAATCGTCGATTTATCCCAACAAAGCCGTGAGAATGTAGTTTCCCCAAATGGAGCAACTTCGTTGCTGGTTAACAGTTAATGTTCAGCTACTTAAAGGAAGAACCAATCGTCAATTATGCATCTGCTCTGCCTTAGTAATGGTCATGGAGAGGATGTTATTGCTGTCCGAATTTTGCAGGAATTGCAGCGTCACCCATCTGCCCCAGAACTGGCGGCTTTGCCGTTAGTGGGTGAAGGACGAGCTTATACTCACTTAGGAATCCCGATTATTGGACCAGTCCGGAGAATGCCTTCTGGTGGTTTCGTTTATATGGAAGGGCGTCAGCTGCTGCGAGACTTGCAAGGTGGGTTACTGCAACTGACTCGGGCGCAATACAAAGCTATCTGCCGTTGGCGCAAACGAGGAGGTGCCATTTTAGCAGTCGGAGATATTGTCCCGTTGTTGTTTGCTGGTTTGAGTGGCGCACCCTATGCCTTTGTTGGCACCGCGAAATCTGAGTACTATCTGCGGGATGAAGAAGGATGGTTACCGCATCGATCGCGCTGGGAAGGTTGGTCTGGTTCAGTTTATCTCCCTTGGGAACGCTGGCTGATGAGCCGTCAGCGTTGCAAGGCAGTTTTTCCGCGAGACAAGCTAACCACAGAGATATTACAGAAATGGTCGATACCCGCTTTCGATCTGGGAAATCCCATGATGGATGGGATCGAACCCGAACATCCCGCACCCGTGTTTTATGAACCCGACGCTGAATTGAAAGAAACACAGCGATCGCTCGTTGTCACTCTCCTACCAGGTTCTAGAGCACCAGAGGCTTATGAGAATTGGCAGATCATTGTACGGGCAGCAGCAGGGTTTTTGGATACGTTCTCCGATCGCTCGGTGTTGTTGCTGGGTGCGATCTATCCGGCATTAAGTCTTGACCCGTTGCGCCAAACCTTGGAAGCGTGGGGCTGGCGACTGAACCCTTCTGGTGAAACTCTATCCAATCTTCAGCTCAATGATGAAAATGCTCTCACGTTTACGCAGAAAAATGCGACATTGGTTTTAACTCAAGATGACTATAATCGCTGTCTGCTGAAGGGAGACTGCTGCATTGCGATGGCGGGAACGGCAACCGAGCAATTTGTGGGGTTAGGGAAACCAGCGATCGCAATTCCTGGAAAAGGTCCCCAATTTACTCCTGCCTTTGCAGAAGCCCAAACTCGTCTATTAGGACCATCTTTAATGCTGGTAGCGCAACCCGAAAAAGTTGCTAGCGCTGTCCAACAATTGTTGCGCGATCCGGATTGGTTGCAACTCATTGCAGAAAATGGTCGGCGGCGGATGGGTCAGCCAGGGGCTGCAAGGCGTATAGCTGACTGTCTAATGGAGCGATTCAACCAAATTAGAGATGAATGATCGTTTATCCTTCATTCACCAGCGAACAGTCGCCTTCTATTTCAATCACACTTGGCTCGAATCCCGTGTAAACAGTTCGTCGTTTCCCACGAAACCGCACATGTACTTTGCCGTGGCAAATCGGACCTAACGCGAGTTCCGTCACTTGTTCGACAACACCTGCCGCTTTTAGGTAGAAAACAGCTTGGAGTCGTGCCAGTTCGAGGAACACTCTAGGCTTGGTTTTGTACTCTTGATAGAGAGACTGAAGGACGCAGTCTTCAATCTTAATGGGCGTAGGGCTGCTTCTAATTAAGTTTTCCAGGATTTCGCGATCGGCCATGGCAGGACTGAACATCTGAGCATCCCGAAGCATGACTAACTTAGGAGGGTCATTGAGTAAAAGCCGCCTGACTTTCAACTTAGCAATATCATCGGCTGAGTAGGACTGCTTGCGTCCTTTGTAGGATTGCTCTACAGCCTGAGCGTCCATCTTGATGGGCTTTGGTTCAAGCGTCAACGTCCAGAGCTTGCCATCGGGCCTAGGCGATGCTTCAACGCTTCTCACTTTGACGAGAAGCCCGTCATTTTGATAGGCAAATTTAATGAGTGGTGACTGTTCGAGTGTTGGGCGAAGCGATTGAATTGCCGCATCGTCGCGATCGCTTTGAGACGGAATCTGGATGATCAGTCTACCATCAACATTCTGAGAGTAGGTTTCCAGTTGAAAGAAGCGATCGTGTAAGAGTACCCATTGCCCGGATGAGTAGACAATCAGTTCAGACTCATCGCTGCCTGACTCTAGTTCACTTCCTCCGAACTCCCATTGAATACTGTAAGGATTGGGGTTGATGGGGGGAAGTTGGTAGACCATTACTGAACCTGGCATGTTCTTTAACTTTTTAGGTATCAGGTCAGTGATTTTTAAACCTAAGGGATTTTTGACGACATCGTAGATTGTCTGGGACATACAAATCCCACCGGGTTGAGCTTCTGCTTGCAATCGCGCTGCTACGTTGACTCCATCGCCCATCACATCGGAGCCATTGAAAAATACATCTCCTAAATGAATGCCAATCCGATGAATCAGGACATCCTCTGGTGCGAGGTTAGCAGCCAGTTCAGCCAAGCTAGCTTGCATGGCTTGAGCACATCCAACGGCTTTGACGGCACTACTGAAGTACATCAGGATGGCATCACCGATAGTCTTGAGGACTTTGCCTTCAAACCGCTGACACAGTTGTTTCATGAGTTGGAAATCTCGGCGGAGTAAATCCAGGGTGTACTCTTCGTTGGCGGCCATCAGTGCACTGTAGCCAACGACATCAGTGAAAACGATGGCGGCCAGAGTGCGTTGTCCTTTGATCTCCGTGGAGAAAGTCTTTTCCTTGGTGAACATATGTCATGGTGAGTGCGAAGCATCATCAAGGTACAAGGTCTTTGTGGTGTAGCTGACCAAAGCACCTATTTATATTGAAAATGACAAAATCTTTGTTTTCCGGACTTTATCCAATCTGATCAGAAATTTCATTGGATCTTTGTATTGAAAGGTACCCCGATCCTAAGCAGAATGGCACCGACTTAAGGCGAAAGTTGCAGGTATTAGAGAAAACCCGGACTTGGGGGTTTCCCCCAAACCCTCATTGGGACAAGCGTCTCCCCCTCTCCCCCCCGCGCAAGGTGATTAATGCGTTAAGTCAGAGCCATTCATCCTAAGCAAGCTAGGCGTTACTCTATCTCCTGGAATCCTGGATGTGTAAAGTATTCAGGGCTTTAACTAGTCAGTTCAACCCAAATATTTCTACGTGAATGCTTCACCCTCCACTCTTGAAATCGACTGATTGCATGGAAGGGCATTAGCGTCTGTGTAGCATGCGCCTATCCGGTGGCTCTCTTCGAGGAACGACCACCAGGATGTGAAAAGCACATTCTGGTTTTTGCTCCTCAGTTACCCCCCAAATGCGAAAGCCCCTACAGCAAAACTTAAGCCGATTCGGGTTTGAGTAGCCAGGAGGGATGGACTAGGAGTTCAGCAGTGGAGCGTTTCTCTACCATTTCCCGCGTAATCGTACAACGTTTAATATCTTTACGGGAGGGCA
>DATNPT010000584.1:0-34119 GCA_036703075.1 Chroococcales cyanobacterium
GGAATTGCTGGACTGTTTCTGATTGCAACCCCCCTGTTTTTGAAGCTTCCTAGCCAGTTTCAATCCTTCAGTTCAACAACCGAACTAGAAGCAGATTTAGCACGACAAAAAGCACAAGTTGAAGCCAGCGAAGACTTAGAACGTAGTCGAATCGACCAGAAGAAACAAACAGCGGACAAGCTCAAAGAAACAGGCGTTCTCCCGGAGGGAGAAAAGCTGCTCGTTCGCGACTACTACGACAATCCCAAATGGAATCCCCACCCCAACACGACTACCTTTTTAGAGGATGAAATCGTTTTTGTTTACGACACAGCAGGCGTCTGCATCGGGAAAATCCAAGCCCGGAAATGGCTGTGGAAGCACTTCTACCAAAACGTCTGCAACAACGCTCCCGTTCAGTAAAGAGAGGATTTAATTATGCCACTCGGCGCAAAGCCAACCAACACGAACAACGACACCAGTAATACCGACCAACAGAACGAACAAGAATTCTATCAACACAAATCCTGGTCAGACTGGGCAGATATTATCGCTCGTTGGGTCGTCGATTTATTTGCAATTCCCATATCTTTCATCACAGCGATTTTCGCCCAGTTCCTACAACGTCATGGAGCCGGAGCCAAGATTTTAGGGTCGCTAGCGTTTTGGATTGGAACGTTATTCAGCACCGATAGCATATGGCAAACGCTATTTCAAGGAACTCCAATCCTTCCGTGGTTTGAATCGAGTTGGATGGGATGGAGAGGCTTAGCGATACTGCCTTTTAACCCACTATTTGGGATTTCCTTAGCCATCTCCTACTTGATTCAAACTCAAGAAGCAAAAACCCTACGCAGCAAGCCACCAGAGGAAGCCAAAAAAGACTTTGAAAACGCTCAACAATACACTTTGCCTCAGAAGCCCAAAAACACGATCGACCTAGCACGGGCGTTATGGGGCGACTACAAACGGGCGGGAATGAGAGAACGCAACTCAGGTGGACTGTTCGCTCTGTTCTTCTGGCTGTTTGATTTGATTACCACATTCGTTGGTCGCTGGCCCTTCAGATACACCAACCCTGGAATGATTTTAGGCTGTCTTGCCTACAACGTTTTCACAATGGTGGCGGGAGAGATGGGCTACAGCATTCGCTCTCAAAGCCAGAAGAAATAACCCCGACTCTTGGGATATGAAGAACACCCCATCGGCGTTCTAGCAGCTGGTGGGGTTTATTAAGAGGAGGCAGGATGGAAAACTTACCCACATTAACCACACTAGAAACCCAGCGACTGAGAGCCGATTATCCATCGATCGAGCATTTAGAAGCAGGTAACGTTGCAGCATGGCTAGTGGAACGTCAAGAACAGTTGCTAGTTCGGGCTAGAGATGAACGCACAGGCATGAACTTGGCTAAGCTGATCGCGCTGGCAGGTAGCGCAGTTGGAGCGGTTTGTTATGCAACTAGCCCCCTGGCTCTCATCGGTGCTGCACTCGCCGGTGTCGGTTATGTCTGGGCAGTCGCTCAAGACTTAAACGATTCCCACCAGTTTGCCCCCATCCCCTTCGTGCGGGGAAACATTATCGAATTTCTCTCGGCGATGGGCGACTTTGAAGCACGCCTTGAGTGGTTCGCTAACCAAAACGAACTCGTAGATTTAATGTTTCACCTCTCCCCTTTTGAGCGCTACGAGTTTGCCCTGCTTAAGGAAAATGTACACAAGCTAACTGACTTCCTGGTCGGAGTGGAGGCAGGGAAACGGTTTTATGCGTACCGCTGGCTATTAGACTGGTACATCCAGCTGAAAGGAAACCTGCCCAGCAAGGATTCCCTAACCAATCACCTAACCACAGTAACACCCGACCCACGGATTAATTACCATGCCGTTGGAGCCATCCAGCAGCACCAGGCGCAGATGTTAATTGACGTGCCTGATACGCCAACCGTAGACCTACCTGACACTCCAACAGTGGGTCTACCTCAAGCAGAGGAAGTAGACCTGCCAGTAGTAGTGGGACCAACCACCAAGCTAGAAGCGATCGATGTAGATGCCAACCCAGTCGAACCGGAACCAGCAATTGATGCACCTGCCTTGAGCCAACGAGCAGAACCCACACCTCAAAACTTAATTGGAAAGCCATTAAGAGAACGAGCGATCGCGATTATCGACCAGTTGCTAGCCAGCGGCTTTGATTTGAGCCGATGCGTAGACAATCAAATCGTCTGCATCTGCGGAAACCAACGGGGAGGAAAAGGCACGCTGATGGCTATCCTGGCAATCTTAATGAAAGCACTGGAGCCTACCACCCTCATTCATTACTTCACCGCCGGTGATGACGTTTACCCGTTCCAATGCGATCGCCTCATCTGTCGCCTGAGCTACTCAAAACTGGATGGTTCGGAATCGGACAGGAGAGTCGCCTCCGAACTCTACCGTTACCTCAAATATATGGATGAGGCAACCCAAGCGGAATACAAAGACATCATTTTGGTAATCGATGAGGCGGTAGCTCTATCCGACTACCTAGAGCCGGAACAGAAACAATGGATTATTCGCTTCCTGTTGACCCGTGCCAATAAAAAAGGCGCTCAAATCTTTGTTGTACTGCATGGTAATAACCTGACCAGTTGGGTAGGAACGGGTAACACGGGCGGGTTTAGCAGCACGTTTAAGAGCGGTGCCACCTTTATCGGGTGCGAGGCGACTAGCAAAAAAATCTCGCCGCTACGTTCGCTGTCACTGGCAACAGGACGTTACTTTGTTGCGAATCCGGATGAGTTTGCCAAGCCGATAGAAGGGGGAGACTTGGGTGTTATTCCTGAATGGTTGAAAACAGAAATTAACCCAATTACAGGTCAACCTGACCCAGTTCGCTCGCTATTGACTTTCTTTCCCGAACTCAGGGATGAAACGCACTCCTCACTCCTCAATCCAAGCCGTCAAACCCAACTGAAAAGCGAGCCAGTTTTTGAGGCAAAGCCGGTTCAATCCGAGTCAGCAATCACAGAAAAGTGCGAGCTAAGAATCTCGGACTCTTTAGCCGAACCTCTGAAATCTATTTATCGGTTTGCCAAGAAGAAAAATGATTGGGTGACAGCTAAGGAGGTTTATAACAATGGGTTCTCACTTTTAAAGGGAAAGGGGGTCAAGCAAATTCGTCAGTACTTTGGGCTTTTAGCTGATAAAGGGTATGGCGAGATCGATGAGATGGAAGGGGACAAGCCCAGGTCGGACTCGGCTGTCGGGTTCAAGGCGTACTAGCTCTATCGATAGCTGTAGGGACGCCCTACCAAGCCCTACAGCACCCTATCAACTTCCCTACGCCCTACACCCGACAACTGCCCTACACGCTTTTTGTTATCACATCTGGCAAGAGAAATTAGCAAAAGTTCATCGCCAGAAAATATTCCAACTGAGGTCAAATTAATGCCTGCTGAAGATGAATTTACTCAGCTTTTCCAAGATTGGTTCTTTGGCAAAATGCACCCGAGAGAGTTTTCGGGAATTTGGGGAACCATCACTTATAAAGAAATCGGACTTTTGTGTGGGGTTAGTGAAACAACAGTGGCCCGTTGGGCGGGCAATCAGTCCGCTAAATTTCATTACGCTCCCCCTGATAGATGCCAACGGTTGCTAGCTTTCATTCATTGTTGGTTAATCATTTTTGAGATGACTCCGGCTGAATTAATCTCACAATTCGAGCAAGAATTAAGACAATAACGTCCCCCAAAGATTAAAAGCTGTTCCTGAAAATGGCACTTCTTTGACACGTTGGTTACTTTTCCCCCCTCGGGAGCGCCCCGCTCCGTGCCTTTACCACTTCATCAAATGTTCGATCGCGATCGAACACGATCGCATTGTGTGAAACAATAGCTTGCTAGAACGGTCTTCCGAGCAAGTAAATAGTAATGACTGACTCCCTTCAAACGACTTCTACCCCAGAGTCGTCTTCGTTAGCCCTGACGGTGCCACTGCCCTTGACGCGACATCCGGCGCACGTCTATCTCACGTCTTTGGGGCAGGGGTCTCGTCCGACGATGCGGGGGTCTCTCAATGCGATCGCGGCAATGCTCACGAATGGAAAGTGTGATGCGATGACGATCGATTGGTCTAAGCTGCGCTATCACCATACGGCAGCGGTGAGAGCGGTGTTAATGGAGAAGTATAGTCCCGCCACGACCAACAAAATGCTCACGGCGTTGAAAAGAGTGTTACAGGAGGCGCTCAAGTTGGAGTTAATAAAGGAAAAAGACTATAAGGGGGCGACGGACCTGCGTCCAGTTCCCGGCAGCAAAGGGTTGAAAGGTCGCGCTTTGAGTCGGGAGGAAATTGCGGCTCTCTTGAAGGTCTGCCAACAAGATTCCACGCCGAGTGGGGTTAGGGACGCGGCGTTGATTGCCATCTTACGGGGTTCTGGTGTGCGTCGGCGGGAGTTAGTCAATCTGGATTTGAAGGATTTTGACCCCGCAACGGGAGCGCTTGAAGTTCGCGATGGGAAGGGAGGGAAAGACCGAACGGTGTACCTGTCGAGTCAAGCCCTGAAGGTGGTGTTAAATTGGTTAGCGGTTCGGGGTGACGCTCCAGGGCCGCTGTTGTGTCCGGTGAACAAAGGTAAGCGAGTCACCATCAGACGCCTCACCTCTCAGGCGGTGCTATTCATTTTGCAAAAGCGGGGAGAAGAGGCAGGAGTGGCGGCGTTCAGTACGCACGATTTCAGGAGAACGTTTATTTCTGACCTATTGGATGCGGGTGTGGACTTGGTAACGGTTCAACGCCTCGCGGGACACTCCGACCCCAGTACCAGTTCCCGTTACGATAGAAGGCCCGAGGCGGTGAAGCGACGGGCGGTGGAACTGTTGGACTTACCGGGGCTTTCGGAATAGCTGGTTATTGTGAAATTGGGGGAGTCTGTTCGCTGAACACCACCAATGGAACGACAAAAATGGGTGGAAAAACTTGCTAAACAACTTGCGTTTAGTTATCCAACCTTTATCGTTTTCAATCTCCTAATGAAAACGCTATATACGTTCCAAAAGCCAACGCTTCACGCACTTGGGAACTCGCTATTCTTCGTCCAGTAAGGCTTCCATCTTTTCCAGTAGCCGTTCAAACTTCTTCTTCTTTCCTGGGTTTTGCCAAAGCTTAGCCTTGTGGAAGCGACGAATAGTATCTTTTGCCTTGGCTTCTAGTGATGTTGGTTTAAGCTGGGGTGTATTCGCTTGAATGCGCTCTTTAATTTGACTAAGTGACAAGTCAAAAGCCAGCGCTTCTTGCAGTAACGCCTTTCTGAGTTCTGGGTCTTTGACCCGTGCGAGGGCTTGGGCTTTAGTATAGGCAATTTTCCCGCTGTGCAAGGCGTCTCGGATTTCACTAGGGAGATTCAGTAGAGGGAGTCGATGACTGACAAACGACTCAAAACCCACCAACCCAAGAGAGCTAAATACGGCTTTTACCATCTCACGTTCCGACTCGCCCACAACGTTGTGGGCTACTTTCCCCTTTACCTCTTTCTGAAGCCGATACAAGAGTGAAATAACTTCTTCATAAGGGATAGAGAGCTTCATCGCCAGCAGTCTCAGGATTCCCTCAGTCTCTTCTAGAGGGTTAAGGTCTTCTCTTTGAAGATTCTCTATTAAGGCGACTTCCAAGGCTTGAGAGTCGGTTAGAGACAAGACGATGACTGGCACTTCGGTCAAGTCAGCTCGCTGGGCGGCACGGTAACGTCTCCCCCCGGCAACGAGTTCATACTGATTGGCCTTTTGAGTTGGTCTCACCAGCAATGGTTCTAGAACTCCATGCTCTTTAACCGTAGTGACTAACTCTTCCAATGAAGCCTCGTTAAAAAACTGTCGGGGCTGGTACTCAGGTAGACAAATTGAGGCGAGAGGGACTATCTGATGAGAGCCAGTCCCTTCGTCGCGAAAGGTGAAAACACCTAAGGGTCGTCTAGCTTTCGGCATTGAGGACCTCCATAGCTTCTGCAAACAGCGATTCAAAATCGTCAGCGGCGCTTTTTGCCGATGACCCCGATGCTTGCCAGACGGTGATGCCTTGACCGGGGGTATCGCTGATCACCTGGCGATTATAGATGACCGTGGAGAGCAGCGGGAACCCAGTATTGGTGAGTAACTCCTGCGACTCCTTGAGCAGTACAGTTCCTTTAATGGCTTGGTTGAGGAATAGCGCTGCTTTAGGCATTCCACCCCGCAGTCGCTGGGCTTGCCGGAGCATACGGAGGATTTTGCCACTACTGTGCGTATCCAAGCCTGACGGCTTGCAGGGGATAAGGGCTAGATCTGAAGCGTAGAGAATTGCTTTTGTCACTTCCGATAGTCCCGCAGGTCCATCAACGATCACGGTATCAAACTCTTGAGCCAACTGCGGGAGAAAGTCTAACAGATCCTCTGGATCGCTTGTTACTTGACAGGGGAGATTGAGGTCTTTGAGCCAATTGGAACTGCTCTGTTGGGCATCGGCATCAACCAGAATTACGCTCCCACGCCTCGAAAGCCAGTAGGCTAGGTGAGCCGCTACTGTTGTTTTGCCTACCCCTCCTTTCTGATTGACGAGTCCTGCTACTAGTGACATGCCTTCATCCTGGCTATGTAGCGAAAGAGATGCCACTCAATCTACCTTGAATTGGGTCGGTTCTACCAAGAACACCTATTGTGGAGCTTCGGACATTTTTTTTTCGTATTGGTCACAGACCAGCTCTAAGCAGAAATTGAGTCTGTGGATTAAAACCATTACCATTTGAGTTAAGTTGACATCTTTACCGCCCCAGACGTGCGGTGATTCCCTACCAGTCAAACAGCGTAAGCTGTTCGTATTTTACTTACACATTCAGCATGTAAGATACCTGCATTAGATCTGCATCAGTTTCAAATGCTGGCAACTATTGATCGGCATAAACACGAAAAACTTCAGTGAAGCCTAGGGAGCGAAAAATCTGTGGGTGTTTCATCGCGGTACTGGAATATTTGGTGTATTAATCCTGCTAGCGAAAAGCTGGGGTATAAAAACTGTTTGATTCCCGCAGCGCAAGAATTTGCTCGGAACCATATTTCGAGTGCTCAAGATGGAGCTGTTCAATCTACTTTACTGTCCTACTTTCATGCCAAAAGTGCCACGGCGACTACCAGGATTCAGGCTCAGGCTGGGCTTTGTCTAAGATGTTATATGTCTGCCTCTATTCTCAAAGCCTGTCACACGATCGATCATCTGTTCGGCAGCGATAAATCATTTACTTATCGGGATTTGCTGCCCTTTGTATTGAATGATGATGGAAAAACACCTGTGATTCTTGATCGCGATCGCAAAGTCCAACTGGTTGTGATCGGCGATGAGCAACCTCAGGTGACAACCCATCAGGTTTTTTCGGTTGAAGTGTTGCGGACGTTTAAGTCTGAGGCTCAATCCAGCTTGAGTTTAGATAATTGGACATTTCTACGAACGAAACAGAATGTGGAACTCAAACAGTTTTTGGCAGAATTTGGATTTCAGCATCTTAGCGATTGGGCACTGTTGAATCGAGCCAGACCGCACCAACTAGAACGGTTATCTGAGCGCGAGCGCCACCTAGTTGAGGTGTTTCATCAGGTATATCGTCGCGATCGCAGACAGCAAGCGGCAGGCGTTAAGCGATGCCCAGATCCCACAACCGAGCAACTGCAAGAAATGATGACTGACTTGCAACAGCGAAACGTGATGACTTCCACAGCAAGTGAGTTGATGCAAGCTCTAAAACTCGTAGCCGTAGAGCTTAGAGAGTACGATATTTGGTCGAATCGTCTCCCGCTGGAAGTCCACGATTCTGATACGGGGCGTGACACGATTCGATCGGATTTACCAAGCAGCGATGTGGATGAGTCCGATCTAGAACAGCAAGAGTTACTGATGTTTTTTCATCAACAGCTCAACCTAGCGCTAAATAATGCAATTGCTCAGGAATTGCGCGATCGCATCACCGCTTTAGAACGCAGCAAAAAGTATGCCCCGCTGGCTCCCCAGTTTATTCCAGGCTTACGGCTCTACTACTTCCAGGGCTTGTCGCTCAAAGAGATTGCACCGATGTTGGGCATGAGCAGTTGGGATCAAGCCAGACGGGTGTTAAATCCTGGAGACTTGCTCAGTAAGGTGCGGGCACTGACGGTGCAACGGGTGTTCGATCGCCTGTTGGAACAGGCACAGCAAAAGGGGTTCGCCTCAACGCCGCCGGAACCTAACTATGTCAGAACATTAGCCGAGCAAGTGGAAGCTATTGCCGATCAAGACATCTTTCAAGCCGCAGTGGAAGAAATGAGAGCGGGTCAAAGTCGCTCATTCAATAGCGTTTACGCGCAACAGCTTCGCGTTCACCTAAAAGACGTGCAGAGAGAACCAAGTTCATGACTAATTTACCCAGTTCCCTACTGAATTCCAGACTGTTGTCACCAGAATTGATTTGGCTAGAGCCTGAACAAATTGAACAGGCAAAAGCGATGAGCGAACGCCTCAGGCTCGAAGCGCCGCGGTGGCAGAGCTACCTGAATGCACTGGCGTTGCTGGGTTTTGAGCAATGGTTGAGTGACCGACTACCCGAACAATCCATTCAGCGATCGCCCAAACCCATTGAGTCCGTTTACTACGTTGAGGTGAGTGGGTTCCATTTTTGTCTAATTGCCGTCGAGCATGTGCTGGATGAGACCGTGCGAATTCCTCAAGCTGTAGTTGAGCAACCAGAACTGGCAGCGCATTTTTATGTGGTGCATGAGGTGTCAGAAGAACAAGAATTGGTGACGGTGCGTGGCTTCTGTCGCTATGACGAACTAATTCGCGAGCGCCACCATTATCCGATCCAAGACGGTTACTACCAGCTACCACTCGCGTTCCTAGATGCTGAACCTAACCATTTGCTGTTCTACTGTCGTTCCTTACAACCCGCCGCGATCGCGTTGCCGATTAGTACTTCCTCGCCAGGAAAAAGCTTTTTAACCGCTTTGACGCAGACTACAACAACATTAACTCAATGGCTCCAAGGCACTTTTGACGAAAGTTGGCAGACGATCGATCAATTAATTAACACCGAAGCGTATCTATCATTGAGTACCCGAAGCATGGAGTCGGGTGCAAAACGAGGAAAGTTGATTAATCTCGGAGTACAACTAGGACAACAAGCTGTCGCGCTGTTGGTCAATGTCACCTCAGAAGAGAAAGGAAAGTTGGGTGTGTTAGTGCAACTACATCCAACTGGAGAAGCCCAATATTTGATTCCAGATCTCAAATTGAGCTTGCGATTGCAGACTGGTCAAACGTTGCAAGAGGTGACGGCTAGAAGTCAAGATAACTATATTCAACTGAAACCATTTAAGGGTAGTCCTGGAACACGTTTCAGTGTTGCCATTCATCTCGATAGCGAAATGGTTGAGGAAAACTTTGAGCTTTGAACCTGGCGATGCTCAAATCACTGATCTGGGTGAGTAAGATACCTGAACCCCCGGTCTATCTTAAGAATGCTAACGTGAGATTTATGCTAAAGTCAAAGCCTGAGCGCTTACATTCATCCTCCGCTCCGTGCTTAAGCCGCTGCGCTCTGTTGAGTTAAGTCTGCATAAGAAAACGACAAACCCCGACTGAGATCAGCAAATGCCCAAGTCGGTTGTCATACATTTAGGAACTGGAGACTTGCACTATGGCTTGCCGAGAGTCACAGCTCAAGTTTGGGTAGGAGAGCGTTCCCGACCAGAACAACATATTGGCAGTCTTCCCGCAGCACCGACTTTGGTGGAACTGTATCGGGATTGGCGATCGCTCTATCAAAGTCTGTGCGATCGCCGACCTTTACGTTCAGTTAATGGAGTCAGAGACGAACCGATTGATAATGCACTAGAAATTGATCAAAGCGGTATCACCAATGTTTCCCAGGTGAGTTTCGAGCAACTCAGCCAAACCTTACACGATGCTCTAAATACTTGGCTGAGATCGGAAGCGTTTCTGCCGATTGAGCGGCAATTGCGATCGCAGTTTAGCCGAACGGAAGAAGTCCGAGTCGTGATTGAAACCGACAATGACCTGCTGCGACGATTGCCCTGGCAGCGCTGGGATTTCTTCAAAGATTATCCTAAATCAGAAATGGCGTTGAGTTGCTCAGAATATCAGTTCCGCCATTCCACCCCCCGCCCGCCTCGTAAAAAAACTAGAATCCTGGCAGTCTTGGGCAATAGCCAGGGGATTAATTTGGAGCAAGACGCGCAATTTCTCCAGCAGTTGTCAGATGCTGAAACTCAGTTTCTGGTGAATCCGTCTCGGCAGGAATTTAACCAAGAGCTTTGGGATGAACGGGGTTGGGATATGCTCTTTTTTGCGGGGCATAGTCAAACCGAGGGAGAAACAGGTCGCATTTACATTAACGAGAACTCACAGAACAATAGTCTGACGATCGCACAATTTGAGGCAGCGATCGAAGGCGCGGTAAGCAATGGCTTAAAGCTAGCCATTTTCAATTCCTGCGATGGGTTAGGGTTAGCCACTGCCTTAAGCTGCTTGCACATTCCGCAAGTAATTGTGATGCGAGAGTCGGTTGCCAATCGAGTCGCCCAGGAATTTTTTAAGCATTTTCTAACTGCGTTTGCCAAGCAGTATTTGTCACTCTACCTCGCCGTGCGACAAGCCCGTCGGCAGTTGCAAGGACTGGAAGATGAGTTTCCCGGTGCCTCGTGGTTGCCCGTTTTGTGTCAAAATCCGGCAGTAGAACCGCCGACCTGGCAGGAATTGATGGGGCAGGGAAATACCAATTCAAGCGATACCCATGACACGACCAATCGTCAAGCTGAGACGACTACGTTGGCAGCCATTGTATTTACGGATGTGCAGTCCTTTACAGCAAAGATGGCAGCAGACGAGTCGCATACGCTAAGGCTGCTTGATCGCGATTTTCACCTGATGCAGCAGGTTTGCCAGCAGTATCAAGGACGAGTACTGAAATCTTTAGGAGATGGCTTGCTGCTGTATTTTGTCAGTGCGGAACGGGCGGTTTCCTGTGCGATCGCGATCCAAACCCAACTAACAACGACTGCCGCAAATTTGCCACCTCGGGATATTTTGAAGCATCGAATTGGTATCCATTTAGGAGAAGTCAAATTTAGGGAAAACGATGTTTTTGGTAATGGGGTGAATCTTGCTGCTCGCCTTCAGCAAGAGGCTCCTGCTGAAGGAATCTGCTTGTCACAAACTGTTTATGAAGTGGTTAAAAACCATTTACAGCTATCAGTAACCAACTCAGGACGACGGTACCTAAAAGGTATTCAAGATAGTGTTCAGGTTTATTTGATTAAGCCAACTGCTTTCAGAGCCGTTGAACCTTCAGCACTACCAGAACAAAGTAACCACTTTGAATCAGGCTTAAGGAAACTAAAGCCCAAACCCCGATTCTTTCAAATCTGGCGCAAGTCTCGTAAGCAGCTTTTAGTTGTTTCACTAACCAGTATGGTTGTTGCAGGGTTGGTAATGGGGATACGTTGGTTAGGTTTGTTACAACCCTGGGAGCTACAAGTATTTGATCAACTCTTGCGACTGCGTCCACCGGAACTGCCGGATGATCGTCTGCTGATCGTGGCGATCACCGAAGACGATTTGCATCTGCCGGAGCAAGCGAAACGTAAAGGATCGCTCTCAGACTTGGCGCTGTCAAAACTCTTACACACACTGACCCCGCTGAAACCCCGCGCGATCGGATTAGATGTGTATCATGATTTTCCCTTCAATCCGATGTCAGCTCAATTAGCCGCAGATCTGAAATATCAGCCCAATTTTTTCGCTATTTGCAAAGTCGGCGCGCCGGAGGCAAACTACCCTGAAATTGCCCCTATGCCCAATCTGCCGAGCGATCGCCAGGGCTTTAGCGATGTTGTCACCGATGCAGATAACGTTCTCCGTCGCCATCTGCTGTTTATGGATCGAAGCCCAGCGTCCTCCTGTAGCACACCCTATGCCCTGAGCACTCAGTTAGCGTTCCAGTACCTCAAAGCCGAAGGGATTTCTCCCCGCTACACATCCCAGGGAAATTTGCAATTGGGCAACCAAGTTTTTCAGCGCTTACACAAACACGTCGGTGGTTATCAACAAGCCGATACCGCAGGCTATCAGATCTTACTCAATTATCGGTTTGCTCAGTCTTCCCTCAGTCATGCTCCCACAGTCACCCTTAAAAATGTATTAGCAGGGCTACTTAAGCCGTCGGATGTGAGCGATCGCATTATCTTAATTGGGGTCACGGCACCTAGCAGCAAAGACTTCCTGGCAACGCCAGATGGTCAGAGAATACCGGGCGTGTTTATTCAGGCTCAGATGGTGAGCCAATTGATTAGTGCGGTCAAAGATGGGCGTGCCCCGATTGGGGTATGGGCTTGGCAGACAGAAATTCTTTGGGTCTGGATTTGGGCTGTGGTAGGTGGTGTGATAGCTTGGCAATGTCGCTCAATAGCATGGCTGCTTGGGCTGGAAGTTATGGCGCTGGGAACTTTGGGTGTTCTCTGTTTTTATGGGTTGATGCAAAGCCAGTGGGTGCCGCTGGTTCCGGCCGCATTTGTGTTCATTATCACCAGCAGTGGTGTCGCATTCATCGTCGCAAATCAAGATCGTAACCACACTAAAGCTCCAATAAAATAATGCCTCAACTCAAACAAATAACTCCATTGGCGATCGCTTTCCTAGTTACTCTGTCTGGTAGTTTCCAGGGGCAGGCTCAGCCGGTACCAACGGTTCTTCCCAATGCTAACGACCCAATTAACCCAATTATCTTCAATGCCCCTGCCCCTGACCCGCCTAGCACCGGGCAACCAGGACGGCGCTCAGATGCGGGTAGTCGGGGCTGTGGAGAGGATGAGTCATCCAGTTCATCTGAATCCAAACCACTGCTGGCTTTAGTGCCAGTGCTGAGAACGGCGAGTTCAACGGTGGTATTTGGCAAAACGGTGGCTGAATATCCCACGTTTTGGTTTTATGTCCCGTCCCGTTCCTCATCAACCGCGACGTTCGTATTGCAAGATCGAGACGGCAATCCCATTTACCAATCTGATGTGGCACTGCCCAAAACGGCGGGCATCCTGAGTCTGACGCTACCAGCGACCGTTGCCCCTCTGGAAACTGGTAAGCCGTACCACTGGTTTTTCAAACTGTACTGTCGCTCAGTCTCGCCGCCAGATTCCTTTGTCGATGGCTGGATTCAACGGGAATCGCTCACGTCTGACTTGGCTCAACAACTCAAAACGGCAACGCTTCAGCAACGAGTGCGGTTGTATGCCGCTAATGGGTTTTGGTTTGAAGCATTGACCACGGCGGCTCAACTGCGTCGCATCAATTCAGGAGAATTGGCTTGGGTGGAGTTATTGAAGGCAATCGGGCTGGAGAATGTGGCGGCTGAGGCGATCGCTACACCATAGGGTCGATTTAATCTCAATTATCCTCTGGCAAGAACAGGAGCAATCGCCTTTTCAATTTAGGGCGACCGCAGATCTTGTCGGTTGGATTGAAGCATGTAGCTATGGTGATGGGTGATTGCACTGTTTAATTAGAAACTGGCTCAGGCGTGGCAACAAGTAGTCGCGTCATCGGAGCCAGTGGAGTTAGTCGATGCAGATTTATAACTAAGGTATTGCACCCAAAAAGACTGTTGGACAACGCTCAAAATTAGGTTTGCTTGGATCAGACTTATCTTCATCAAAAGCTACCATCTTGAATGTCTCTGGCTTAAAACCAGGAGGGAAATATTTAGCCTCCGTACCCTTAACATAACAGGCAGCTTCCAATTTTGCTTCACTTATCTTGGCTTTTGTAAGTTTGGTGAAGCGTAGATCGGCTCCTGTAAGGTCGGCTCTTGTAAGGTTAGCTCCTGAGAAATCGGCATTTATTAGGCTGACTTGATACAGATTAGCTCCTTGGAGATAGGCATTTTTAAAGTTACCCTCGTTTAACCAAGCCTTTTGTAGTCCGATACCAGGCAGCCATGCATCCTCCAACACAACGTTAGTAATATTAGCTCCAAATAAATCTATTATTAGCTTTTCATTACTATCACCTCTTGCATCACAATTGGGATTATTTACATACGAACAGTCGTAACCTATTAGTTGGGTGTCATACAAATAGCGGATGAGTAAACCCTTGAGTTTACCTGCGTCAACCTTAGATTTATCATCAGAGACATTGAGTCGTCGCAAAGCTATTAGTGTTTGCCCTCTGGCTATATTTTTGACACTTTCATCGCTTTTTTTTTCTAAATTTTCTTTCGTCATGAGTTCTGCGATCGCCTTGCTATAATCTGTTAGAACTTGCTCTCTAGTTTCGATCGCTTTGTCTGCGCTGTCATTATCTTGTCGATCGTTAGCGATTTTAGTCTGCTTTTCAGTGAATTGAAATCCAACCACAGCAACAAGAAAAGGCATCAATATTGTTCCTAAGATAACAATCCAAGGTTTTTCGTTGAATTTAGGTTTATCTGAAGATGTAATAGTTACTGTTCCAAATAGTTTGTTATTAAGTATTTGTCCATTTAGATCTGCTTTTTTATCGCTCTGTGCAACCAGTTCTTCGCCATCCTTAATGCTTCCGTTTAGATCTGTTTGTTTGTTTTCCTTGGTATGCATTTCTTTGTCCTCAATGTTTAATGTAAAAGTGAAAGTGGAACTCAGTCTTGTTGTGAGTAATATCTGCCTCATGGGTAGAGGGTTTGTCTAGAAAATCATCGACTGAACTTGATAGGGAGTCGTGCTAAACCTCTTTGTTTTGGACTATAAGTTTTGAATTTTGCCCCGAAACAGTCGATTCACTTTTGCCAGATTGCGCTAAACCAGCAGCACCAGCGATCGCGGTTCCGGCTAACCCCATTGCGGATGCCCCTTTTGCCGAATCTTCTTTGCTAGAGGGTGTGACTAAAACAGTCACACCAATGATTCCGCCAATGGTTGCAATAAAGATAGGGGTCAAGGAGTTTATGAGTTCAGGCGTTATAGATTTCATGGTTGGTAGTCTTTAAGGTTAGGTTTGCGATTAAGTTCAAATTTTTTGACTTGGATCGAGGCAGGCTTCTGGAAGAGAGGGAGTGCGATCGCTTCAATAGTGCTGTGCTTTGAGATAGAGTGTGCTTTTTAGCGATTCTTAGCTTGGTGTTCTTTAATTGATGTTCCAGCCCGAATTGTCAAATCCAAACCTAAGCCCGCAGCTTTTGCATATGGACGTGTAATAGGGGAAATCGATAAAACAAGTTCAGTAAATTTAGGGATGATAGCTTTTAATTCCATGATTCTTACGACTCCGTAGGTGAAATTAAGAGAAAAAGCTGTCTGTAGCTAAGTAGGAAACCTTTTGATTAGAGACAAACTCGCTGTAATCAGCAACGTCATCGATTCCTATAATGTTGAAACAAATTTCAGTTGCTAACCAAAAAGTGACTGTAAGTAGTAATTTTTGCCATCGCACTTCCATTAGTTTCAACCTCTAAGGATGAGAAGTTAGTCCTAATTGTTTTCCTTCGGTTTTTTAGTAGTTGTCAGCGAAATCAACTGATGCACTTATGGCTCTACTTATAAACTCACGTCAAAGATTGATTTTTCGTAGGCTGAGGCATTGTTTGAGGTCAATCCAGTTTTTGGAACTTACCTACAACACTCACTCTGTTACATCAAGTTGATAAATGCGCGCAGGTTGAACTGATGCAGCCACTTCAAAGATTTATGACGTTATCCGCAATTTTCTGTGGATGAACTTATGGTTCAAACAATGACGGCTTCTGAAGAGGCTTACTCTGCGATGAATCCAAAACTGGCACATTGGCATCCGCTGTTTCGATTTCTGGTGATTAGTGGAGCGATCGTCGCTTCACCTCTGTCCGCTATGGCTCAGCTCCTGCCGATCGCAGATGACACGTTGGGCAATGAGCGATCGCTCGTCTCACCCGATCGGGTAATTAATAACCAGCCGAGTAACCAAATCGACGGTGGTGCACGGCGAGGTGTCAATCTCTTCCACAGCTTTCGAGAATTCAGTATTGATGCCGGACGTGGGGTTTATTTCACCAATCCGGCTGGCGTTGCCAATATTCTCACTCGTGTCACTGGAGGCAATGCGTCTCAGATTCTCGGCACGTTGGGCGTATTGGGAAACGCCAATTTGTTTTTGATTAATCCCAACGGCATTCTGTTTGGTTCCAATGCTCAGTTAGATGTGGGGGGTTCCTTTCTGGCAAGCACTGCCAATAGTTTCAAATTTCCCAACGGCAGTGAGTTTAGCGCTACCAATCCCCAAGCACCGCCACTGTTAACCATCAACGTCCCCCTCGGATTGCAAACTGGTTCTATTCCGGCAGGCAGTGCGATCGCCAATCGTGGCAATTTGACGGTGGGGCAGGACTTGACCCTCACAGGCGGTAATCTGGATCTGGAGGGACAACTGCGGGCGGGCGGCGATTTAACATTACTAGCTCAAGGCACGGTTCGGGTGCGGGATACAACATCTACAGCATTTGTAGCAACTGCTGGACGGGATTTAACGGTGCAGGGCAATGGCGGCATTGATATTCTGGCGTTGCAGCATCTAGAGCAGACACCCTTTGTTACTAAGGGTACGCTCAGTCTGATTAGCGATGGGGTGATTTCGGCGGATGCTCACTTTGCCAGTGGAGGCAATTTTCAAATTCGCAGTCTCTCTGGACAGCCTGCTCAACTCACCAGTTTGTATGACCCCATCATCAGTAGCGCCGCCAATGTTGATATCGCTGGAGAGTATAACGGACTTTCCTTGCTAATTGAGTCGCAGGGGAATGTACGAATTCAGGGAGCGGTGACGATTACGGCTCCCGATACAGTGTCTTCTTTTATCGGTGAGGATACCGTATTGAGCACCCGTCCAGGCTTAATCATTCGTTCTGGGCAGAGTAATCTTTTCTACGGCGGTATCAATCAGGGAAACCCGCCTGTGTCTACTAATGGAAATATACCAGCGGGCATCACATTACAAGGAGCTGTTCAGGCACGGGAAGGCGTGATTAACCTAATGACTGGCACCGGAGACATTAGGGGCGTTAGCCTTGACACCGCTGCAGGCATAGGCACGGGGGGAGCGATCTCACTATCCGCTAGTGGTAACATCACGACAAGCAACTTGAACTCGTCCGGAGCCTACGGAGATGGAGGAAAGATCATACTATCGGCTGGTGGCTATATCGCAACAAACAACTTGAACTCGTCCTCATTTTATAGCGGTGGGGGAGCAATCACAGTGCTTGCTGGTGATAGTATTACAACAAGCGACTTGAACGCATCTTCGAGCTTTGGGGGAAGGGGAGGGGCGATCGCTGTCCACGCAGGTACTTCCATTACAACAGGCAACGTGTCCTCAATATCAGAAATACCCGCAGGCAAGGCAGGTGATGGGGGGACAATCAATCTTCGCGCAGATACTTCCTCCATTACGACAGGTTTCTTGAACTCCTACTCGCACTCAAACCGCGTTGTTGCGGGTGATACAGGAAATGGAGGTCCGATCGCGCTGTTCGCTGGCGGCAATATTACGACAAGTAATTTGGACTCCTCTTCGGAGTCATCTTCTGGCCCCTCTGAGCCTGCAGGCAAAACGGGCGAGGGAGGGGCGATCGCACTGTCTGCTGGCGGCAATATTACGACAAGTAATTTGAACTCCTACTCTGGCTCGTTTGCGGGCTACAGCACAGCAGGCGATACACGCGAGGGAGGAGCGATCGCACTGTCTGCTGGCGGCAATATCATGACAAGTAATTTGAACTCTTACTCGCGTTCGTCCTCGGGCTTTGGCACCGCAGGTAATGCCCGCGATGGGGGGGCAATCACACTGTCCGCTGGCGGCACTATCACAACAAGTAACTTGACCTCGTATTCGTTTGCGGGCTTCGGCACTTCAGGCACTTCAGGCACTTCAGGCAATGGGGGAGCGATCGCGTTATCTGCTAGAGGTGATATTAGAGTGAGTAACTTGGCCTCATCTTCGTTTACGACTAATGCAGGCTCAGGCTATGGAGGGGCGATTGCCTTGTCTACTGACGGTAATATCACGACAAATAACTTGTTCTCATCCTCATACTCAGGCTCAGGCAATGCCAACCACGGAGGGGCGATCCAGTTATCGGCTTCAGGCAATATCACGACACGCGACTTGTCCTCGTCCGCATCAGTGGGTTCAGGCAATGCAAGCTATGGGGGGGCGATCGCACTTTTTTCAAGTTCCAATGATGTGCGTACAGGCTCGATTGTGTGGGGATCTTCGACCCCCGGACAACGCAACGGTATTTTGACCGTGAATGCTCTCGATGCAGTAGATTTTCAAGGTAGTTTAAGTCCGAATGGCGCGGACACGGTTATTGGCAACCAAATCGCCCCTAGTACAGTTCAACTGCCTGAGGCTATCCTCACTCGTGGCGGAAGCATTCAACTCATTACGACTGGAGATATTTCGTTGCAAGACACCGACCTGATTACCAGTTCCCGCACTAGCAACTCCGGACAAATCCAGATTCAGACTCCCGGTACTCTAACGCTAGAGCGCAGTCGGTTGTTCACCTCGATTGAACCGGGGAGAACGGGTACTGGAGGCAACATTGCGCTAAACGCGGGGAATCTGGTTCTCAATGATTTCTCTGTCATTGACACTGCCACCTTTGGTACAGGCGATGCAGGGAACCTTAGCATTACAGCAGCCAACGCGATTACTCTCAACCATAGTGACATTGTCAGTGTGACTGCGGGCAATGGCAACGCAGGGCGGATTGATATCCAGGCGGGGGGGGATGTCACGTTGCAGAATCGCAGTAGCATCAGTACGGCTGCCCGTGATGGAGCTGTGGGACGAGGAGGCGACATCGAGATTGAGCTACAAACTGGGACACTGACGCTCACAGGAGGATCGCAACTGCAAGCCTTTACCTTGGGTCGTGAAGCAGGAGGTAACATCACAATTCAGGCTCCCAATATAACGGTGACAGGCTTTGATACTGACGGATTGCGGAGTGGCATCTTTACCTCCTCCGATCGCCCTACCAGTGGCAGCGGTGGCACTATCACAGTGAACACTCCTGGCACACTACGCGTTGCTAATGGTGGCGTCTTGAGTGCCCAAACTTTAAGCAATAACAGGGGCGGTAATATCACTGTTACGGCAGACACGGTGGAACTCCTAAATCGAGGGCAATTGATTACCAATACGGCGGACAGTGGGCAGGCAGGCACCATTACCCTCAATGCAGCTCGGCGGGTGGTGATATCTGGTAACGATCCTGCCCTTCAGCAAACTGTTTTGCCCGATTTTACTTGCGTGGTGAATGGGGCATCCTGTAGTACAACTGATAATCTTGATGTTGAGTTTTCCACGCGCATTCCCTATGCCACGTTGGAAGGAGCACGAGTACCTGGAACCGATACCTACACGGTCAACATTTCTACTCCTGGTACCCGTGCGGTGTTTGATGTTGATGGTGGTGGGTTGGCTACTTTTAACCAGTCTGGTCAAAGAACTGCTCTAGGTGGAATCGATACCAGCCTTGCCTTAGTGAATGCTCAGGGTGTTCAGCTAGCAATTAATGATAATGACAATTCATTCCTTGGAGAAGGTGGAAGTCAGGCAGATAGTTTGGAAATTGGTGAGGGGTCGTCTCGATTCCTACAAACTCTATCAACCGGACGAGACGCTTACTTGCGCTATGTTTTCAGCACACCAGGAACCTATACGATCCGTGTTGGTAAAGGTGCTGTTACCGGCAATCCGTCTTCCAATTATGCATTGCACGTTTCGCTAGAAGCACCGGCTGTTGCAGGGCGAGTCGTCGAAACCAGCCCTACCAGTGGCTTATTTGCTAGAACCACCAGAAGTGGTGGGGCAGGCGATATCCGTATTAACACCCCTCAACTCAATGTGTCAGATCAGGCGCAAGTTTCAGTTGAAACCCTTGGGCAAGGCGATGCAGGCAGCATCACTCTACAACCCTTTGACCAAGGACGAACCCTATCCGTCAATTTGAATAACGGGCGAATTTCCGGTTCCACCTCTACCTCCAGTAGCGGCAAGGGGGGTGGCTTGATCGTGACGGCTCCCCAATCGATCACCATTGCTGGTCCTGGACAATTAGCCGTGGAAACCAGCAGCACTGGCGATGCCGGGAATATGACGTTCACAACCCAGCAACTAACCTTGAAAGAAGGAGTGGAAATTTCCGCCTCCACCTTCGATAGTGGCAAACCGGAAGAGAGTGGCAAAGCGGGAGAGATTGTCATTAATGCAGAGGCGTTAACCCTCAGTGGCGGGGCAAAAGTCTCGACCAACAGCTCCAGCAGTGGTTCAGCAGGCGACCTCAAAATCCAGGCCAACGATCAACTTTTCCTGGCTGGGCAAGGTACAGGACTATTTGCCCGTACCACTCCCGGTTCAACTGGCAATGGCGGCAACATCAAGATTGATTCCAGATTGGTGCAGATTGAAGATGAAGCCACCCTTGCCGTAAATAGTCAGGGTAGCGGCATCGGCGGCAGTATTTCGGTGCAAGCTGACCGTTTGGGATTAAACCAACAAGGCTCCATCACCGCCGAAACCGCTAGCGCTCAAGGCGGCAACATTTCCCTGGATGTGAAAGAGCTGCTGTTGTTGCGGCACAACAGCCTCATTTCAGCCACCGCAGGCACTGCCCAAGCGGGGGGGGATGGTGGCAACATTACCTTTAATGGCGATTTCATCGTGGCAGTACCCAAAGAGAATAGCGATATTACCGCCAATGCCTTTACCGGACAGGGTGGCAGAGTTGAAATTAACGCCCAAGGTCTTTTTGGCATTCAGTTTCGTCCCCAACTGACTCCCCTGAGTGACATCACCGCCAGTTCTGAACGTGGCGCTCCGGGTGTGGTGACTATCAATACACCTGACGTTGACCCCAACCGAGGACTCGTGCAGCTTCCAACTGATATCACTGATGCATCCCGGTTAATTGTGCAAGCTTGCCCGACTGGAGATGCTACTGCCAAGCAACCCAATGAGTTCATCATCACCGGACGTGGCGGGTTGCCACCCACCCCCAGCGAAGCCGTGAATCGGGATGCGATTCAAGTGGATCTAGTCACTACCAATGCTCAAGAGCAGCAATCCATTTCGCCAAATCAGCCAGACCAAACTTCCTCACCCCGCGCCACCCCGTCTACCGGGTTAACCCATACGCCGCTTGTGGAAGCTCAAAGTTGGCAGCTCGGAGCGGATGGCAGATTGGTTCTAGTCGCATCGGCTCCTCAGAGTGCGATCGCTCCCTCTCCCAATCGACCAGTTCACTGCCCTTGAGGCTCAAAGCACGATCCCAAAATGGTGTGAGCGGAACCAGGAGTAATTCACTGACACAATTCATCTGGGGTGCCAGAGGCTAGTTTCGCGATCGCCAAACTAGGATACTCCTGACAAGAATACACAGGAAGCCAGAATGGCAATGAGGCATTCGCAGCGACTGGGTCACTTTCAGAGGGGGGTTGACACAGAGATGGATTCAATGCACTGTTAATGACACAGTCTTCAAGATACTGCTTAGGAAATCGATTTTTAGGATCAATACCGCTTACATTACTTAAAATCTTGGCGGCGTCCACACTCTTATCGTTTCTGTGATTCAATACCCCTCGATTATAGGAAAGCTTAACCTGATTCGATCGATCTGGGGTAAGCGCGATCGCCTTCTGGTAGAGTTGGTCAGCTTTCTTGAAGTTGTCAGGACTATAGTCAGTCTGACCGGGTCTTTGAGGTAAGTAAGCGGCGAGCTTTGCCAGGATAGGATAGTCTGCACTCTGGATTTGTTTTGAGTCACCTTTGAGATACAAATCGATCGCAGCTTTATAGTCTGCCTTAAAACTTTCATCCTTCCGTAACTGCTTGGTCAGTCCCAAATAAAAGCGAACTTGGGGATTGTTGGAGTCAAGCGTGACAGCCTCTTGAAAATTCTTTTGAGCATTAGTTAGATAGTTCGTGGCATCTGCATTTTGACTCAAATCTCCTGAACTTTTGCCCAATAGCAGTAATGCTTCCCCTCTTCGCTTGAGCACAGTTATTTTTGAGCTTGAATTCAATTTTCCTTGTTCAAGCATTTGCCCACAGCTTTCCTCAACTTTCTGCGCGACTGCGATCAGTCCTGCGTCCAGTGGGCGGTTTCCACTTTTTTGCGATCGTAAAGGCTGACTGCATTGTTGCATCAATCGCTCATTTTTTTGAACAATCAACAGGTTTTTTTCAACGGTCAACAGGTGTTGATTCCACCCATAGCCTGCCACACCAATCGCGACTGCACTGAGCGCAGCACCAACCAGCAGACGTTTATCCAGCAGACGCAAGCGGCATGGGGTGGGTGGTTCGACTGATCTTAGGTTACGCAAATGGCGCAGATCCTCTAGCACCTGAGCAATGTCCTGATAACGAATATCCCACCGTTGAGCAAGCATTTTGTCCAGAATCTTCGTCAACTCTGGGCTAATTTCTCTACCAGGGTGATTCAGGGTCGAAAATCGCCAGATCACTTCACCCGAGGGGCGCTCGATCGACAAATTACTCGGTTCAATTCCAGTGAGTGCCTGAACGCCAATCATACCAGTGGCATAAATATCGAGATTGAGTTCAGAGAAGGTTCCGCTTCCTTCAGCGGGAACATAACCTATTGTGCCAAGAGACTGGGGCCGCGGTTCTGATGCAGGATTTCCCGCAGAGCTAATAATCCGCTTCAGGATGCCAAAATCAATCAGAACCAGTTTTCCATCGTGTTCTCGTCGTCGGATGTTGGAGGGCGTGAGGTTGAGGTGGGAGAGTTTGAGGGCGTGGACAAATTCCACAATTTCCAGGTTTTCAATCATCAGATCGACCACTTTGTCTTCACTCCATTGCGACTCAGCGTTGATCTCAAGATCTAAGTTATGGCCTGCAACGAACTCCTGAACAATATAAAATTTCTCATCTTCATCAAAGCAAGCAATCAAATTGGCAATCTGCCGATCCGGGTGGGTATTGAGCTGCTGGAGTTCCAGATAGGCATTGGTAAACAGGTTGTGCATACTGGTAAAAGCACCCACCTCATTCGGAGGCGTAATCTGCTTGAGAATACATTGCAGCTTACTGGGGTGTTGCAGATCCTTAACTAGATAGGTTTGAATCGAGCTGCCACTATCTAGCTTTTCAATCACTTCATAGCGTTGGCGAATGATGCGTCGCTGTCTCGATTGGGTCAGTTCTTGTTCAACCCAGTCTTGATTAAAGAAATTGGCATAGACGCGATTGGCAACTTGTAACTGTCCGGCATCGGTTTTGATTAATCCCAAGTTGAGGAGAAGTTTAGCCTCTGATGTCTCTTCTGCGACAATACTCTGTTGTTGCAAAATGCGTTGATAGAGTTCTAGCAGTTGAGTACAACTCTTATGTTGCAAGATCGTATTCCGGATTGCGCTCAGTCGTTCGGCGATCGCTTCATCTTGAGGTTGCAGTTTGGCGATCGCGTCTTCCACCCACTGCTGATTAAACACCGTGCGGTAGATTGGATTATAGACTTCCAACATATTATGTTGCTTAACCACTAAACCCGATAGGCGTAGCTCAGCTTGTGCGGGGCTATTGTCTGCCGGAATTTGGTTTTGTTCCAAGATGTTTTGGTAGAGTTGCAGAACGGAGCTGGCATTCTGTTCACTTCTAAAGATCCGATTGCGGATGGTTCTTAAGTGTTCCGGCTCATCTTGACTTTCCCAATTCTCAATCACCCGAGTTTTGACCAATTGCTTTACCCATTCAACTTCCTGGGTTTCAGGAATGGGGGAAGGATGATCCAGAATCAGTTGACATACTTTTTGAGTTAAAAATGGTTGTCCGCCAGTCCATTCTAGGATAGCTTGCAGCACAGTCTGAGGATTTTTAGTTTTTGTCATCAATCCCTTTGCTAAAGGTGCTGCTTCGTTCAATCGGAAGCCCGTGAGTTCGATTGCCCGACCAATATTAAACGGAGTGCGTCGCCGATCTTGGATCAAGTCAGAGGGCGTTGCCACTCCCAATAGACAAAACGTTAACCGTTGATAAGCCGGATCATCAGCCCGTTTGTTATAACAGAAGCGAATTTGAGCAAAGAAATCATCAAAGGGAAATTGCAATCCCAAAACACTATCAATCTCGTCAATAAAAATGACAATGTTTCCCTCAATGTGAGTCAGTAAAACTTCTTCAATAAATCGTCCCCAGCGCTGGACATGGGCAAGGGGAGACTTCTCCCACCACCAGTTGCGCCAATCAAAGGAGTCTGGTAGTTGCAATCCTCGGATTAATTCGTTCACAACTCCGCCATACCATTGCTCTTCTGTTAATCCTTGGCTACCGATTCCGGTTAAATCGACTTCAGCACAGGCAATGCCATTGTCTTTTAGACGTTGCATGGTACGCACCCGCAAACTGGATTTGCCCATTTGACGGGAATTTAATACATAGCAAAACTTACCAGCAGTCAGGGTTTCATAGAGTTCTTCGTCGGCTTGACGAACAACGTAGGTAGGAGCATCTGTCGAGAGGCTACCGCCGATTTCATATTGATAGGTGGATTGGGTGTTCATGGATTTTAGATTTTGGATTTTGCTGGTCTTGAGGAGAGTTGAAAGGGACTTTGATTATTTGCTGAAATAAAGGCGATACAGATTACAACTGGGGCGTACACTGTTGCCTTCGTATTGAACGAGTCCCATACTGCGGATTTGATAGCCTAGCGATCGATCGACTGACACAGGTGCATTCGCACTCATGACAGTTTGGATGGTTGCTGCTAATTCTGGGTTGCTCGATAACGTCTTCCAGTAGCGGTGCAAGTGATCGCTGTAAATTCCGTCTTCCGTTGGGGCTTCCTCGAGGAGTTGCTCTAGCGTAACGTCCTGGTTATTGACGTAGTACATCGCCAACCGCAGCAAGTAAGGATGTCCTCCGACCATCGCCATTAGGCTGGCTATCTGCTGTGTCGTCCAGTTGAGTGCATAGCGGTTAGATAACTCCTGAACCTGTTGGGGTGTCAGTTCACGCAACTTCAGGGGTTCTCCAACATTAAAGGGCGATTGGTTGATCCTGAATTGGCTATAGTCTTCGGTGGAATAGGCGAGGACTAATCGCAGTTTTTTCCAAATAGGATTGTTGCGTCCTTTCTCAAACCAGTTTCGCAACATACCAAAGAAATCGGTGGCAATGTCAGAATAGGGAAAGATTCGATCCACGTCATCTACGCCCAAGGCAAAGGGTCGATCGAGCTTGGACAAGATGTATTTTTCAAAGTAGTTGGTGCAATTCGAGATGCAGCCCAGGGTTTGATTATCCCAATGGTTACTAATATGCTGTTCCAGCCCTAATTCTGAACTGATGCGATCGCTGAACCAATAGAGGAAACTATTCAAATTTGTTAGGACTTTGTGCTCTGCATCTCGCAAGTTTAAATAGGCTTTGTAATAATTTTGCTGGGTCGCACGATCCAGGATTCTTGCCATTAAAGATGTTTTTCCCATCAGGTCAGGAGCCATAATTCGCAGCAAGCAGCCGGGATTTTGAATGGACTGGTAATGGCGCAATTCGTTGGGAAATCGTTCGACATAGAAATGGGACTCGGTCCCTACAGGACCGGATGGGAATTCAGACGGAGCAGGGGGTCTTGTCTGGATTGGGCTGGATTGGTTTGAATGAGAAATCAGAGCAGGTTTTAAATGCTTTGTAATGGAGTCTACCGCCCGTCGAATGCCTTTTACCACATCAAGCAACGCTTCATCCAAGTCACTCCACGAGGTAACAGGTTTAGCGTCCTTGGGTAACACCTGGAGTTTACTGAAAGGCGTATCCTGCCAATCGCACGGTTTCATGATGATGGGGACCACCCGTGCCGTCCCTAAGTCATGGCGCTCCATCGCTCGCTGCATCTCTTTGTCAAAACAGTACTCCGAGGCAATGAATCGGGGTGTAATCAGCAGCAAAATGATCCCAGCAGATTCCAGATGCGCCTTAATTTCAGCATCCCATTCCGTGCCTGCCTCGATCGCCCGATCTTGCCAAGGTTTAATCTTGCCCTGTCGAGTCAGGTTCGCCAGATGAATGTAGAGTTCGTCCTTTAAGCTTTCATCTTTGTGCGAGTAGGAAATAAACACCTCGATCAGCTCATTAGCAGGTGGAGCAGATGGAGCAGATGGAGCTGGGGGTATTGATAGGGACACGACATCTGGTTTAGCTTGAACGTTCGTAGTGTTCTGCTTTAGCAGAACTGGAGTCAGGTGTTCAGCATTAGCAATGCTCTCCATTTGAATCGCATTACAACCTAGCTTGTAAGCAAACTCAATGGGGCGACCAGCTCCCAAGGCTTTGTAGAAACCGACTGCAAATTCGATCGCAGCTCTATCACTAATGGCATCACTCATGCCAATCACGTAGGGAACATGTCGAGAAATCACTAGTGCTTGTGTTGCCGAATAGCAACCATTCAGCAATACACATTCGACTTCATTGGTAAATAGCTCAAATAAACCAGCTAGGGCTTCCCCATTGACAAGCTTTACCTGCCCTTGCTCATCTTCAAAGACTAACCCGGATTCGTTGGTAGGTTCCGATCGCTCAGATGGCAGTGGAATGTCTCTTTCCAGGGTGGCGATGGAACGGAATGAGCTTTCCTGAGTAGGTAAGACCAGTTTTTGCCCTTGTCCATGACCAGAAAAGTGAACGATTTGGGGACTAACATCCAGCATGGCTTGTTGAATGTCTCTGGGACGAACGGCCCAGCGTTGTTCTAAGCTGAATCGATCGTCTTGGTTCAATCGCCTCAGTTCTTCACCGATCTCGCGAGCTTCTTGATCGAGTTTTAAGGGAGAAGTTCCCTTTGGGTTAGCGGCTAAAAATAGTATTTTTTTCATAGGGGCATTTCTGCTGTCAACCTTATATAGTTAATAAATGCCCGCTATTTGAACTGACGCAGTGAGTGAGAAACACGATCGCTGCGTACTATGGCTGCGATCGTGTGTATGGGCGATCGATGTGCCGCAAATTGCTTATGTCTAGCAAGAAAACCCAATATCCATAAGCTTGAGAGGCATTTGGATATTGGGAGGTTGACACTTGATCGATCTATTAACGGAGAAGTCATCGATCGTGAATTTTGTCATGCTGAACCAAGCAATCGGTTAGCAGGAGAGGTTCCCGCCTGGAGTCACACCAAATTGCCTTGCATACTGCTCATAGCGTTGGATTCTGCTTCGAGCTGCATCAGTCACATATCCCTTGCCACATTCCAAACCACCATTGATGATGTTGATGGTCATGCCGAAGCCAGAGGTGCTGATGGCATTGTGACACGAGGGCTTGGGTGATTGGGGAGTCATCCAGAACCACAGGGCAGTTGCAAAGGAAATGGCGCTATCCCTTGCAACCAGATCGGGGTTGTTGAGCAGATCGATGCCGAGGGCTGCCCCGCACGCACCATAGTTGTAGTTCCACGATAACTGGATTGGACCGCGACCGTGATAGGTTTTACCGGGCGCACAGGCATAGAGACCTACCTGACAGTAATGAGGCCAATTGGCTTTGTTCTCTTCTTCGATATGTCGTAAATCCCCCGTTTCGTGGGCAATGTTTGCCAGAAATGCAGCCGCCTCACGTTTGCGTTGTTCGTCCGATCCCTCATTGCAGAAGCTGGGGTATTTCTGCGTAGCTGCTACCAAACCGTCATAGGAGTAAAAACGGTCTCGGTTTGGGAACATCGCTTCAAAGGTTTGGCGCGACACAATGCCCGCCAACCCATTACCAGGAGAAGGAGAACTCCCAGATTCGATAATGATTGAGGAGGTCTGATCGTTGAAGTCGTTACCCACATAAGGCGTATCAGCTGTAAACGTCTTGCTTTTACCACCAAAGTGAGTATCACTGTAGAGGGTAACTGTCATCCCAGCAGGAACCTTCAACGAACTGATACTATCGTTTTTAATCTGCCCCCAGTCATACTGTCCTATACCTAGAGCTTGGCTAGCTCCGCGATATTGAGAGTCATCGTAGACGACTACGTTGCCAGTCTGTGGGGAAGGAGAATCAACAGCCAGAATTTGAAGTTGTTGACCAATTTGTAAACTTTGAGGCTGAATATTACCGTTAGCAGCAGAGATTTTTGACCACTGATTGCCATCACCATAGTAGGCTTGAGCTATATCAAATAATGTGTCTCCAGCTTCTACGGTATGGGTCGTTGGAGGATTTCCTTGTTTTCTAGCCATGATATTTCCTTTCAAGAATTTGAGTTAATCAATTGCTGAGGGATTTGATAGTGCCAGTTGATGGCATGGGATTGGATGCTCAGTTTGGGGGCAGTCGTCACACCAAACTGCCCATAAAACTTGGTAATTTTTGACAACAATCGCTAGGGGGCGTATTGCCCAATCACGTTGCCCTGGGGACTGTAGCGGCAAACCAAAAACTCGTCCTGACCGTTATTGGCGATCGCACATCCGACGTGGGTTGTAGAACGCCAAATCATTTGGGTATAGTGTCCAATCACACCCCCATCAAACCCTGCCCCAGTGAAAGGTCCCGGTGCAAAGGATTGTTTCTCACTCCCCCAATCATCCACCATGCGGGTTAAGCCGAACGCGCCGGGAGGGCTACCGCCAAATATGGATTCTCCTTGACCAGGCGCATTGCTGTGGATTAACTGAATGCCACCCAGGGTAGTCAGGTAATTTGCCCAGGGTTGGGCATCCACCGCCAATTGGTCTGACCATTGCAGCGGTGGAGCGCCGACTTCGGCTCGGTAGCGATTGTGGGCATCCAAAATTTCTTGAGCAAAAGTGTTCGGTGCTCCTGGTGTTCCTGGGACTCCTGGAACGGCAGCGTCGGGCCATGCCTTATGATTCAACGCTCCGGCTGTATCGATCGTAAACACATCTAAGCGACCCGGTGCCCAGGAAGCCGCACCAATCCCATATCGACAGTCGCCACCCAGATTTTCCCAGGCACTCCAGCCTGAATCCCAGGCGATGTGATAGGTGGCATTGTCAGCCCCGATCGCAAACACGTCAATGCGGTTGTTTGCCCAGGAAACGGCAGCGGGGGCAGAAATGAGAGTGCCACCCAGACTGTACCAATCGCTCCACGCGCCATCCCATGCCTTTTGGTACAGCGATCCGTCTGCACCAATCGTGAACACATCTAAGCGATTGGGTGCCCAGGATGCCGCAGCCACCCCATATCGACAGTCGCCGCCCAGACTGTCCCAAGCACTCCAGCGTGAACCATCCCAGGCGATGTGGTAGATGGCATTGTCAGTCCCGATCGCAAACACATCGATGCGGTTGTCTCCCCAGGAAACCGCAGCGGGTGCAGAAATAAAGCGACCTCCTAAATTAATCCAATTGCTCCACGAGCCATCCCATGCCTTATGGTTCAAAGATCCGTCCGTACCGATTGTGAAAACATCTAAGCGATTTGATGCCCAAGAGGCGGCAGCAACCCCATACCGACAGTCGCCACCGAGATTGTTCCAGCCACTCCAGTTAAAACCATCCCAGGCGATGTGAGAGATTGAATTGCTAGTATCAATCACAAATGCATCAATGCGGTTGTCTCCCCAGGAAACAGCGGCGGGTGCAGAAGTGCAGATACCCCCTAAATTGATCCAATTGCTCCAAGTCATAATATTTAACGCTCCTTTGGTATTAACGTGAGTTCGATTTTCCATGTCAATGAAGAACACATCGAGCGAGTTATTTTTGCAAAACTCCTGAGGACTGCGATCGGGCGCTTCAAGGCACTGACTGTGTACATCAAGTTGATAGTTGCCCGTAGTTTTAACTGATGCAGTAAGTTAGTTTTTAGATTGAGTTGAAGTTTGCAAAATCCAACATCCCTGGAGCATTGAGTTGTTCTGCCGTGACACAATTAAGACAGGTTTTTGTTGGAGTCTAGCTGCCATAATCGGTTCAGAAATTTAATTTGCTGCCGCACAACCGTAGTTCGGTACTTTCGGTGACCCGCAATCGCGCAAACCACAACAACAGGAAGGAGGATTACTACTAATCCGCTGATGGGATTCGATAGCAAAACGTCAGTTTGCTGAGTTGGGTTGTACTGCGTAGAAGTAACTGTTCTCTGAGTGTGTAAACCGCCTTGCATTTAGACCTCCGTCGAAAATTGAAAGCGCCAGTTAATCGCACGGGACTTTTGATAGGTTTTGGGGGATTGAAGTTTACGCTCGTAAGTATTGCCTCGGTAGATTAGAGCCACCGTTAACCTATCTGGTTCAACCGCTTCAGAACCACCGCAGGACGTGGAGTGTAGTCGTATGTGTTACCTCGGTAAATGAGTTTAATTTTGGCTTGATTCGTAGAATCAGAGCTAAGTTTGATGGGGGCAGGAACTTCGTAAGCGTTGCCGTGATAGGTGAGTTTCATGATTAAGACTCCTGGTAGGTTGAATTGTTAATTAGGTTGAATATCCGGGTCAGCTTGCTTGACCCCGATCTATTCATCAAACTTCAGTGGCTGCTACGGAATCGTTAACTGTTGCTTCATCATTGCGTTGTAGTAGATGAGAACGTTGGTGAGTACTTGTGAGAATGCGTTCCCTAGAATCAAAAAACACAAAACAGCAGAACTGGTAATAATCACTGTACTGAGCGATAGCAAAACTATCTTTTTGATAGTTTTCTTGGAATGAGAAGACATGATTTTTCTCCTTAGGAAAGTTGAGTTTGCTTGAATATCAAACTCGATTTGTTTGAACCTTGAGGATTCATCCGACTCTACTGCTAACTGAGTTCAAGCCTGAGATTTACTCACTTATTTCTGACTTGGACGACTTTGGTTATGACTTTTCTCGTGCAGGATTAAGGCATTGGTAATAAGATGTATCCATGCCGAGATTGCTCAGAGTTCAACCGAATTATGTTTAATCCTCATTTCTTAAGCCTTGGCATAGCTTGTTTTCAACTGGTTACCATCCCGTCAGTTATCCGGTGCTTGATTTCTGCGGAGACGGTGGTCAGTATCATGTTGTCGATCGGTGTGCCACAAACCGGGCAACCATGTAGCGAATCATCCACAAAAAGGCAACAACAGGGGCAGCGCAAAAACTGGACAATACCCCGTTCTTTGCTGGCTTTTGCGCTATAATGGCTGCGATCATCATAAAAATTGAAGTAGCGCCCCAGCCGCTCGCGGCTGACTCGTTGGGCAATGAGCAAACGAGCATCTCCCCCGATGAGGTGATTCGTGATGTTCTCAGTAACCACATTGAAGGGGGTGCAAGGCTTGGAGCCAATCTCTTTCATAGCTTTCGAGAATTTCAGGTCGATGCAGGACGGGGAGTTTACTGCACCGATCCAGGTGGGGACAAAATTCTGGGTCGTGTCACTGGCAGTGTGGTCTCAGAAATTTTAGGAACTCTGGGGGCTTGGGTGGTAATACAAATCTGTTCCAAAGCTAGTTTTATTTCCCAACAATTCTATTGCTTTACTTATTTCCCCCTCATCTGAAAGGCCATTTACCGCAGCAGCAAAATGGCGAAAAAGGCAAAGCTAATCCCAAACATCTGCCGAGGCAACAATCCTTCTCGAAATACAATTACCCCTACAAGAATAGTTCCAACGAGCGCCAATATATTGATTACAGCAGAACTGGTCGCTAGGCTTTTGTGCTCGTTGAGCATGCCGAACAGAAGGTAGCAGATAGGTGACACAAGGACGACAAGTATCAATGAAGCAGTACTCTTGTTTTTTCCCCAATTGGCTGCCAACGCATCACATAGAATGAAAACAGCCGTCGAACTTAGGACTAATAGCGGCACATACATTCTCTCCACCTTCGGTTTCCTTTATTTTCGTTATTTCATTATTCTGTGATGAGTCAGTTATATAAGGCTGTTTGCGTAAAGGCACGATATCAGCATGATGCTAATGACTCTCACATCATGCATCGGCTTAACTCGTCGGTCATCTACAACACAAAGTTTTCATCTCTTTCTACTTTAACGATTTATTAGCTTAAGTTAGTCCCTAGCTTTTTGATAACTGCAAGCGAAAATTTTTCATAGCCAAGGCTATGATGTTCGGGCGTATTAATGACTGTTAAATTGACGCATTCTCTAGGAAATCCCAACCCTGCCTTAATCAAATCCTCAAAATCTTGGGCTGAGATATTTGCGCTTGGAAATGACTTTCCTTTTACCTTATAAGATTGACATTCTAATAATGCACCGACGATGAATATCCCCTTAGGAGCGACCAAAGAAGATATATTCTTCACGATCGCTTTCCATTCATCCTTGTTGCTAGTAATTGAGTCAGCGCAGAAAAGCGTTATAACAACTGGGAAGCTCTCACGAAAAAGCCTCCCCATTGGATCGGGTTCTTTGGCATTACACGTTAGTAAACTTTTGATTTTTGCTCTGATCGCATCCTCTCTATCTGCTATTTGTCCACTTGACGGTGTGGTACAACCATTTTGATTAAGGACAAATTGCGTATGTTGATTCCAATTAAAGCTTTCCTTGTGGTTCTTAATCCATGCATCAATTTGTGTAAGATTAGATGAGAGATAATCTGCTAGATAAATTTCTTTGAAGAGATGACCGATTGATAACATCCCGTATAATGTCGGACCACAACCAAAGTCCAGTATCGCAGATGTGTCAATTTTGGACATGTTCTCGTTAAAAAATCCGATTAAACTTTCAATCACCTTTTTTGCATCCACAGCCACCTCAGCGTGATACTCTTCAAGATAGTCTTTTGGATTCCATTTGCCCCAAAGTTCCTGTTCCATCGATAGTCTCCTTGAATAAAGTAAATTTTTCACGTCCGAGATTAACTGAATGCAACTCAGATTTTAGATTCCCCTTAAGGGTACTGATAAGGATTTTGCGCTCGCCATTAGATAACGTGGCAAAGCTTTGAATTTAAACATTATTTGAGTAGCCAAATCAACAAGTCAGACTGGGTTCAGTTGAGCTTGTCCTGCTACATTCGGTTAGTAGATGTCAGTGTTTTGAACTGATGCAGTTGAGGCGTGAGCATGAGCGCAGCGAGTGTATCATTTCAAAGATTTATGACGTTATTAGCAATTTCCTATGAGCAGAATTATTTTTTAGACTAAATGTCTGCTTTTGAAGAGGTTGATTCTGCAATGGTTCAAAAACAGGTACATTGGCGACTGCTGTTTAGATTTCTATTGAGTACTGGAACGATCGCCGTTTCACCTCTCCCTGCATTGACGCAACGCATTCCGATCGCGGATGATACGTTGGGCAATGAGCGATCGCTCATCTCACCCGAGCGGGTAATTAATAACCTGCCTAGTAACCAAATCGACGGTGGCGCACAACGCGGTGCCAATCTCTTCCACAGCTTTCGAGAATTCAATGTTGATGACGGACGGGGTGTTTACTTCACCAATCCGGCGGGTGTTACCAATATTCTCACCCGTGTCACGGGTGGCAATCCATCTGAGATTCTCGGCACCTTGGGTGTTTTGGGGGGGAACGCCAATTTGTTTTTGCTCAATCCCAACGGCATTCTGTTTGGTTCCAATGCTCAGTTGAATGTGGGGGGATCATTTATTGCCAGCACCGCCAACAGCCTTGTGTTTAATAACGCTTTCGCTTTCAGCGCCACGACTCCACAAGCACCGCCATTGCTAACGGTGAGTGTGCCGCTCGGCTTGCAATATGGCAGCAATCCGGGAGCGATTCAATCGCAAGGAGCAAGTTTACAGGTGCAGGAGGGGCAAACCTTAGCTCTGGTAGGTGGCACTGTAGATGTTAATGGTGGGCAGTTACTTGCACCCGGAGGACGGGTGGAGTTAGGAGGCGTTTCAGTAGCAGGAACAGTTAGGTGGAATAGTGATGGAAGTTTGAGTTTTCCCGATCTCATAGCACGAGCCGATGTATCGCTGACTAATGGTGCTTTTGTTGATGTAGCTGCTGGAGGAGGCGGTTCTATTGCGATCGCGGCTCGTAACCTTGACTTAACTGAAGGAAGCGGTCTTCGAGCCGGAATAGGAGAAGGGTTGGGATTTGCACAGGCACAAGCTGGAGATATAACGATTCAAGCCGCAGAAAGCGTGATACTTCAAGGATCGAGCTTCATCGTGAATCCAGTTTT
>DATNPT010000591.1:0-6763 GCA_036703075.1 Chroococcales cyanobacterium
TCGTTCAGGAGCGGTTGCACCGGGACCTAGAACAACATTTACTTTGTAGTTATGGTGTCTAAAAAATGGATGGGGATACCACCCAGAGTCAATCATGACGACCCTAATGCCCCTGCCTGTGATGCCTTGTTGGTGAACCGGAGTTGCATTTAACCCTTGAGCAACATCATCTGGCACATTCAGATATTTCGTCGTTGTTTCTGGTGGAGCTATTGCAGGCTCAGGGGGTTGAGCGTAGTAAACTGGTTCTTTGATTGCAACACCATCTAACACCTCAGCCCAAATGGTGTCAGAGGTATCAATCTCGCCAAAAGGTTTGCCATCAACTGAATTGATAAATGTTGCCGTGCTAGGCTGACCCATTTCCTTCAGCACAGGGCGCTCAACTGCCTCCAGGGTTGTCCGAAACGATCGCTCATAAACCTCTGGTGCGGCAGCAATGCTGATCGACGCTTTGCCAGCTTCTGCAATATTACATAAAATTTCAAATCCTGCTGCCTTTAAGCGTTGAGCCGCTGATATGAGTAGGTTCGGTTCTGCCTGAAATTGAAGCACGTTCTCGCTAGTAACGAGACTTGAAGAGCGTAACAACGATGCCCCAGTTACTGAACGGACAACAGCCTCAGCATAGACTTTACAAGGTAACTCTGGCTGATTGGGCCTACTCATTCAATGGCTACATTTATCAAACGGTGAGGAGACAACACCTAGTCATTTCAAGAAACTGTGGAAATCTCAGGATAATCCTACTACAGGGCAAGAAGAGTAGGGTTTGATAAAATGTAAACATTCTTGACTTGTGAATCGCCTCAATTTTTGCCCCCATAACCCTCTCATTGGAGGGGGGAACCTAAATTCAAAGCTCTATTCAAGTGCGAATCGCTATCTTTTTGGGAAATTCCTTACTCAGCCTCTATACGCTTTTCCAAATACTGACCGATCATCTTCTGCTCGCCTGCACGAGAGATGATGGTTTGCCGCGTCCGGTACTTTTCACCCACGAGTTTGAGTTCTTCCTCAAAGACAGAACCTTTATATTCCGTTCGCAGGCACAAGGTTAAGGGATTGGGGAAGTAGAATTCAGCAGTAATGGGCTTAGAGGTGGCAAAACCGCGATCGCGATAGAGAAGATTTCCCAACGCTCCAAATAACGTCGAATCTTCCGACTGCTTGCGTCCCGTTACTGAATCGCTGCTTTTCCAGCTTACAAGCGTACCACACGTTAAAGACACTCCATCCGGTAGCTCGTGCAGCCGTTGTAGCTCAAGCAGTTCATCACATCCTTGCTCCAGAAACCGAACCTGAATCAGGCTCACGACTTCCTTGGTTTCTCCATCCGGCAGCGTGTAGTAGCGGCGTTCTGAGCGCCAACGGCCGACTGATTTGCGGAAAAATGCTGCAATTAATGACTCTTCAACGGTTTGAGCAACTTGTAAGCGTGATGTCACCGATGCCATTCCTCATGCGAAGGGGTTGATGCATGTTTCTTGCTAAAAGCAAGTTCCTGTTAATATTCTTAATACTAATAACAGTTAAACATATTTTTCCGCAAGTCGGTTCTGCCATCCGGAAGAATTTGAAGACTGCTCCTCAATCTTCAATTAACACTAGCTTTTGAATCAGAGCTGCGCTGTTGGGATGGCTACGGTAACGGCTAACTTTTCCTAAAAGCTGCCAAGCTGCTACTGAGAAACAGGCAGGAAAAGATAGTTTAGCGGCACTCATTAAGTTACCTTGTTTCAAACCTGCGATACTCCAATGTAATTTCAAGTAATCTCGGATATCTTGAAGCCTTGGAATTTCGCTCTGATGCGTTTCGTTAACCCGCGAATAGATGCTTTCCTTAATCAAAATATTAGTTTCAAGGCGCTTTTCTAATGGGAATTTTTGATTGTAAGCCCCAGACCAAATTGTTCTATAGCCTAGGCACTCATTAATAAAAATAGCATCGCCAAACTGAGCAATTTTAATCCAAGAATCAATATCATCAAAGTTGGCATCGAGGCTAGAGTCCCAACCCCCAGTTTTGAGAAAGGCTGCACGGGAAAACGCCACTTGAATGGGGGTACCGAAAGGCACCTGTTCCAAAAGCATTCCGTAGTGAATATCTGCTTGGGGAATATAGAAGGCTTTCCCTGGCCCGGTTTGCCGAGTTCTACTAAGTTCAACACCATCGGCATCGACTTGAGCGGCTTGACAAGAGCAAATGACGGCTTGGGGACGCAACGCGATCGCATTTGCCATCACCTCAATGCAATTAGGTGCTAGATAGTCATCGTCATCTACAGGTTTAATCCAATCACCAGTTGCCAGTTCAACACCAGCGTTGACTGATTTGGAGTGACCGAGATTGGTAGAATTCCGATGATAAATTAGACGCTTGTCACCAACACTTACCAGCGCTGCACACTGCTCTTGAACATAAGCTTGCGTGCCATCGGAGGAACAATCATCAACTACAACGACCTCACAAGGTACCGTTTGGGCTAGAGCGCGATCGATGGCACGCTTTAACAGAGTTAAACGATTATAAGTTGTGATGACAATACTAAATTTCATCTCTTTTCCCGGCAAAACACCTCGTAAAATTGATGCTGACGCAGGATTATTTGACAGTCCTAGCGTTCACCAGTTTAAACGCAGCCCTTGTTTTCTCATGTATTGTTGCAATTGTGGCATCAGTTTTCCAGGAGCGATCGCGGCTGGAGTCAGATCGGGTCGATTTTGAGCGAGGAGCCAACCGGCTGTTGCTCCTGCTGCCGCACCAACGCTCCACTCGCTGTAGTGGATGCGGGTGACGGAATTGACGATGTGAGTGACGGCAATGCTCTTGCCACCGATGAGCAAGTTATCAATCCGTTGGGGAATTAAGCTCTCTAAGGGAATATACGCTGCTCGGGTTTCCATCTCTTTAGCGGGCGCACTATTAGCAGAATTTGACGGTTCCCAGTTGCGATAGCGACATCCATGAAAGTCAAATCCGTAGTGAGTGACGGCTACAGTGGTTGCTTTAAAATCGCGTCTACCTGCCATGTTTTTTCTAAGATCTGCCTCCCGCATCATAAACGAGGGTTGTCCGTAAGCTTTTCGTCCTAAAATCCGTCGTCCCTCTCGGATATAAGGCACCATACTCAACCCTGAAAGCGTACCCATCACAGACTCAGAGCCGGATACATGAGTCAGCGGCAGGTAGGGGGATCTGCTTTGCGTTTCTATCAGCCATTCTGAAAAGAGAAGCGCATGATATTCTGCTTCCCGAAGTGCATCTAAGGAAAGTCCCCCTATCCAGTTCTGACGCTGCCCAGAAGCCTCGATCTTTTGCGAGGACAGGATTAGGGGTGGATTCATCCAACTCCAGTCATTCCCTTGATTCCAGTTGACTAGAGTAATGTCTCCCGGTCCTGGAGTGCCAGTTCGCGGATTATTATGGGTGAGACTAACAATGCGTCGATAGTTGAAAAAGCTCCGACCGGAAAACATGGGAAACTTGCCCAATGAGTAATCCTGTCGATGTTCTGCTCTGGAATATCCCGGCTGGATTTGAGACAGTTGAGCAAGGCTAGCTCCGCGATCGTCGGCAATAGCAAGGGCGAAGGGAAAGGTGAAGGCTTGAGTGCAGTCGGGGTTATCTTTGGGCGCTGCCTTGGTTTCACCTGTAGTAGCACGCGATTCCGAACCCAAGCGGTGCGGGATGCCTGCCCATCCGACTAACTCACCTGTGTCCGTCGCATCAATCACGATGAGGCGTTTGTTAGGGGGAGCTTGCAAGCGCAACGGTACTTTTTCAAATGCATCATCGCTAGACCAGGCATACCAAGACGGCAGCTCTTCAGAGAGCCGACCTTTGGGTATATAGTTAGGGTCTCGCGGTATCCGTCGCACCGCATAGATAGCTGTAATGTTTTTCCCCGTGCTGTCGAACTCGGCTCCTTTGAAGGCAATTGAGGTTCCCCACTGACTGCCTGGAGCTTTGACGGATGACGACTTTAGCAGTTTATCCGCCGCTAATGCTCCAGCCTTGGGGGGGAAGCAAAGATTAGCCACCCAGCAGCTATTAATGTTTTTGACTTTTAGGGTAGAAGGAAAGCGATCGCGATACCAACTCGGAAGCTCGACAGGTTGCTCTTCAATTAACTGCTTAAACCGCTTCCAACTCGCTGAAAAGTTCTCTAAGGCACGCATCCTGAGCGATTCATCGAGCGCTGATACCCCTTGGGAGCTGATTTGTCCTCCCAACCAAGGGGTAAGTTCGATTAAGCACGTCTTCGCGCCCGATTGCATGGCCTGGGAAGCGGCGGAAACTCCTCCTAACGACCCCCCGATCACAATCACGTCACAGTCCCAAACCTCCTTAGGTGCAGGTAACGGGGATGGTATTGGCCAACCCGCAGGTGTCACTAAAGGCTTAGCTTGAGCCGTGTGCTTGGCTGTTTTTCGCCCCATCCCAATCAGGGGCATCTCCAAAATCGCCTGTGGCACCCATGCACAAGAATTGAGATTAAACACCATCCAGCTAATTCCGCCTAGGAAACCCAGCACTGACAGCAGTTGGATAAATTGGTGGCGGGAAGAAGGTCGCTTCACAAAGAGTGTTGATTATTAGAGTAGATACGAGCTTACGAGCTTAGAGTCTAAAGACTATTCCACTACTTTGTCTAGATTCTGAGCAAAAATGGGTCATGATTGTTGTACTACTTTAAGTTCGTATTAAAGCGTCTTAGATTTGTCATAGATTATTTAACATAGGCGCGATCGCTTTTCACTTTTGCGATCGGCAACCCCGCACGCCAATGACACAACCAATTCAGCTATCGGGGATTAGTTGGCAGACCTATCAAACCTTGCAACGTGAATTAAGCGATCGCCGCTTGCGCCTGACCTACAATCGTGGCATCCTCGAAATCATGGGCCGATCGCCTGAGCATGAGATTTACAAAAAGTTGGTAGGGCGCTTTGTGGAAACTCTAGCGGAAGAGCTGAGGATTAGTATTTATCCCTTGGGTTCCACAACCTTCGAGCGCCGGGATATCCTATGTGGTTTAGAACCCGATGAATGCTTCTACATCCAAAACCGAATGGCGGTTAAAGGGAAAAAGCATCTCGACCTCAGCCAAGTTCCACCCCCCGATTTGGCGATCGAGATTGATGTTGCCGATCGCTCAAAAACTCGCTTAAACGTTTTTGCGGCTCTGAGGATTCCAGAAATCTGGCGCTATGATGGTGTATCCCTCACCATTTATCAGTTACAAGGCAAACACTATATTCAATCCAATCGTAGTCTTGCCTTTCCCAAATTGCCTATGGCGACAATTGACCAGTTCCTGCTCAGAATAGGAATTGTCGAGTATTTAGAGCTTGTTCATTCCTTTCGTGACTGGGTCAAAAGCCAAGTTCGGCAAAATTCTTAACAGTGATTAGTTTATTAAGTAGATCGGCATTAATACTTGTTGTTAAGGCAAGGCAGAGGGCAGAATGCGGAAGCCAGAAGGAATAAGAATTTTCATGCGTTCTGGTGTACGCAGTTCATGACGGCTACTTAGTGGCTAGTGAACATCCGATCGAGCACTCACTCTGAAGGTGAGAGTTCTTCATCCGAGAAACTCTATAGGCAGTAAGGCAAGAGTTGAGGTTCAATCCCCACTCCGGCAACAAATGTCACTGTTCACTGTTTGAATGGCGCGATCGCATTACTGATCAAAATTTTTTCCCTCCACATTGAGCGGTTGGGTTCACCAATGTGTAAACCTACACAGACGATAGTTTAGTGGATTATGCTAGCGTTTGAGCTGACGCAGATCTGAACTTCTCCACCAACCCTAGCAAGGTCATAGCCTCTCCCGACGATGCTTCTGCCGGAACAAGAGAACCAATCAGTAGAGTGCCAATGTACAGAGTTGGAAGAAATTCTGGTTCAGCCAAAGCACAAATTCAAAGCCTATTTCAGTCAGGGAGACTTGCCATATGCCAGGGGAAGAATTTCGTCTCGAAGTTCAAGACTTGATTCAGCGGATTAGAGGGACAGAAACAAAGGATTTTTTTGAACTAGCGAGAATTGCCGGTTTAAATACAGCAGAGGATTTTGCTGGAGCCGATCTGAGTGGCGTCAATTTGAGCGGCGTTAATTTGAGTAATGTTAATTTGAGCGGTGCCAACTTAAGTCGTGCTGACTTGAGCGGGGCGAATTTATTCGGTGCGCTCTTAAAAGGTGCCAATTTGTTTGGTGCGAATCTGAGCGACGCTAACCTCAGTGGTGTTAATCTCAGCGATGCTAATCTCAGTAGCGCTATTTTGAACCGGGCGCTCCTGAGCAATGCTAATCTCAGTCGCGCTATATTGAGCGGAGCCAACTTGAGCCGTTCGATTCTAAGCAATGCTGAATTGAGTCGTGCTGTCTTAAGCAATACCAACCTAAGCGATGCCAACCTGTTCGGTTCTATCCTTAGCGACGCTAATTTATTTGGTGCGATCTTGAGCCGTAGTATCTTGAGTTATGCGAATCTGTCTAACTCTAACCTCACTTATGCCAATCTCAGCTATGGAAACTTGGGTTATACAAAATTGGGTGAAGCGAACTTAGGTTATGCCATTCTGACTCATGCTAGCTTGGGTGGTGCCCTTCTGAATGGAGCTGACGTAGCCCATGCTCGGTTTGGCAGTAATTCAGGAATGTCTGAGGATATGAAGCAAGACTTGAAGCAACGAGGGGCAAGTTTTGAGGATTTGACAAGCGATCGATCAAAAGTTTTAACTCACGGTTGACACT
>DATNPT010000636.1:0-3395 GCA_036703075.1 Chroococcales cyanobacterium
AAAGTCCCGGTTGTGAATGACCTCTCCTTCAGCATTGAAGCGGGAGAGATGTTTGGGTTACTAGGTCCCAACGGTGCTGGTAAATCGACCACAATTCGGATGCTGACCACCCTAACTCGACCAAGTGCGGGTCACATTGAGATTGCGGGTTACGACGTTGTACGCCAACCTTTGCAGGTGAAGCAAACTATCGGCGTTGTGTTGCAGCAAATTAGCGTAGATGCTGACCTGTCCGTTTGGGAGAACATGGAACTGCACGGACGCCTGCATCACATTCCTAATCCCAAACGTCAGAAGCTGATTAATCAATGGTTGGACTATGTGGAACTAGCAGATCGGCGGGATGCTTTAGTCAAAACTCTATCGGGTGGGATGAAGCGCCGCTTACAAATTGCCAGGGCGCTGTTACACGAACCCAAGGTGCTGTTTCTCGATGAACCCACTGTCGGACTCGACCCGCAAACTCGCCGCCGCCTCTGGGAAATCATTCGCGATTTGAACAAGCAGGGGATGACGATGTTGCTGACTACCCACTATATGGATGAGGTAGAGTTTTTGTGTGACCGCATCGGCATCATGGACGCTGGACAGCTGATTGAACTCGGTACTCTCCAGCAGTTCAAAGCACAACACGGTGAAGGACTGCTGATGAAACAAGTCGAAGACCGTTTTGAGTACAAGTTCTTCCCCACTCTAGCCCAAGCCAACACTTACCTCGACAGCTTACCGGATAAAACGGGTATTATGGTTCGCCCCTCTAATCTAGAAGATATCTTCGTCGAACTTACGGGACGCCAACTGGATTAAGGGGCTGATGGGTAAGACCAGATGGGGTTAGCGATTAAACTAATTAAACTAATAAAGCGCTCATTAGTAGGAATACATGGGCTAAGCCCAATTAACTACTAACCCGAAATCTCAAGTCCAACATCCAAAAGCGTTCATGCCCCGTTTAGCTACCCAGATAGAAGCAATACTTTACCTGAAGGGAAAACCACTTTCGATCGCAGACATTGCTGAACTGGCAGGATGCGATCGCGAAGATGCTGAAGATGCCTTGATTGAACTCATGGCAGATTATGCCCGTCGGGATAGTGCATTGGAAGTCGTCGAGACACCGGCTGGTTATAGCCTTCAGTTACGCTCGTCCTTTCAGGACATAATGCAAAGCTTAGTTCCTGCTGAATTAGGTGTTGGGGCGTTGAGAACGCTAGCCGCGATCGCGCTTAAAACCCCCATCGCTCAAACCGATTTAATTGAACTGCGTGGCAGTGGTGCTTATCAACACGTCCAGGAATTGATCGAACTAGGATTCGTGCAGAAACGAAAGCAATCCGATGGTCGTTCCTACTGGTTACAAGTCACAGAAAAATTTCATCAACACTTTGAACTCGATCGATTACTGCCACCTCTGGAACCAAATTCCAAATCTTGACGAAAAATTCATCGCTTCTTCATGCACAGTGCGCGATCAAAAATTTATGCTAAAAGGAATACCGGTCATGCAGGAAATCACAGGTCGGCTGACAGCACAATCGTTTAGAGTAGAAGTTAAGTAAGTCAAATCTTTGATTTCTAATGGTATTTAACCCAGACTTTCTCAATTCCGAACCGGAAGAAGAGCAAGCTAACCCCCTTCTCAGCTACCTTCAGCACCAATCCCCGGATGTGCTGTCACAAGTTGCGAAATCCGCAAGTCCTGAGGTGCAGCAAATCATCTCTCAGAACGTTCAGGGGTTAGTTGGGATGCTCCCTTCTGAAAACTTTAGCGTGCAAATTACAACCAACCGGGAAAACCTTGCAGGCCTGTTAGCCTCAGCCATGATGACTGGGTACTTCTTACGCCAGATGGAACAACGCATGGAGCTTGAGGAAATGTTGATCAACTCAACTCCCTTGCGCCGACAACCCCATCCTGGTGAAAAGTCTGCTGATTCTTCTAAGACAACCGATCAGTAAAAGCCGTGCTATCTCATCAATTCAAACTCCCCCGTCCAAATTAGAGGGACTGGGGAGTATTGCTACTACAATAGTGAGTCAGTTGTGTTTCGCTCTTAAGAGCGAATCCGGCGAAGGGGGGCGCTCAGACTAGCCACCCGCTGCAAAGGTGAGCATGAGTATGACAGAAAGTAAAATGCCCGGACTCAGTAGTAGTCCTAACATTAACAACTCATGGGAACTCATATCCGCAATCTCCTAACTCCTGTAGTTTCTACGCTAACGCGCAATACCAGCAACTTCTGAGAAAATGAACAATTTGTTTCCAATTGCTACCTGGTCTATCCCGCTCTACGGTTTAATCGTCTTGCTTGGCGGTGTTATGGGATACGTCAAAGCAAAAAGCAAAATGTCCCTACTAAGCGGTGTAGGCAGTGGTATCGCCTTGCTGGTTGCCTGGTTTATTTGCCGCCAGTTTCCCTTGGTAGGACTGGGACTAGCGGCGCTAATTGGCTTAATTCTCTTTATTGTTTTCGTGATTCGCTTATTCCGTACCCGTGCCTTCATGCCCTCTGGGTTGATGATGCTACTTTCTCTAGCCGCCACAATTTTATTCGTATCCGGTTTATTGACCATCCAGGGCATCTGAGGAGCGTGAATTTAGCTTAATCGCGATTCATCCCACGCTGCCCTTACGGGTCAGACGTGGGATGAATCGCGGGTCAGCGGAGGCACGGAGTTGACCAATCCCTCTAGCTCTCGGGTCGGTCTTGATTTTCAATATAGTGTCGCAGAGTCGATATAGTAACCCCGCCACAGCTAGCTACAAAATAAGAGCCATTCCAAAAAACATCCTTCCAGTAGAAAGAAGCTAGGTAATCAGCGAATTCCTGCCGAATCTTGCGAGAGGTTACAGATTTGACGTTGTTAACCAGGTTGCTGAGCGCCACATCAGGATGATACTGGAATAGCAAATGAACATGGTCGCATTCCTACCGTTCAACACGATTCTCTAGCACGTTCGGCGAAGCGATCGCGTGAGCGGATCGCTTCTGATTAATTTTTCAGAGGTGCTTTGGCGATCGCATCTCATCCAACCCCCCGCAACAAATCTTTCCAAGCTGATGCCACTTCTGGATTATTGGATTGAGTTTTTTGTAGTGCAGCCAGATTAGCTACCGCATCGTACCAGATTCCCGACTTAGCATACAGATTAACCTGTTCCAAACCTGCGATTTCAACAGTGTTAAAGCCAATTTCCGATCGGTACAAAGGGTGCCCAGTAAAAGGGATGCCTAAATTGAGGCTGCTTCAGTAACGCTAGTTGAGCATTACGTACAGCTTCAGCTTTAGTAACCTGTGACTGGGATAGCGCCTGGTAAAACTCAACCATGAATGATGAGGTAGATTGGTCGTCCACAGACCAGAGGGTCGCTAGGGTACTGCGTGCCCCCGAG
>DATNPT010000607.1:0-7566 GCA_036703075.1 Chroococcales cyanobacterium
GGGATCGCAATAAAAATTCCTAGGATTCCAGCCACTCTAGCACCTACGAGTAAGGCAAAAAATATCACGACAGGGTTAACATTCACTGAATTTTGCATCACCCTAGGTGAAATTAAATTGTCCTGGATTTGCTGAAGGATAATACAGGCTACTAAGACTTTTAGGGCTAGCCACCCATTCTGAGATAATAAAATCACAAAAATTATCCCAACTCCCAAGGTTGCGCCAATTCCAGGTATAGTATCAAACAATCCAGCAATTAAGGATAAAACTAAGGGAAACGGAACTTGCAGTATTAGAAATACAAGAAACGTACAAGTGGTAAGAAATAACGTTAAAATAAACTGCCCTCTAAAGAAACCCAGAAAATTACGCTGAACAATAGCTGTTACTCTATCTCGTAAATACCGGGGGAAAATCTTAAGAACAAAAATCCATAGTTTTTCTCCATCTAAAAGCATAAATAGAGAAATAACTGAGATTAAAACTAGATTTAAAAGATTTGCAAAGAAGAGTTGTAGCGTAGCTAAACTATAACTAAGTCCCAAGCCCAGTCCCGATATAAATTGATCTCGGACATTTTCTTCGATCGCATTGAGATCTACCTGAACATTCCGACTCCTCAGGAACTCTTCTATCCGTTCCACTAAGGGAACGAGAGAATTTAAAAAACTCGTTAAACTTTCAAATAATTGTTGGCCTTGGGATAGGACAGCTAAACCAGCTGTAAGGGTCAGACCACCAATTAGAGCAAGCCCAACAAAAAAAACTAAGATAGCGGCTACACTATGCGGTAAAAAGCGACGCAACGCTCCTACTGGATAGCTCAGTAGAAAAGCAAGCAGTGCAGCAGAGGTAAAAATCGCGATAACGGTTTGAAAGTAGGCTAAAACCTGCACCAATGCCCAGCCAGAGGCACAAAGTAGTAAGAAGCGAACTAAGACGGAGTTGTTCAGTCGCTCCCAAATCGTTTTAGCAGATGGCTGATTCATGGTTGATTGGGATGGTGATATATTCCATCCTGACGTAAATTAACGCCCCAAGTCGTGCAGGGCATGAATTGCCTCTGCACACTGTTGCGTCACGGCTTCTAATTCTTCTCGTTTATTAGAGGTGGGGGGAGCAATAATCTCACCGATCCTCACGGTGACTGGCACGGGACGCGGTACGGGTGAACCTTTTTTGACAATGGCTTGAGTCCCCCACAAACTCACGGGTAGCATTGGAACTTGTGCTTTAGCCGCAATCATGGCTGCACCGAGCTTTGGTTCGGAAATTCGGGCGTCGGGTGTTCTTGTTCCTTGCAAAAACAGACCGACAGCCCAGCCATGAGATAGACAATTCAGGGCAGCGCGAATTGCACTGCGGTCTGCCATCCCTCGCTTCACTGGGTAAGCACCATACAACTCAATCCCTTGCTTTAAGATTGGGATCTCAAACAACTCCTCCTTAGCCATGTAAGCCACTGGGCGTCGCACGGCACTGGATAAAATCGGCGGGTCGAAATCGCTGGCATGGTTACTCACCACAATCAGTGGCTTGTCTTGAGGTACATTTTCAGCACCATAGACACGACCTCGAAAGTAAGTGTGAAGCATTGGACTGACTACTGACCACTTAAAAGCGTAGTAGAGCAGTAAGCTGGCAAATGGTTCGCGGGTTCTGCCCATGAAGATTGAACGTTGGGAGGTTAGACAGTTTGACGGTTAAAGGGTTTTCACCGATTAACGTTGTAATTAACTAGCGATCGCTAGCATTGGTAAGTCGGCAAAGCTACTCACATTTTCCAACACTACATCAGGACACATCCGCTTGATCAGACCTGTGAGGACTTTACCGGGGCCAATTTCCACAACGCGCTCAATACCTTCTACTGGCAGTTGCAGAGAGATTTCTCGCCAGCGCACTGAACCTGTCATCTGACGCTGGAGGCGATCTTTTAATACAGATGCCTCAACGGCTGGTAGAGGTTCAACATTGGACAGTACTGGAATTTTAGCGTTGGCAAACGGGACAGCCTGCAAAACCTCTTGGAACTCAGCCGCCGCTTGGGACATGAGCGGAGAGTGAAACGCCCCAGATACTTTTAACGGAACTGCACGTTTGACCTTAATTTGCGAGACAACACTCTCAACCGCCTCTGGCGTTCCAGAAATGACAACTTGAGCGGGACTATTGTCATTGGCAAGCACAACGTTAGGAGTTTGCTGGATTTGCTGTTCTAGCTGTTCGCGGTCAAAGCCGATTAGGGCACTCATCATGCCACCACACACCTCATCCATCAGTTCGGCCCTGCGCTTGACTAGCTTCAACCCAGCTTCAAAGTCAAACACTTTGGCGACGTAGAGGGCAACATATTCTCCTAAGCTATGACCGGCGACTAGAGCGGGTGTCTTGCCTTGCTCGATGAGTACGTCAGCTAGGATGCTTTCCACAACATACAGACAGGGCTGAGTATAGAGAGTTCGAGATACCTTATCTTCACGGTTTTGGCAGATTTCTAGCACATCCCAACCCAGAATTTGCTTAGCCCGCTCAAACCTGTCTTTGGCAAAAGGTAACTCTAATAAATCAACTCCCATGCCAATCGCTTGAGAACCTTGTCCTGGAAAAACCCACGCAGTTTTTGTCATCAGTTCTTAGTGATTAATTACTAGTCGTATGCGCTCAGGGTTCATTATCTGTCATTACTGACCCCTGTGTAGTTTTTTTAAGCAAGAAGGCGATCGCATACACTCTCTAAGGAGCGATCGCCTTTTTGCCAACAGCTAGCACTCCCTACACATCGCCAGTTCGAGCATCAGGGATTTCGTTGAGATTGATGGGCAAATTGAAATATTTGTCAATAGAGTTTCGAGACTGGGCACAAATGTTAGGCAACGTAGAGTATAGCTCTTAGCCCTGAGCTGTTGCTCTATCCCGATCCAAGTCTGTCAACGTGAGGCGTCGTCGGCTTGTGATTTTAACCGCCAACCAGATTTAACGACTTGCCGCGCACGTGCAATCGCTAAGCAATCATCGGGTAGATTTTCGGTAATTGTAGAACCAGCGGCGATGGTGACATCTTTTCCAATGGTTACAGGTGCCACAAGGACGCTGTTCGATCCGGTCTTGGTGCGATCGCCAATTTCCGTGCGATGCTTCTTTACACCATCGTAGTTAGCGGTAATTGTACCCGCTCCAATATTGACCTTGTTACCTAGCGTCGCATCACCCAGATACGATAGGTGAGCAACATTCGTGCGATCGCCAATTTGGCTGTTTTTAAGTTCTACAAAATTCCCAACTCGGCAAGATTCTCCCACCGCTACATGACCCCGCAGATGAGCATAGGGACCAATCCGGGTGCCGTTTTTAACGACACTGTCACTTACCACGGAATACAGAACCGTCACATTCTCACCCAACTCGCTATTTTCTATCAGACTTCCCGGCCCGATCCGACTACCCGAGTTAATTTTTGTCTTACCTCGCAGATGAGTTTGGGGTTCGATGGTGACATCCGGTTGCAATTCCACCGTGTCATCAATCGTAATACTGTCTGGATTAATTAAGGTCACGCCTGCCCTCATCCAGTCATCTTTCACCCTCGTTTGCAAAATTTCGTAGGCGTTGGCAAGCTGAATGCGATCGTTAATGCCGAGAATTTCTTGGTAATCCTCCACATCCACTGCCATCACTGGGTCTAAATGGTTCACCACATCGGTTAGATAATATTCCTTTTGATCGTTATTTGCCTCTAATTTCGGCAAAGCTTGTGCCAGTTGCGACCAGTTGAAACAATAGACTCCCGCATTGATTCGATGATTTTGCTTTTGAGCCTCTGTGCAGTCTCGATCTTCCACAATCTGTTTGAGCAGATTTTGGTTATCGCAAAAGACACGTCCGTAACCTTGGGGATTGGGCAGGTGAGCAGTTAGCAGAGTTGCGGCATTCTGATGAGATCGATGCGTCTCTAACAGTCGTTGAATCGTGCTGGGTCGCAATAAGGGAACATCGCCATTTAAAATTAGCAGGTCACCCGTGAAGCCTTCTAGGTGGGGCAAGAGTTGTTGAACAGCATGACCTGTTCCCAGTTGCTCCGTCTGTTCGACAAACTCTGCACCTGAAAATCCGTCTAGCGATTGTTTGACTCGTTCAGCCTGATAGCCGACAATGACGAGATACCGCGAGGGGTTCAATGAGAGACAACTGTTGAGAACCCGTTCCACAAGAGAAAGAGAACCCAATTGATGACAGACCTTAGGCAGGTCAGATTTCATGCGCGTCCCACGCCCTGCCGCTAGAATCGCTACTGCAACCATGATGAGCTACTTGTGTTCAGCTACCAGCTTTCAAAATTTTGCTCACTGATGATAACACTTGACCTACCCAATCTTGTCTACTCCGTTGGGGGCGTTTGGGGAAGTTACAGTGCTAAGCGGCTTGGTATCTAAACGGCATAATCTAAACTTGGATTTTTCGTCCCTTGTCAGTAATCCGTAGAATCCGTTGTTTGTTATCCCTAACCACTGACTGCCGATCGAAAGCTAGCTGGTAACGATGGAACTTGAAGGCAAGGGCAGCAACGTTACTCAAGGTTTGGTCGAGTTGGGGAGTGTAATATTTCTTTTAGATGCGTTGTCTGAACAAATTCAGTAAACTGCTTTATGAGTTCGGGATTGCGCCAACCTTTTTCCGTTTCTTCTGCAATCACCTCTAAAGCTTCTTCGGGTGATAGCGCTCGTTTGTATGGACGTTCGCTTGTCAAAGCGTCGTAAATATCGATGATCTGGAAAACCTGAGCTAGATAGGGAATTTCTTGTGCGACCAAACCATCTGGATAACCACTGCCATCCCAGCGCTCGTGGTGATAGCGAATAATTGGGATCACACCCCGCATTGTACGCAAAGGCTTACAAATCTTTTCCCCGATTAGGACGTGACGGTTCATGATCTCCCGCTCTTCGGGAGTAAATCGACCTTGTTTCAATAAGACGGCGTCGGGAATACCAACTTTGCCGATATCGTGAAGATAGCCACCCCACATTAAATTCCGAATTTCTAGTCTCGAAAGCTGAATGTATTCACCAAAGGCTTTGCCCATGGAAACTAAGCGTTCGCAGTGGTCGCCCGTATTGGGATCGCGGCTTTCGACAGCTCTAGCGATTGAGAAAAGAACCTGTTCGGCGTGATCTAAATCTTCATTGAGGCGCTTCTGATGGACGAGGGACTTGACCCGTGCGGCAAGTTCCAAGCGATCGAAGGGTTTGGTGAGAAAGTCATCTCCTCCGACTTCGATTCCCATAATTCGCGATCGCCTGTCGTTGAGTGCCGTGATGAAGACTACGGGAATCAGGCGAGTTTGTTCATCTTCCTTGAGCCGACGACACACCTCAAACCCATCCATTCCTGGCATCATCACGTCCAAGAGAATTAAATCTGGATTCCCCTCCACCACTCGCTCTAGAGCAGCCGGACCACTGTCAGCCTCTAGTACTTCGTAACCCTCTACTGATAAGAGAGCTACCGCTGTCATTCGGCTAGATGGATGGTCGTCCACAACGAGGACTTTTGGGCGATCGGAATCCAAGAACGTTACGGAATAAGGACTAGTGTCCGATCTGGATAACGTTGAAGCACCTGAGATATCATACATGAGCTAACGCCAGCAAAGGCTTCCATCAGGCAAGTGAGAGCTTAACACTACAATCTGGGTTTTACGACCAATTGATGCCTAGCTATTCACTTAGATTTTGTATTTTAAACGTTAGTCGCCCGATCTAAAAGTTTAAGTAAGTATTCTAAATACTAATTATTGAAACGTTGACCATCGTTTCTGCCAACGCGAGGTCGGCTCTAAGGAAGATGACTGTTGCTCGATTTGCCGCCGCTGTAAAATGACGTGGTCTGGGTCATGAAGTTGAGGATCGCGATATGGAACAGCGGCACGAGTCTGTAAATGTTCTTGCGATCGCACTGGCAGTGCGGGTAAATCGTCAGTGAAGCTGGCAACAGTTCCCGGTTGACGACCTCTCAGCGGTGGAGTTTGACCGATCTTAAACCCAGCAGCAATCAGAGCGCTACGCACAGAAGCTGCACAGGAATAGGTGGCAAGTCGCCCCCTATCTGTACAACAACGCGCTAACTGTTCAAAAAAATCAACAGTCCACAACTGAGGACAACGGCGAGGAGAAAAAGGATCGAGAAAAATTGCATCTGCTTGAAAGTTCGATTGACGCAGCTTTTGAATAGTTGCTCTAGCGTCACCGAGGAGTAACCGAGCGTGGAGTCGGTTAGTCTGAACGTCGAGAGATGTTATCAAGCTTTCCAACAATTCGGGAATCGGCGGGCTCCAGCTATCTAATAAATGATGTGCGATCGCAGTTTTCGGTACAGTGGGATCTAATTCCAGGGCAACCAATTCAACCTGGCAATTGGGATTGTGCGTCCAAATGACTTCCAAGGCAGCAGCACTGTTGTAGCCCAACCCGTAACAGACATCAAGCAATCGCACTACGGGTTGTTGGGCTTTCTCGGCAATCTGGCAAGGCTGTGCAAACTTCACCAACGCTTCTTCTTTTGCCCCTTGAGTACTGTGAAAGTATTCCTCAAATTCAGACGAAAAGAAGGTGAATGAACCATCAGCAGTGAGCTGTGGCGTGAAGGTATTGGTGTTTGGCATTAATCGAGCGCAACACAGGGCTAAAGAGAGTCTATTTCCCAGTTTAGTGACCTGCTACGAAAGGGTATCTTCTAACCTAAAAATGGGTAATGGGTAAAAGGATGGGTATTCGGCTCTTAGAGTGAGGTCATCCTCACCACTTCAGCATCAACGGTTACACCTCAACCTCCTTCACTCAAACCAGTCACTTGCCCATCCTTATAATACGTACTATTTATGCATCTATCTTTAGAAGTAATTTTTAGATTAATTAGAAGAATTAACTTAAAACTTGAAATTTATCAGAAAATCTATGGTAGCTTTTTAGGGCATAGTTTTTCAGGCTAGCACTAGCGCTAGCAGGACTAACCTAGACTTCTTGCATAAGTGGCATAGCGACGAGAGATACGTACTATTGCGACGTCACAACATTGAATGCGAACAAGAAGTTTAATGCTGAATCTCAGGGGGTTGCGGCAATTGCATCATCAATTCGAGATGACTGACCGAAGCGATCGCTTTTCCGGAAAAAAGCCTGAGGCATCGGGAGGAGAAAAGGGTGTAGAACTTGCGACAAAAAGCGCTGGAAGACAGCCGTGTCAAGGCAGAAAGTTTGGAATAACGGTAGCAAAACAGGCGATCGCACTTGTTGCCTTAGGGATGAGTAGTGCGATCGCAATGCAGTGTGATTCTCTATGGAATAGTTCCGCTTCACGCGCCTTCGCTCAAGTCATTCCTGATACGACCTTAGGTGCAGAACGTTCGCAAGTCACACCTGGACTCATTCAGCAAATTTCTGGTGGAGCAACCCGCGACACCAACCTGTTCCACAGCTTTCAACAGTTTTCTATTCCCACAGGCGGCGCAGCAAAGTTTCTCAATGCACCACAGATTCAAAATATTATCAGCCGCGTAACTGGTTT
>DATNPT010000623.1:0-4779 GCA_036703075.1 Chroococcales cyanobacterium
CAACAACTCAGTTCAATCCCCAGTCCTAAACCTCGGTCAGGTGTGCACTGACGTTCCCCAGCCGCCACTACCCTTTTTGTCTTAACTTGGCAAGGAGTGCTTGCTCCCTGATGCGTTATTAAATCTCAAAGATTAGACAGAGCCTACGTATTTTTACTTAAAACTTGCCTCAATTTTAAAGATAGAACTTGCCTTTTCCCCTACTCCTTATCAGTAAATACTGTATTACTTATGATTTAACGTATTACAGCTACTCGCATTTTTTATCCATCAAAATGAGCACTGGATAGCTGAGTCCTTAGCAGGAAAGGAATTAGTCATTCGCCGCTCAACACTTCTTTAAAGATTTATATTTTTTAATATTGTGTATGATTAGTAAAGATAAGATCGGAGACTAGAGAATTAGTTAAAATTGTGAGCATCCCAAAAGACTTACAAGTGAGGAGCTTGAACGAAAACTCACTAGGCGAGAAGGTCTTGGCTATAAAAGGACTGGTTGAGTCAGAAAAAATTGGGTTTATAGACGCTTAGAAATAGCGCCTCCTTTCTCGATGTCTATAAATTCCTATCGGAAAGATTAAAGTCATGCAACGGCTACCCGCGTTAAAGTCATGTTCACCACGGAGGCGCATCAACAATGCTGATGGCACCTACAACCCTTAAGACAAAAAACAGTAAGAGCACTTGGCTTTGGCGAGGGGAGGAACGCTAAGTAATGAAAACGCTGTTATTTGGTAACGGAGCAGTCAGCCTCGATGCTGTGTCCCCGTATCAAAATATTGACTGCGCTCCCGAAGCCGCCTTTGACGATTTGACGCACTTGGCTGCCTGCCTCTGCCAAACACCAGTTGCTCTATTGTTGCTGCTCGATTCCAAACGTTGGTGTCTTAAGTCCCAAGTTGGCATCGAGCCAGAATTAATAGATGCTTACCTAGCTCTGTCTGCCGAAACGATTCTGAACCTGGAAAACTGGGAGTCTCGCCTGCTCATTGTTGAGAATACTGTAGCCGAGCGCCAATTGGCGACCCACGAGCTAGTCGTCTCGTCGCCAATAGTGCAGTTTTACGCCGCTGCGCCTTTAGTCACCTCTCAAGGACTCATCCTAGGTCTTTTAGCCGTCTTCGATCGCGTACCTCGATCGCTATCCTTATCCCAACAAGAAGGATTAGCCGCCTTAAGCCGGCAAGCCATCGCCCAGCTAGAGTTACGCAAAGTAGCTAGGACTCAACAATCGCCGTCGAAGCAGAAATTACAGACGTCATACAACGAACTTACAGAAAAAGAGCGCATTAGCATCAATACCGCGATCGCTACTAGTTTAGTTAGTCAGGGGAACGCACAGAGTTTATCCGACGCTTCCCAGATGCGGTTTTTTATGCTTTCGCCCGAGCTGATGTGTGTGACGAGTTTCGAGGGTTGTTTAAGATGCGTGAACCCAGCATTTACAAAAACGTTACACTACACCGACGAGCAACTGCTCTCTGAGCCTTTCCTCGATTTTGTGCATCCTGAAGATCGAGCAGCAAGCCAAGCGGAGTGGGATAAACTTGCCAACGGTGCAGAAAGCATTCGATTCGAGAATCGCTATCGCTGTCAAGATGGCTCCTATAAATGGCTGGCTTGGAGTGCTTTTCGGGTGGTTGAAGAAGCTGCGGTGTATGCGATCGCTCGCGATATTACCCAAACTAAGCAACAAAAAGCCACCTTGCTGCGGAGATCGCGTCTGTCAACTCTCGAAGCCGATGTTGGTGCTGTACTCGTTGACAAAAACGGTACATTGCACTTAAAACTCAAGCGTTGCACCGAGTCAATAGTGCAACATCTTGATGCTCTCAGTGCAGCAATTTGGACTATAGACCCATCCGTGGTGGAGTCGCAAGAAGCTTTTCCCTTCAATTTGCAAGCCTCAACAGGGCAACTGTTACTCGCCGAACCCTTACCCGATGGCTGGCAACCCTTAATTCAGTCAGTTGCTCAAACACAGCAAGCGAACGGCGATTGGGTGTTAACTCCAGGTGAGAAAGCAGGTAATACTCCAGGCAGTGATGAACTATTCTTGACTGGCTATCCACTGATGATTGAATCGCGCTTGGTGGGTGTCATGGCGTTGCATAGCCAGCAGCCATTCTCTAAAATCGTTCACGGTGTTTTACGATGGGTGGCTAATGCGATCGCGACTGCGATCGATCGCGCTTGGACGCGGGAAGAACTACTCAACCGTCGGGAAGCCTTGCTGTTCCACTTAAGCAGCCAAATTCGCAACTCTCTCGACCTCGATACGATTCTGAATACCGCTGTGACAGAGATTCAGAACTTGTTGGGCGTTGACTGCTGTCAATTTTTGCGGAACTGTTCGGAGTCAGAGCAGTTTCGCTTGCGGGTAACTCACGAAGCCCGTAACCCCGGTTTGCCCAGTCTCTTGGGCGAGTATCTCCCTCCCCACCTGGCACACTTAACAGAGACAATCTGCCGTCTGCAAAAGATCCAAATCGATAATGTAGCGGAGGCAACGGAATTAGAGTCCCAAACGCGATCGCATCTGGTCGATTGGGGCATTACGGCTGGATTCGTGCTACCGTTTAAAACTCACACGGGTCAATTAGCCGCGATTGTTTGCAGTCACTATGATGGCCCGCATGTGTGGAGCGAGCGTGAAGTCGAGTTGTTGCAAGCTGTAGTTAATCAACTCGCGCTCGCGATCGAACAGGTGGATTTGTTTGCCAGCACTCGTGCGGCGATTCTGGCGGCTCAAACCCAAGCACGTCATCTCGATCTAGCGTTACGCGACCTCAAGCAAACCGAATCGCGCCTGATGCAGGCCGAAAAAATGTCCAGTCTCGGTCAAATGGTTGCCGGGATTGCTCATGAAATTAACAATCCTGTCAGTTTCATTACAGGGAATTTATGCCATGCCACGAACTACATCGAAGACTTGCTCGAACTAATTGACCGCTATCAACACTATTACCCCAATCCTGTGCCTGAAATCCAAGAACTCGTGGAAGAGGTTGACTTGGAATTTTTGAGCGAAGACTTGCCAAAAGTTCTATCTTCGATGCAGATAGGGGCCGATCGCATTCGCGAAATAGTCCTTTCCCTGCGAAACTTTTCCAGGGCAGATGAAGCGGAAATGCAACCCGTCAATTTGCATGAGGGGATTGACAATACCTTGTTGATTCTCCACAACCGCTTAAAACCCAGCGGGCATAAGCTGGGTATTACCATTGTGAAAGAGTACGGCAACCTACCCTCTGTGGAGTGTTATGCCGGTCAGCTCAATCAAGTTTTTATGAATATCATTAGTAATGCGATCGATGCTCTAGAGGGGGAAAAAGAGGAAGCCTGTCCTGTATCGCCAGAAGATCTTGCTCCTTCACCCACGATCTGGATTCGCACGGAAGTTGTAGATCGCGATCGAGTGGCAATTCGGATTCGCGACAATGGACCGGGAATCTCAAAAAGCGTAGTTAAGCGTTTGTTTGACCCCTTCTTCACGACCAAACCTGTAGGTAAAGGAACGGGTTTGGGACTGTCCATTAGTTACCAAATTGTGGTAGAGAAACATGGGGGTATTCTCAAGTGTATATCCGCGCCAGGACAGGGAACTGAGTTTTGGATTCAAATCCCCATTCATCCAGACGCCAGTCAAACAGTGAACAGTAACCAGCGATCGGTTGATTTCGGGTCTTGTTAGAGGAAAGGCGACCGCTTTTACTATGAACTGCACCTATAAACCTGCGCTCGTCTGGTTTCATGGAAGACTAATGCTTTTCGTCAGTTAGAGAATTTGCGATCGCGGGGAACTCCGGGCACTCAGTCCCCGCTGTTCCATCAGCATCACCTCCTGGTTGGGGTAGAAAAGGCGATTGTCTAAAACAGCACGCATAATAAAGCGATCGCCTTTTAAAGATAGAAGAGCTGGAGAAGAGAGGTCAACAGCTTCTGGCGTTGTATGAGCAATTGCAGATAGAGGCGGACGAAGAGGATGAAGTGCAGACGCGATCGGAGGAGGAATAAAGGCGATCATCGTAGTGAGAGGCTTTTCCTAAATCGGTGCAATTACTATTCTCATCCTGTTTTTTTTTCAGCTAGGCTGTTGCTGATTTAGCTACTTTCGTTAGAAAGGTTATCACAGCATGTCTTCTGAGCAGTTCCAATCGACATACGAAAGTATCCACAGCACTGGTACACGACTTTTGCAGTACCTTCAAGAGATTGAAGAGGGACGCCGTAGTGAGGGAAATGATAGCGAGGGATTGCACGGCATAGAGGACGAACTCAACAAAGCTCTAGAAGCTTTGCAAGCTCAAAGGTATCAAGTTGCCGTCATTGCCGCAATGAAGGCAGGTAAGAGTACCTTCCTAAATGCCATGATCGGTGCGGATATTTTAGCGAGTGAATCAGAAGCCTGTACCGTTTGCCGTAGCGATGTCCGCCTATTGGAAGCTGGACAAGTACCCAGACTTTTGGAGTATCGACAGGGACAAAGGCAGCCAATTCTGAATTCTGAGGGTGACACTGGGAAGATTCGGCAAGATTTCCTTGAGCGTACCCACCAGATTCGGGAGAATAATAACTCTGACAACACTACACGGTTTGAACTGTGGCATTCCATTGAGGCAATAAGTAAATACTCATCCCTTGCTGGCTTCACTTTAGTTGACACACCCGGACCAAACGAATGGGAATCTGCTGGCTTCAACACAATTGCACTGAAGCAAACTGCTTTAGAAGCTCTACGCACCTGCAATGCAATTTTGTTCGTTTTAGATTACTCCT
>DATNPT010000632.1:0-3491 GCA_036703075.1 Chroococcales cyanobacterium
TAACGCCTTACGCCTGAGTTTAAGTGCGGCTTGTTTCCCCGCTTATTCGATGAATCCAGGCACGGGTAAACCCAATGGATGCGATCGCTTGATGGATGCTGAGATTACAACGCTGACGGTGAGTTGTGGAAGCGATCGTCCATCTCAAGTCTTGCTCCCTGTGGTTTCGCCATCTTGAGGATAAATCTTTTACGGTTTAGTAGAGATGGGTGGATTTGAAGGTTAATCCAGCCTATCTGTCGTAGCAACGGGATAGTTTATTGGCACGAAGGTATAACCTGAATCATTGCAGTTAGAGCGCACCACTTTGAGCAAGACATTAATCGGCTCTTTGCGATCGCTCCCATTAAAACTAATCGTTCCCGTTGCACCCGTCACTGTAAAATTAGGGTCGGCTAAGACCTTTTGTACTCCCGTCCGGCTAGGCTTTAATTGTTTTTTCAACGCTGCAATTAACGCCCAAGTTGCATCATACGAGGTAGCCGTCTTCCAATCCACGTCTTCTTGCCAATATGTTCGGGCTTCGTTAGGAAATTCGTTAGAACTATTTAAGGGATGCCAATGTACGTGGAGGACAAAGCGTTTCAGAGCATAGTTCCCTACCTGTTTTAAAGTATTAGCCGCATGCAGGCTACTGACTCCTAGAATCCAAAAATCTCCTTGACTTTCTTCGATTAAATCTAAACCGTTTTGAAACGTATAAGGATTGGTGTTACCATCAGGAAAAATGGCTAAAACTGTTGCTCTTTGTTGCCGTGCGTGATTTAAAGCCAACGTTGGGTTAAACTTGGAGCTTCCCAAGCTTAATTCTTCGCGCGAAGAGTCCTCTAAAACTTTTCCACCGCTAGCCAAAAAATTAAGGACAAACTGTTCGCGTATCGATTGACCAAATTGACTTTGGTGATTATAAAAGATAGCAACAGCCTGCCGATTCGCTTGCTGAGTCAGGTAATTAACTAAACTCCGAGCCATGACTTGAGTTGTGGGTGAGGTGCGAAAGAACACCCGATCTGGGCGATCGCCTTCTGCGGAAAGCTGACTAGAAGAACTACTAGGAGAAATCAAAGCAAGTTGATGCTGTTGATAGATTGGCACAACAGGTATTGTGACATCACTAGCATAGTGACCGATAACACCGAGAATTTCGGATTTATTGACTAATGCCTTGGCAATTTGTTGAGCTTGCTCCTTTTTATTCCCATCATTTGCAATTAATATCTTTAAATTTAAGCCCTGCTTTATCACCTGCTCTTGTGCTTGGGCAACTCCTCGAAGTATGTCTTTACCTGTATTAGAAGTACCATCTGGCGTGCTATTTAAGGGAGCGACAACGGCAATGCTATAAGTCGGAGCTTTCGAGGTTTTCTGAGTATTAATCCGGGCATTATTGAGGTAAATTAAGGTTTCTGGATCGCGCTCCTTTTTCCATGCCTGCTCTAGCCAATCCACAGCCTTCTCATAATCCTTCACCGCAATAGCCTCAACTCCCTTTTTCTTATTAGAGCGGCCTGGACTGAAACCAGATAGCAAGATTTTTTCTCCACAGCTTAAATGCTCTTCTAATGTGGAATCATAGTCTTGAGTAAAAGGCGAGGAGATTTGAGAGGATACTGGAGAGTAAGTTAGCGCAGACGTGGAGAAGGCAGAAATGACATACTTCCTCATGACAGGCTGGAGATTGAACAGTCGCTCTCCATCCTTAGAACTGGTTTCAATTAACGATCGCCGTTTTAAGGAGAACAGGGTTTCGATTAACTCTGACTTAGCGATCGGCGATACTATTTGCGCTTGTAATTCAGACAGCAACATGGATTGACCAACTATCGCTAGCCGATGCATAACTTCTTGTTCTAACTCGGAGAGCCGTCTAAACTGCTGGTCTAAAATAGGTCGAATATCTCCCAGCACTATAGTGTTTTCTCTTAAGAATTGGACGACATTGCCTGCAAACATCTCTCGAACAGTTGCAGAAACGATCTTTAAGTAGAAGGGGTTGTACCCGTAACGTTCGCTCAAGTCATCCCAGCTTGGTTCCTCTGATAAACCCTTAGCTCTCAAGATTCCCCGTGCTGCTTCGTCCGGAAGTCCTTTTAAAAAATGCGATCGCACGCACTCGGTTTCTTGCTCCAACAAGCTAATCTCTCGTGGTGGCTCTTGACCGATTAAAATTAAACAACTTTGATGTCGTTCCAAGCCGATTCGCCGCAGCAATTCTCCATATCCCTCGTACCCTTCGCGATAGCACCCCGCCAAGCTTCCCTCTTGCAATACTGACTCTGCTGCATCTAACACCAGCAGACAGCGAGCGCTATGCAAACACTTCATCAACTGTGCGATTGGATCGGTTTGGCGATCGGGAGAATCCTGTTGGGGTAAGCATTGGAGAAGTTCAGCAATCAGGTTTGGGAGAGAAAGGGTAGGACGAAGCGATCGCCAAATCAAATAGTCAAACTCTTCTTCTATCCGTTGCGCTAGTTTTACAGCTAATGCCGTTTTGCCAATTCCTCCTACACCTAACAGAGCAACCAGACGGATGCGATCCGTCACAATCCATTGCTCCAATGCAGAGAGTTCGGCAGTACGACCGTAGAAGTAGGAGATATCAGGAGCATCTCCCCAATCTGCGGGATTTTTGGTGTTTAATGCTGAATTTTGGATTGAGTTAGGGTTAGGGGGGCGAGCTATAATTTCTTTCCAAGGTAGTCCTAAAACCTGGCAATAAGCTTTGAATGCTCTCTCCTTGATGGGTTTTTTACCTGTGCGAAACCGTCCCCAAGTTCCGTCCGAAATACCAACAGCGAAAGGGCCGCCTTCCTCCCAGTTTCGTGCTGGCTCCAAAACTTGACTGGCAGCGATCAACCAACGTGAGTCATCCACAGTCCACCCCCGCTCCTTCCGAGCTTGCTTGATTCTTGCCAGTCCTTGCTCAGAAGCTCTGAGAGTTTCCACTACCTTTAGACATAAATTTTATTCTTGTCAATAGCAATTTTATGTCACTTCCGTTCCCCTTCAAACTGAGCTAGTGAAATTCCGACAAATCTGGAATATTAGGGTCAACGTTAAGACCTAATCACTGGCTGGCTAGGCAATGACACCATTAAGGGTGGAGCGGGCAACGACTTGATTCTCTAATATCCATTCGTTAAGGCATCTCGCAGAAATAACTGACCGTACTGCATAAGGTCAAAATAACCAGAGATATGACCAGGCGTACTTGTAACAAAAAAAGTCGAAGAGTTTGACCTATGGCAGTTGTTCGCACGGATGAGATCTTCTATGGAACCGATGGCAATGATACGTTCAACCCCGGCTTGGGCAATGACCAAGTAAATGGTTATGGCGGCGATGATCTGCTGATTCTGGACTACTCGGTGGGAGATACGGGTACGGGGATGAATCTTTACACCTTGAGCGATACCGATGGCGCTTTTGGTTCCGGATCTCGCTACACAGCAGCAAGCGGTTTTGTTTATCTAGACCTGATTAGTTTT
>DATNPT010000640.1:0-5632 GCA_036703075.1 Chroococcales cyanobacterium
AAAAAGGATAATTCTAGGAGGACGTTTAATTTGACAGCCAGTTTCGCTAAGTCTGGCAAAGCGTCCTAGCTGGAAGATGGGGAATGGGGAGTAGGAGTTGGGAAAGTGAAGGTGTGTAAATTCTTATAACTGAGGTAAAAGAAAGTTCGAGCGTTGCTGAAAAAATTAAAGATAGGGAGGTTATATCCTCTCCTTTTGATTTCATTAGGTCATCTGTTCGTGTTAACGATAATTGACCGAAAGTGTGTGACAAGGTACTAAACAGAATCTGGGTGCAGTCTCTACTAAGACAGGAACGTATTTTCTACTTCATCCTGCCAGCTAGCTCAGCGTATTCATAATGGTTAGCGCTTAGACGTCAGAGGTTAACTAGTGCATCACGGCAACCAATACGGGTGAAACTCCTGTGTTAGATGCCGATGTTAGTCCTTAAAACACCTGTAGTCAGTCAGCAGACAAGACCCACACTCAAGACGCTAACAACACAATTCGTTGGGGTGACTCAGAGCAGCTCCAGAAAGATAGTAAACCGACTCCCAATATTCTGACTGACGATCGCTATGCTGCTCGCGAAATGAGACTCATGCTAATAAAAACCATCACAATTTTGCTGGTGCAGGACAACTCCAAAGATGCTTGTTTAGTCAGAGAAACGCTAGAAAAGGTTGAATCGTGTCACTTTCAAGTGATTCACGCTTCAGGCTTAGCGGATGCCCTGACTTACCTGACCCCGAAAACGCCGATCGCATCTGTGGCCCAGAAGTGGACTGTGAGTGCGAGCAGAACCGCTCACAAGCAAGCATTTCCACTCAGCTCAGTCCAACAGGACAGCTTTTCCAAGTCGTGTGTAATCCTACTAGATTGGTCGCTTCCTGACGCTGAGGGTATAGAGGCAGTAGTACAACTCCATCGCTCGTTTCCAGAGGTGCCAATTGTGGTTATGAGCGATTCGTACCATGAAGCAACTGCCATTCAAGTTTTACAGCAGGGCGCTCAGGATTATCTGGTGAAAGATTGGACTAACACTCACCTCTTGGTACGCTCTGTACGCCATGCTATTGAGCGACAGTCAATACAGCAACCAGGGCAAACAGTTGAGAAAAAGCGGCTCGGTGTTAAAGGGGTTAAAATTCGTCACACATCCCGGCAAGCGAATTTAGCGATCGATACCACGAGCAACAGTAGTCAAAATAAGCAAGCCGAAGCAGAACAAGTAAGGCGAGATCGCCTCGGCGGTGGTGTTGTAGCTGCAATGAGGCAGTTTCTCTTAACTACTGATTATCGGGTAGCCATGACGCGATCGCTTAGCATTGTAGGGGCAGTGGCTGGCGTAGACCGTGCGTATATTTTTGAAAATCACGTTGACGAAAAGACGGATGAATTGCTGACGAGTCAACGCTTTGAGTGGGAAAAAGAGCATGCAGCGATTCAGGAACGTCCCGAACTCCAAAATCTTCCTTACGTTACTGGTTTACCTAGCTGGTATGAACGATTGGTAAGGGGTCAACCTGTCAAAGGATTAGTAAGGGATTTCCCTCAAGCCGAGCGAGCAATCTTAGAGCCTCAGATCATCCGCTCTATCCTGGTTGTACCTGTAATAGCTCAGGAGAAGTTTTGGGGTTTTATCGGTTTTGCTGACTGTCACTCAGAGCGCCAGTGGACAGCGAAAGAAGAATCTATGCTGAGCTTGATAGCTGGAAGCATGGGCAGTGCGATTGTCCGGGCTGCAACGGAGGAAGCACTACGAGAATCGGAGACGAAATATCGAACCCTATATGAATCAACTAGTGCAGCGGTTATGCTGTTGGACGAACGCAAAATTTTGGATGCTAATAGTGCGGCGTTACGGATGTTTGGTTGCACGGCACCCCAGCAGCTTTGCGATCGAGAGTCGGAGACACAAATAGATGGAAATAGGGAAAATAGCCTTCTGTGTTCTCCTCTTCCCCCTAGGGTACAGGTGGCTGAGTTCGCCGTCTCTCACCCGTTCAGCTTTTCACCTCCGGTACAGCCAAATGGACGGGAGTCTCTCTCCCTTGCCAACGAGTATATTGCCACAGCCTTGGTAGAGGGTAGTTGTCGCTTTGATTGGGTTTACCGTCAGCCCAACGGTGAAGATTTTCCCGCTGAAGTAACGCTCAGTGCGATCGCATTGGGCAACCGTAAAGTCTTGCAAGCGGTCATCTACGATATTACAGAGCGCAAAGTGACAGAACTACAGCTCATGCAAGCTAAAGAAGCAGCGGAGGCTGGAAGTCAAACCAAATCAGAGTTTCTGGCAACAGTGAGCCACGAACTCCGTACACCCCTAAATGCGATATTGGGTCTCTCCCAGCTACTGAGACAAGAATTGGTTGGCACTCTCAACGATAAACACAAGGACTACATTACCTGTATTCAGAGTAGTGGGGAACATCTCCTCGAACTGATTAACGACATTCTTGACCTCTCGAAAGTGGAAGCTGGCAAAGAGCAACTGAGTTTTGCACCTTTAGAACTCAAGGAATTGTGCGAACACTGCCTATCGATGGTTCGAGAGCAAGCTCATGAACGAGGATTACAACTCAATCTTTACATTGACCCGCAAGATCGCATTTGTATTGCCGATGAGCGGCGATGTAAACAGATGCTACTGAACTTGCTATCGAATGCAGTTAAGTTCACGTTGGTCGGTGAAGTGAGATTAATCGTGAAGAAGCTGCCACAGGAAATTGCTTTCGCTGTACAGGATACAGGAATTGGGATTCCCACCGATAAGCTACCACGGTTATTCGAGCCATTTTGTCAACTCGATAGTGGCTTAAATCGCAAGTTCCCGGGTACGGGTTTGGGCTTAGCTCTCACGCGGAGTTTGGCTCGTCTCCATGGTGGAGATGTTACGGTAGAGTCAAGGCTCGGTCAAGGCAGTACGTTTATCCTGCATCTACCCGATTCGCCCTCTGAAGAATTGTTACCAACAGCGCCCCAGATGGCAAGGAACCGTGACGGGCAAAGTGACTTGTGCGGTACAAGAGGTCGCATTCTAATTGTCGAAAATGATGAGAATGGTGCGATGTTGGTGAAAAATTACTTAGAAGCGATCGGTCATGAAGTCAAGCATTTAAGCCCTACTCTGGGGTTTCTCGACTTGGTACGAGGCTTTAAGCCGCACTTGATTTTGATGGATGCGCGGTTACGAGAAGATTGTACGGGGTTCGATTTGTTAGCGGCACTCCGTCGGGAGCCAGATATGAAGAATTTAAAAGTAGTAATGGTCAACCCAACAATAGCCATAGTTGGGAATTCGCAAAGCGACAGCGTCACTCCACGGGAACGTTGCCTAGCAGCGGGTGCCGATGATTACCTGAGTACGCCAATTGGCATTGCTCAGCTAGAAGCAATTTTAATCCGGTACCTTTAACAGCAAGAAACAGCGTGCACGCCTCGGATTAGCATGGAGAGTGGGAGACCAACCCTGCATTTTGCTTGAATAGAGTGAAGTGGTGGTTGGAGTAGCTTTGGGAGAGAGAAATGTCTAATTGGCAGCGACCTATTTTAGTAGGAGGAGTTGGTCTATCGTTTTCGCTCTGGGCATTGCAGAGCTTGCATCACTCTGTCGCTCAACTGAGTGAATTTGGTGTAGTGGGAGCAATCGCGCTGGGTACGGGTTTGTTGTTGTTCCAGAAAAAAAACGTTAAGAAAATTGATGTATCCTTGACAACATCCCCTGTCGATCGGGAGACGGTAGATAAAGCGATCGCGCAAGCCGAAAGTTTGATTAGTTTCCTAGAAACCGAGACAGAGAATCACAATACGATTGCCCAGTTACGGCAACGCGCTGCTCGCTTGAAAACGGACTTAGACCGGCAGGAGATACAAGTCGCTGTCACGGGTGGCAAAGGCGTTGGAAAAACGAAGTTGATGCAAGTGTTGGAGTCAACCTGGTTGCCCCAACAGCAGCAATCGATCGTTTTGAAAGAGACACCCGCTTTGTTTGTGAGTGCCGAGACTAATTCCGAGGCAGAAACGGTTGCCAAGGAAATGGCTCTGGCAGCGGACTTAGTGTTATTTGTCACGGCTGGCGATTTAACTGAGACGGAATTTCAAGTCTTGCAGCAACTGAAAGCCGCTTCCCAGCGAATTATGCTGGTGTTCAACAAGCAAGACCAGTATTTGCCAACTGAACGAACCCTGGTGTTGCAACAGTTGCGGCAGCGCGTGGCAGGACGATTGAGTGCAGACGATGTGGTTGCGATCGCATCTTCGCCCGCACCCATGAAAGTCCGTCAGCATCAGTCTGATGAGTCGGTACAAGAGTGGATGGAACAACCCTCGCCCGATCTATTCGCCCTGAGTGAACAGTTCAATCAAATTCTGACTCAAGACGCTCAACAGTTAGTTTGGGCAACAACGATGAGAGCGGCTGTAGCGCTGAAAGCGGAGGCGAAGCAGGAGTTAGATCGGGTAAGACGCGATCGCGCTCTACCTGTGATTGAGCAGTCTCAGTGGATTGCCGCCGCCGCCGCATTTGCTAACCCAGTTCCAGCCCTCGATCTTCTGGCAACAGCAGCGATTAGCGCTCAACTGGTTAAGGACTTGGGTGAGATTTATCAGCAGAAGTTTTCTCTCCAACAAGCCCAGGCTGCTGCTAAAATGTTGGGCGGTTTAATGCTCAAGTTGGGTTTGGTTGAACTGTCAACACAAACAATTGGTAGCCTTCTCAAGGGTAATGCGTTTACCTATGTTGCAGGTGGAGCCGTGCAGGGGGTCAGTGCGGCTTACCTCACCAGATTAGCGGGTTTAAGTCTCATCGAGTACTTCCAAGAACAGGAAGTCAGTACAAATGAAGCAACTGGACAACCGTTTAATCTCGATCGCTTAGGACAAAAACTGCAAACGGTATTCCAGCAAAATCAACGGGCTGCTTTCTTACAGGGCTTTGCTCAGCAAGTGGTTGGGTATCTTGCGCCAAAATCGCCGCAGCCTGAAGTTATGCTCAATCAGAGTTGACTTTTACGACCTTTTTTGAGACGAACCACAGAAGCGCTCCAGAGCGTAGAGCAGAGAGATGTGGTTAGTAGGTGCGTTTGTGATGCATCCTGTCAGGACGTTCTATCCAGAAGCCACTAACTACTAACCACTAACTACCTAACGCTTTATTTTTTAGGCACCGTCCACCAAGCTAAAGCATAAGGTTGAGACGCCTCGTTCACTTGTTTACGATACTGAACGCGGATTTTGTAGCGACCAGTAGCAGGAACGGGGCAGAAAATGTGTTCTACACTATCGACTTCACTGATAGAAGAACAAACACTTTGAGCTGTATCGTTGCTGTCAGCTGGCATGAGATAGAGGTCAAGGTTATTCAAACCGCGATCGCGAAAGCTTTCCCCAATGTCAAAAGCATTGTTTTTATTTTTATCGTCCAACTCGACTTTGCGATCCCAAGCTAATGTCAGAGCAACAAAACTTTTCCCCTGGATGGGTTTTTCCAACACGTAGTCCTGAGAGAAAGACGCCGTTACAGTCCGATAATCCCAGCCTACTGCCGGTGCAGGCTGGTTTGGACTCCACGAACCGGGGCTAAATTGCTGATACGCTCGAAAGACATTGAGTTGTCCCGTCCCCATCTGGATATCCAGAGGAACCTTTG
>DATNPT010000013.1:0-8585 GCA_036703075.1 Chroococcales cyanobacterium
GGGAAGCACAAAAGGAAAAGCAGCAGGAATAGACCTAAACGTGTCGTGCAAAACCGAATGCAGCTAATTACAGGTACAACTAAAGTTTTGGGCGTTATTGGCGACCCAATTGAGCATTCTCTGTCGCCAGTAATGCACAACACTGCGATTGATCGTTTGGGTCTTGATTGCGTTTACCTACCTTTCCCTGTCAAATCGGCAGATTTAGAAAAAGCGATCGCGGGTTTTGCTGCCATTGGTTTAGTTGGCTTTAGCGTCACTATTCCTCACAAACAGGCAATTGTACCTCTATTATCAGAGGTTTCCTCAGTGGCTCAAGTTATTGGAGCCGTGAATACAGTTTGGCGTACAGACGCAGGTTGGATCGGTACAAATACTGATGTAACAGGCTTTATCGCACCCTTAAAAGCTTACAACTGGGATTGGAGTCAAACGATGCCAGTCATTTTAGGGTATGGCGGTGCGGCACGGGCGGTAGTAGTGGGTTTGGCTGAGTTGGGCTGCACGTCAATTCACGTCGCTGGTCGCAGCTTGCAAAAGTTAATACAATTCCATCAAAGCTGGGCGAATACTCCTCTAGCCGCCAAACTCCATATGCATCGTTGGGAGCAACTGCCAGAACTTTTATCTCACACCGATCTGGTGGTCAATACAACTCCTGTAGGGATGTCCCCGCACGTCGATCGGTCGCCTATTGATGCAGTGGCAATGCAAGGGTTAAAAGAGAATGCGATCGCTTATGACCTAATTTACACTCCTAGCCCCACTCAGTTCCTCCGACAAGCAAAACAACAGAGTGCTATTACTATTGATGGTTTGGAAATGCTCGTTCAGCAAGGAGCTGCGGCATGGGAACTCTGGTTGGGACAAACACCGCCAGTCGAGGTTATGCGTCAGTCCTTACAGAAACATTTGGGTTTATTAAGCTGAAGCGCAATTGTGAACTACGTTTACGAAGGCCAGCGCCAGTTGTAACGATTCCATTGATAAATACCTTGAATTTCGTACTCGGTGCCATTATCGAAGCGAATCACGCAGTTGTAGTACGAACCATCACTGTCCGATCGCTGAGAAATCCGAACTACTGTACACACAAACCACTCACGACTACAAGGTCCATCCTCTTGTACCCACTCCCAAAGTCCGTTCGAGACTTCAATCCGATCGCCAACCTTTAGCTTTAATCCATCTGATGAGGTTTCTGCTTTAAAATACTGCTCCAGATGACCGGGTTTGACGCGGTTGAGCCATTGGGGACCGTATTGCTCGCGGACGAACTGTACTGTACCAGAATCGCGATCGTGTAGCCAATCGTTGAGTAGTTTGATTTTCCAGGGGCGATCTTGTTTTTCCTGCTCTTTAACAAACTCTAATAAAGCTTTACGCTGTTCTGGTGTCAGTTCATCCAACGGATTTTCGCTCTCGCCATCCGGGTTTTCATTGACTGATAAGAGCAACAAGTCACGAGTGACTGACTCGATCGCGACTTGCAATAAAATTTGCTTTTGCCGATCGGTAAGCGGACACAACACTGCCTCGCATTGAATAAAGGCAGCTTGCAAGACGGCTTCAATCTCAGATGGAGTCATGACAAGACAGAATGAGCGGCTCGATTGCTCCCCGTGGTAGCATGCAGGACGATTAGTGAGTCCTAGTTTTTTTATTATTACAAATGTTCGTGGGGCTACCAAAGCCAGCGCGATCGCTAATTCGCGGTAAGCTGAGGATTGGAGTTATTGATAAAGATTAATGACTGTGCGGTTTATGCGATTTCGAGATTGGTTGGTTATTGTTTCTGTTTCTTGTCTTTTCTGGGTTGTCAGTTGGGTGTTCTCGCCTGCCGCTTTCGCCTTAGTCCAGATTGAACTGTCAGACATTTCTTACCATGAATGTCCTCCGGAATTGGCCCAAGGAACTGTGACGCCGGGAACCAGTAGCGCGGCCAATTGCTTCCTAGTGACAGGTAAAGCTGTTAACAACTCTGGCAAACAGGTTGTTAATGCTGATATCTTTGGTCGCATTTACGACGCTAATGGGAATTCAGTGTTACAAAATCGCACTCGACTGGGTTCAATTGATGAAGTGCCACCAGGGGTGAGTGACTTTGAACTGAGAATTACTGTTCCGGCGAATCAACCAACGCCTTTACAGCTCAAGCAATTTAAAGCCGCGGGCTTTACGGGTAAAGTTCGCCGATGAAGTGTAGGAAACTTCGTTTCTCATTGTTTGACCCACTTAAAACACGACAGACTAACCGGTTAGGGTTAGTCTTAAAAGGCACGACACATTATTCTGATTAATTTTCTTTTATCCTCCGATCGCGCCCAAGAGCTATATCCCTAACCCGCCACCTAACATCCCAGCCACCAGTTGCAGGACTAAAATCGCCAGAATGGGAGATAGATCTAGACCTCCAATTGGGGGGATGAACGAACGGAATATGTTGAGGTAAGGGTCAGTGATCGGACTCAAAAAAGACTGTATCTGGTTCATCCACTCAACCGTGGGGAACCAAGTTAACAAAATCCGGACAAATAATAAAATCAAATAGATTTGGAGAAAATTGGCGAGAGTATTAGTCAGCAGTTCTGTTGCACTCATTGTTAGAAAAAACTTCCTTTCTAAATATCCACGGTGGGCAAAGCCTACAAGTGTTAAGTGTAACGGATATCATCCCGTTCCTGGGTGAGTTGGCATTCTGTTAACCAGAGCTAATGACTTCTGGAACCCTTGTGCTTGACCGCTTTAAGAATCAAGCGATCGCTCCCGCTCTATTTTCTCAGCGTTGCCATTAACCGTACCCAGTTGCTGACGAACGTCATCAATCGCGGTATTGAGCTGAGCAATTTTATCTTCCAAGCTACGACGAGCCACTTCAATACGTTCTTCTGCCTTGAGCTGACGCCTTCTACTCTTGATTGACTTGGCTTCTGACCGTGCCGCATTGAGCAGAGAGCGATCGGTTTCTTCCTCCTCGTTGTCGCGTTGGCCAGCAACCACCGCTCCAATGACTCCACCGACTACACCGCCCAGTATTGCTCCAGCTATAAATCCGCTTGTAAAACCATCGCGCTGACTCATCTTTAAAATTCCTATGCCCTTAATTTCTTAAAACGCAACTTTTCTCAAGATTAACGGTTAGCTGACCCTACTGCCTACTCAAGAGACTCCATCAACTCAGTTCAAACTGGAGGCGAAAACTCTCTCTTGCCCACTCCCCATTTTCAGACTATGTCAGTAGGTCGATGCTTAGAACTATCGTTTCTCTGCTCTAGACCAACCTCTAAGTTCCAAAGCTGCGATCGCCCGCATCTCCCAGTCCTGGGACTATATATCCTTTACTGTTGAGTCCCTCGTCAATCATTGCTGCATAGATGGTCAAACTTGGATAATGAGCACCTAGCTTTTGCAAGGCGGGTGGTGCAACTACTACACTAATAATCCGCGTTAATGCCGGGTCAACACCTCGCTTGGTCAGTTCTTCCATCGCCAACATAATCGACCCACCCGTTGCCAACATTGGGTCAGTAATGATGACATGGGTCTTAGGAGCAAACCGATCGGGTAATTTATTTAAGTAACAGCTAGCTTCTAACGTTTCCTCATTGCGTACCATACCCAGATGGTAAATCGAGGCTAGTGGCAGTAACGTTTGAGCGCCCTCTAACAATGCCAATCCTGCTCGCAAAATAGGTACTACCACTAGGGGTACTCCTGGATCGATCATCGTTGCTGGACAAGGAGCAAGAGGTGTTTGCACCATCATCTCTTCAGTTGGTAACCAGTCTCTAATCGCTTCGTAAGTCAACCAGCGTCCCAACTCCGTCATTGCACTTTTGAACAACGGTGGAGGTGTTGCGGCATCACGAGCTACGCCTAACCAGTGCTTAATTAAGGGATGGGGTGGAACATAGACGCGCAGTTGAAGAGTCATGAGAGCAACGCTGAGGTGATGAAAGCTTGAAGTTCTGAACCATAATAGCTGAGTTCGAGGGGAGAATCGGAACTGTTGTTAGCTCAAAGGTCTGAGGCTACTGAATATGAACCCCCAATCGACTGAACGCCTGAACTCCGTCTCCTTACCTAGAACTCAGGTAATGATAATGCCTTTTGTCGTAGGTTCGTCAGATTCACGCCAAAAGCTGTGGCGAATGTGAGCAGAAGAACGCCTGAAGATAGTCTTCACATACTTGACCATCTGTCAAGAGAACATTCACTGAAATTTCCCTGTTCTCCTTAAACCGCTTGAGAGATGCGATCGATCCCTGCCAACTGACCCAGTTTATGTACTGAGTTGGTATTCGCGATCGCCTCATTTCCTAGCTTGTTAGGAATTACTCTCATTAGTATTGACATTAACTTGCAACAAGGATATATTGAATTTTAGTGTTCTCCTCTCATTAAGGATCGGCAGGTGGGACCGATAACCAGGAGCAAACTAGACATTTAGCAATAGTTATTGTTGACTATTCGTTCCTATGTCTGAGTTGGCTAACCTGTCCATCGGCTCCCATTTTTTTTTGCAAAGATTCAGGACAAGATTTACTTGTGAAAGATTCTCAATAGGTTTCAAAGTATTTCTTTTTTAACGAGTTAAAAAATTTAGTAAATTATCCGGAATTCCCTATTTCCATAGGTTATGAAGTATTAAGAAAGATATGTAAAGGGATAGATTTTCTCAACGAGACTCAGCAAATACACTGCTGAAAGAGACCTGAATTTGTCTGCGTTTTAGTTATCGAACTCTATCAATAGTCTTCAAGTAACTACTACTGCATCAATGACTTGCTAAGTTACCTCTGTCCTCAAGATAGAAGTAACTGTTTTTTACTAAATCTTCATTCACTTTCCTGAAATCATTAAAACGGCTTTATGCAGATTAAGGATGGAAGGTGCGATGCTTAAAGAAGACAGTCAATCGGATGCCATCTTAATTATGAAAGAAGAACTTAACGAAGCATTTCTCGCCGCTGCAATCGATTGTTTTCAACGACTATCTGAATGCCCTGATATCAAAGACTACCGAGTATACCGCGAACCTGAAAACAGCTCCTCTAAACAATTTAAAGAGCGTAATACACGGGTAAGGGAGCGTCAAACTTCAGTAAATCCTGTAAGATATTCGTCTTCTAAACCCTCTAGATGGGTACTGGTTGTTTCAGCTAAGAACTCTATATGCTCGTCAACAGTAAAAGTACGGAAATGTCAGTAGGAAGCTTCTTCATCAAACCCCAAAAGCCATAAAACTATATACTTAGCACTGAAACGTATAAGTATTTTGATAACTGTAGCTTCCTACTTAGAAGACTTGATTTTGCCAACAGGACATCTACTACAGCAATAATTTTCCTAACTCAAGCTCTTGATTGCTAAGCTTGCAAACCAACCTACAGCAAGTAAATGAAATAGCTGGCGCTCTGTACCTAAAGTATTGCACCGCAAATCTTGTGGTTAGGAAGAAGGTAATATGAAAGATATAATGGCAATACCTCCCATCAACTTATGAGGGAGGTATTGTTTTATTTGCGTTAATTTTTATTAGTTGTATTCAGTACTATTATTGCAGCGCACCGCTTTGCATCATCATCAGAATGAAAACGCCAACGCTCGTTGCCACTAATACAGCGCTCAAAGCCATTGATTCACCTAAATGTTTTTTAGTTTGTGCAACTTTCATTTTTTTATTTTTTATCCAAGTTTGATTTAAAAACAATAGCAGGACTCTTACGATGTCTATGAGAAAAAGACATGCTTCTTCATTAAAAGCAAACAGCCTTAATATATTTTGGCGATCGCACTCAGGTTTAGAGACAGCAGTTTATACCCCACCTCTCGATCGCAGTTAAATCCGTCTTAAATCAACGCGAGCTACAGCATGATTTTTGGAGCTGTCGGACTCGTGTTTTGTCCAAGTTTGGGTTCCTTAGCCTTCGGTTGACGATGAGTGAATTGACCAATCCAAGCAGTTCGCAGACTGCCTACCTGGTTAGCTTGCCAAACTTTGCCACTAGCGACATCCAGACAAGTTAACCAGCCCCTGTCGTAAGCTCTAGTATCAATACAGATAGCGTGTCCGAGATTAACGGGTAGACCACTTTTTTGGCTAGTATGTCCGCAAACCATCGTTTTACCGGAAAAGTGTGGGGCTGGATTGCCCAGCTTTTTCCAGAACAGCATGTAATCCGATTGTTCGGCAAGCGGCAGATGGGGAGAGGCATTGGCGTGGACGAAAAAGTGTGTATCGGTTTCGTACCAATCCCTACACACATTCTCGATAAAATGCCAGTGGCGAGCAGGGATATCCTTGAGCTTACCGGCTTTATCCAATTTTGAGTAAGACGCCAACGTCTCCCTCCCTCCACGCGATCGCCATTCTGATTCCTTACGACTGCTAGAACGAGCGGCCAGCATCATCTGCTCGTGATTGCCGCGTAAGGCAACAAGCTGTCCTTTTTCGTATAGCGTGAGTAGCCGGTTGATAATGCCTCTAGAATTGGGGCCACGATCTACGTAGTCGCCAAGGGTGATAATTTTGTCATTCGGTTGGGGCTTCACAGCAGCAATGAGCGTGTCAAACGCAGTGGAGCAACCGTGAATATCACCAATGGCAAGAATACGCATAGTTAACTTGAGTTCGGTTCTTTAATTCTAAGTATGGGAAAGGTAGAGCGTCTGCTTGCTCGGTCGGCGTCGTTTTTTCCTCTCAGTTGTGCTGTTTCCAGTCTATGGAGATTGCAATCGACCCGAGATAGATGTCGTGTAGGTTACACGATTCATCCTTGTGCTGCATCTGACGTCGGAAGTAGGAAAGACGAAGCGGTTGCCCGTTCAGTTTCCCTACAGCAGCATAATAAAACCGCCTCTTTAACATCAGACTTCCGATAAAATTAAATCCTCTAGAGATTGCTGGAGTTCTTGAGTTAGTTCAGCCACAGCTTGTCTGGCACCATGACGGCTTGCCTGATAGACTGAAAAGCGGTCTGAAACGGATAGCGGTTGTCCCACGGTCATCTGTACTCGTTGCTCGCCTAACGAAGGACGTTGGAAAGGACTATTTCCCTTAATCCGGGTCACCATATCCCAGAGTAGTAAGGTCGTTTCAGCAAATCGCTCTACTGTGGGTTTCTCAATCACATAATTACCCGTCACGGCCACGAACGTTTCTACTAACCGCATGTGCCACATCCGCAAGTTAGCCTCTTCGGCAATTCGATCGGCCAACCCCCGTTCTACGGGAGAAAGTTCTTTGAGATGCTTTAAGTCTTCTCGATAGATATGATTCCAGCCAGCTTGCTCCAAGCGACGACAGCGATCGATCGCGCTCCCCTTCGGTGGTAAGCCAAAGTAGCCCTCTGCGATCTGGAGTGCAACATTTAATAATGCTTGGAGGCGAAGGGATAGCACTTCATTGGTATTGGTTGCGGGTTCTGACTGTTGAGTATCCTTGCTCTTAATTGGCAGAGTTTGATGATAAAACTGAGTGTAAAAGTCCTCCATCAACGACAGTAAATGTTCGCTCAGACGATAGAGTCTTTGATAAAGTGACGCTTCGGCGAGCGGTTGCAAGTTTCTCGGTGAATTTGAACCTTCAATGTTCCCTTCTTTCCCCTTCAACTCATCCTGGGATAAACCACTCGCGGCTTCCAATTCACTTAAAAGTTTTTCAATAGAATGCCAGGGCGGTTCGACATAACGGTATTGAATTCCCACTGGCACAATTAAAACTTGCTCGGAACGCCCCGCCTTGAGCAAATCTTCAGCACACCAAAATCCTAATTGGGCAATACCTGGTTCTAAAGGGCTGACAATTTCATTGTGACCGTTAACGGCTCCTTCTGGGGCGGCCGCCATCGGGAACTGACCATTAGTAAACAAATCGCGCGCTGATCGTAACCCCTTCCAATCAGCCTTGCCTCGATGAATCGGGGTACCGCCCAAGCGAGAATAGAGCCAACCGACTGACGAACCGGCCCAAAGCGGAATTCCGCGATCGTAGATAAAATGAGCATGAATGGGGCGCTGTAACGATACCCCCATTTGTTTTGCGACTTGTGGCACGAGTTTCCATAGCAAGTCAGTCATGCACCAGGGGTCATCCACTTGAGGATGACGAAATGCCATCAAAAACCGAACCTTCCTGTCCTGAAACTGACGATATAAATCGACCAAAAGCTCAACATTGTCTGCTTCAATTTGGGTAATTGATGTACCCCAACGTATCCAGAAGGGCAGCACCTGTTGGGCAGCTTTTAGCACTAAAGGATTAAAAGCTGGTGAAATAAATTCTAAAGGGGGCTGAACCTGACTCATCAAATCTGGCAAGGCTGTTCTCCTGATGAATGCAAACTACGCTAGTTGCGTCGGAGCAAGTGAAACTCTTCATATAGCGTTTCTCTATTGAGTGAGGTACAAAGTAGTTGGCTTTAAGGTAGAAGGCTCCAGGGCAGAAGTTGAGTGTACTCCACCTATTTGAGAACCGCTATATTACTACTGCTTCACGAGCGTCTATCCTATGAATAGCTGAAATAACGATTATCCACTCTGGAGCTACTACCAGTGATGTGATTGTCACAAATACTTATTTT
>DATNPT010000053.1:0-11301 GCA_036703075.1 Chroococcales cyanobacterium
GAGCAGACACAAGCGGTTGCTTGGACAACTGCGATTGCTGCTCCTAACGCGATGAGTGTAGGGTCAGGAGCGAGAAGCGATCGCACTTCTGTTGCAACGCTTGCGCCTCCAACTCCGGCGGTACCAGCGTCCTCCAGTGTAGGCAAGTTAACGATCAAAAACCCTACAGGTCAAGGAACGTACCTGAAGCAGTCAATGGCGCAGTCCAATATGTTACCTGACAGCGAAAAACGCTGGGCGAATAATAATAGCGAACTGCCCCTACTCCACTGGAGTACAGTAAACGATCACTATGCAATCGTCCTAAATGGCTCACTCGATGGATTGCAGAAGTGGTTTGTTTACAAAAATCACGTCACGATTGAGCCGTTAGGACAACCGCTACAGCAGAACACGCCAGGAAATCCGCCCGTACAGTCACTACCGATGCTGCAACGTTCTCCTAGCAACTCAGTCGTAGAGGTAGCCAAACCTCCTGCGTCTGTGACCAACTCATTGTACGGTGGTGCATCTGGAAAAGTCCCGCTCCCAGCGATCGCGATCGTCAAACAATTTGAAGGATGTTATTTAAAAGCTTATCCCGATCCTTTAACTGGAGGTAAGCCGATTACCATTGGCTGGGGATGTACGCGGAAAAAAGATGGTAGTGAATGGTCGCTCGGTGAGAGAATTACGCAGGAAGAAGCTGACGACTTGTTGATCTATCAGCTCGACCGTGATTATCTGCCACCCTTGGAAAAAATTCCCGTATGGAACGAGCTGAACGTTAACCAGAAGGCAGCGTTGTTGAGTTTTGCCTACAACTTAGGCGCTCGCTTCTATGGCAGCAATAACTTCCAGAGCATGACGAGAGTCTTAGCAAACAAGCAGTGGGATGAGATTGAATCGACATTTCTGAAGTATAGGAATCCTGGAAGTAATGTTGAAGCTGGTCTAAAGCGCAGAAGGTTGGCAGAAGCCAAACTTTTCCTGACGCCTCCTGCTAGTACAGAAGTATCCAATCCTCCCTCTGCACCATTACAAAAGTTTGCAACGGCTACTCCTGCCTTTGTTCCCTCACAGAGTTTTGCAACAGCAGCACCTAGTGCTTCATCCATCCCCACCAACGGCAGTGACAATTATCTCTGGGTGCAACAACAATTGATTCGCCTGTGTATTTTAGATCCACCCGCAGACGGTAAGTGGGGGAAGCAAAGTAAAGCGGCTCTAGCCTCATTTCAACAACTGAAGGGACTAGCCAATACCGGAGAAATTGACAGTGCTACTTTAGCCGCGCTCGGCAGCACTCAAGAACTCATTCCCCTCAAATTAGGAACTGATTTTGCTTCTAGCTTGACTCAGTACATGATGAAGAAAGGGTACTTCGTACCGAGAGGCGATCGCAGATATTCAATTGTTTACGTTCATTCCCTTAACGAACAGTTTCAACCCACACCTAGCACCCCAGATGCGTGGGACGATCGGCGGATGATTTTAGAAATTCCTAACAATGGAGTGCCCCGGATTGTCAATCACTGGACGGCAACCTGTGACCCTGGCTTAGCTCCAACCCAGCGATCGAGGATTGCTGGCGGTGTAGCTCAAGTGGCATTTGGTCAGTATCAAGCTTGGCAACATGGGTTCCACGGGTACGGGAAACGTTATCCTCCTTATCCATCGTTAGTGCAAGCCGGGCCTGTGGATATTATGAGAGATACCAACCGTAATTATCGGCGAGATTCAGGAGATACGCTGATACAAAAGAGTACAGGCAATGGTATCAACCAGCATCATGGGTGGAATGCTTCTGAGGTGGGATTTAACTCAGAAGGATGTTTGGTGGGCAAAAATGTCGAGGGACATCATGAGTTTATCGATCTGTGCAAACAAGATGTGCGATATCAAGTAAATCCCGGTTACACCTATTTCACGACAGTGATTGAAGGAGCCGATATATTTAAAACTTAAGCTCATCCCCGGCTGGAAGTACGCGGGCTTCCACGCCGACTTTGTGTGAGCGAAGATTACCGAACTTCTGCATCAATTTGGTCACTGTTTGAAGGCTCCAGGTTGCAAAATAAAATAATGGCTACTCCTGGTGGAGCGATCGCTAGATGAGTATAGCCATTTTGAGCTGGGTCATATCATCCGGCTGGATTGATGCATTGAATTTCTTTAACCATTGCTTTGGTTTAAAGAAAAATATTTAGAAAGTATGATATCTGAGTGACGCTTATTTTGTAAAGACTTTCCTTTAGCTTATGCAGATGACTGCAACCTCCACCAAGGAAATCAGTAACTGTCTAAACTCCACAGACCATCCTTCGTTCACTCCCTTTAGATTGGGAATACTACGAATTAGTATTTGAGAATGATTAGAGGTTCAAAGTTCATTCATGAAACCCACTAGACTTAAAGGTCAATTAATGGTCTGGAAAGACGATAGGGGCTTTGGCTTCATCAAATCAGATGATGGTGGTCAAGATGTCTTTCTGCATATCACGGCCTTCAAGGACGTTAATCGCCGTCCACAAGTAGGTGATGTAATTCACTATCAACTAGCAGTTGGCGAGAACGGGAAAGTTCGTGCTTGTAATGCCTTCGTTGAAGGAGTTACAACTCAACCTGCACCAAAACCTTCATCCAGTGCCTTCACTGAAAGAACCAGAACTCAGACTGCATCAAAATCTTCTTCCTTCATGTTAGAAGTTTTGCTTTTGTCTGTAGTCCCTGTACTAGGAGCTATCAACTTTGCATTGACAACCTCTAATCCAATCCCTTTAGTCCTTTATCCTGCAATGAGCTTGCTTACTTTTGTGCTGTATGCACATGATAAATCCCGTGCCAGGAACGGACAGTGGAGAGTGCCAGAAAAGACTTTACATCTGTGCGAACTGGCAGGTGGATGGTTAGGGGCATTCGTAGCGCAACGGAAACTATATCACAAGAGTAGGAAGAGTTCTTACCAAGTAGTATTTTGGTTAATAGTTATTATCCACATAGGGTTTTGGGTAGCTTGGCTCTTCTTAGGTAGAACGCTCATCAGTCTAATCTTGAGTAGCCCAGGTAAGTAAAGTCGTAGCAAGCCGTCCCCGCAATCGTTACCCCTGCTAAGACTAAACCTATAATACTCAACCAATCCCACAAGTGAACGTAATGTAGCTGTAGTTCTCCGTCAAGCCTCTTAGGGGAACATCCCAGTTCGCAAAATTAAGGATAATTGGAGATTCTTAAAAAATGCAGATGAGCGAGTTAATTCTATTGTCGCTTATTGTAGTAGCTGACTCAATTGAGCAATATTAGTTTTTTAAACAAAAAAATTAGAAAGTAAGGTACGCATCGCACTTGATTTTGTAAAGACTCTTCTTTAGATTGTTAATTATGAAGAGTGAATTACCGAATAAATCAGCAACTGTCCGTACCCGACGTGCGCTTCTTAAACTGCTAAAGCTGGAGGGAGCGATGGACGCTCTAGCCTTAGCCTCCCGATTAAATGTTACAGCAATGGCAGTGCGCCAGCACTTGTACGCCTTGCAAGAGGAACAACTCGTCACTTACCAGGAAGAGTCGCGTTCTATGGGGCGACCTGCTAAACTGTGGCAGTTAACCCCTGCTGCCAATAATCTCTTTCCTGAGCGTTATGCCGAGTTGACTCTCAGCCTGCTTGATTCCGTGAAACAAGCATTCGGTGAAGAGGGACTCGATCGCCTCCTTGAAATCAGAACTTGCCAGCAAATTGCCGACTATGGGGAGAAACTGCCTCCTGATGCCTCTTTGGAGCAGCGACTAGACACATTAGCGGCCCAACGTACTGATGAAGGATACATGGCTGAAATTCAATCGTTAGAGGATGGCTCATTTCTCTTGATTGAAAACCACTGTCCTATCTGTGCTGCTGCAATGGCTTGTATGGGACTATGTCGCCAAGAGCTAGAAGTGTTTCAGACGGTTTTGGGGCAAGACGCAGTTATTGAAAGAACAGAGCATATCGTTGCTGGGGAGCGACGCTGCGTTTACCAGGTTAGAGCAGTTCAACAGTGAGCAGTGAACAGTTGTTCACGAACTCAACATTGCTAGAAGTTCTCTTTTCACTGAAAAAGGTGAATCCTCAAGACGACTAGTCGCCACTGCCGAAAAATGTAGGTTAGTTACAGAAGCCAACATGAAGCTCAAATGCTGATATTATCTCATCTATAAGCGGTGCATAGGGCTTCAAACGCTGCTAGCTTCATGATTAAATCGAATGGCTTGCGTGAGGTAGCGGCATCGATTTTTCAACGTTTATCGGTTGGGACTATGGCATCTTTTGTCCTAAGCATTCAGCCCTCGCTTAAGCCAGGACTGACCACCTTGCTTCTGAAACTTTTCGGCATTTCTGCAATAGTCGGTGCTTATTTGCTGATAACAGCACAACCTGTTTTTCGGTCGGAGTTGGGTGTCCTGAGAAAGTCAACGCCTGAATCGGAAGAGGAGATGGGTAATGAAGCTCCTGTTCGGATCGTTACATTGTCTCAACCTAACTTAAACCAAGCACCGAAGGATACGCAGAAATCGGAAGTCAGCCAGCCGACTCCTGTGAGAACAGAGACAGCGAATGTAAGCCAGAACTCTCAGCCTTCATCCAGTCCTCCTTCGTTACCGCAAGCGCTGACTTCACCGCAACCTCTCACGTTGCCACAAACTGGCTCTTCACCTCAAGCTCGTTCTTTGCCTCGATCGCGTTCTTCGCCGCAAACTGACTCTTCACCTCAAGCCAGCTCTTCACGGCAAGGTAGCTCATCGTCTCAAGCGCATTCTTCACCTCAAGCTCCTGCTCAAAAGCGTCAATCTATTCAACCCTCCAAAACCCGATCGCATCCAAATCGTGCTGCTGTTGCATCAAAACCACAACCGTCTCCGCCAACACTAGATTTTTCAGACCTACTAACACCCTCCTCAGCATCACCGATCGCTGTGCAATCGCTACCATTACCACAGGAGGCCAGCTTACCCTTACCCTCTCAAGCTAGCCAAACAACCCCTGTTGCGATCGCGCCCTCGTCTCGGTTGCCCGAACAACGTCCTCTTCCTCTACCCGAAGAAGAACCGCTCGTTCCACCACTACCAATTCCTTCGCCTCCAGAATCTGTCCCCCCACAATCTGCATTCAAACCGCAACCCCAACCTTTACCCCCCGAAACCCAATCTGCGCCTCCTGTCGCTAAACCCACACCAGAAGTCCAACGCGATCGCATTTCACCACCTCCCAAAGAACCCGCTGAATCGTCTGTACCACCCGTTGTCTCCACACCAACTCCCGTACCTGAATCAGTACCCAAAACTGTCCCGCAAGCTGTACCGGAAAACATTTTTGTAGAGCGGTTTAATGTAGTTGGCAGCACAATCTTTAGCCCTGAAACCTTGGCACTGATTGCGGCACAGGCTCTTACCCCTACTAAACCTCCAGAACCATTACCTTCAGGACTTGAGATTGACCCTCAAGTCATCAATCGCCTCTTATCTCCAGGGGACTTACTGCAAGCGAGCGAAGCCATCACGAAATACTATACCGATCGGGGTTATATCAACTCGGGAGCCTTCATTCCTCAGGATGCTCTGCGTGATGGAATTGCCACGATCCAAATCATTGAAGGCAGTCTAGAAGACATCAACATCACTCGCAACCCCAATCGGTCAAACTCGCTTCTAGCAAACCCTTTCTACTCCAAGAGTGACTGGCTCGACCCTAATCCGATGCCAGATCGGTTGTTTATTACGGGGAATCGTCCGCTCAATCTTGACTATGTCCGCAGTCGTCTTGAACTTGGAGGAGCGACGCCTCTGAATTTAAATCGTTTGCTAGAGGCGGTTCAGCTCTTGCAGCTCGACCCTTTAATTGAGACGATCTCAACCGAGATTAGCAAGGGAACCCGAACGGGAACGAGTATATTAAATGTTAAGTTAACTCAAGCCGATACCTCAGACATTCAGTTTTCTGTGGATAATGGACGATCGCCTAGTGTGGGCAGTATTCGTCAGCGAGCACAGGTGAGTCAGGGGAACTTCCTCGGTTTAGGCGATCGCTTAATTCTCGGTTACAGCCATACGAGCGGCAGTGACGGCTGGGATGGCAGCTATACCTTGCCCATTAATCGCCGGAACGGAACTCTCAGCTTTAGTGCTGGCAGAACTACAAGTTCGGTGATCGAACAGCCCTTCAATTTCCTTGATATCCAGTCTGAATCTCGCTATTACGAGCTGACTCTCCGCCAACCCGTGATTCTCACTCCCACTGAAGAGTTGGCATTGAGCTTAACTGCCTCCCGACGAGAAAGCGAAAGTGAGTTCCTAAAAGCCTTAACGGGATTGGCCGAACCATTTCCTGGTGTGGGTGCTGATGCTGAGGGACGCACCCGGATTTCAGCGCTGCGATTTGCTCAGGAATGGACGAAACAGGGCCAAGACTACGTTTTAGCCCTGCAATCTGAATTTAGCCTTGGGCTAAATGCCTTCAACTCAACCATCAACCCTATTCCACCAGACAGTCGTTTCTTTTCCTGGCGGGGAAGAGGGCAGTGGGTGCGTCGCCTAGGGCCAGATACACTCTTCCTCTTGCGGGGTGAAATCCAGCTTGCCGATCGCCCTTTAGTGCCGTTGGAACAGTTCGGTCTGGGAGGACAAAGTACAATTCGAGGGTATCGTCAGGATACGCTGCTGACCGATAATGGCTGGTTAGCCTCTGCTGAGTTGCGCGTGCCAATTCTACGCATACCGGACATTGGCGGAGTTTTGCAGATCGCACCATTTGTGGAGATGGGCAAGGGTTGGAATCTCGGAGGTATTACCAATCCCGATCCCAATACCTTAGCGAGTACGGGATTAGGTCTTTTGTGGCGACAAGGTAATTTCTCAGCTCGTTTTGACTGGGGTATTCCCTTAACCTCTGTTTCGTCAAGTGGGAATTCATTGCAGGAGAGAGGACTCTACTTCTCTATAAATTACTCTCCGTTTTAAGCAGTGAACAGCTATTATAGCGGTTCTCGTTTGGATGAGATACAGCGCTATTGGTTTTAAGGCAGAAGGCAGAGGGCAGAAGTGGGTGTATTCCACTCAAGTGGGAACCGCTATAGTTGTCATTGTTCTCTAATTACCAATTACCCATTCCCTATTGCCCAGCAATTTGTACGATAGGCTGCTTAGCAAAGTTGTTCAGGTTGACAGTTTGCATCAAACTTGCCCAATCTTGAGCTAAGGATTGGTCGTTCGGGTTGGTATAGAGCAGTCCCGCTAATGTTGACAGCATGTCCTGCCAGATTCCTGCTTCAGCATAGAGAGAAAGCCGTTCGCGGGGAGTTGCCCGCTCAATCCGACTAGCTAGAGTCGGGTCTATAGAAACTCGCTCAATCCAACTACTGGTAGAGAGACGGTTTGTAGGGTCTTTGGGGTCACAGAGTACTGAAAATTGCCACTGATATTTTTGACCTACTTCAAGAGGGGGAGCGGTATGAGGAATTCGTATTCCGACAATTCCTGGCTTACCTGTTAGGTTAAACGTAGTGTTATAAATCTCCCGATCGCCCGCTTCGTTCTGTACGAGCAATTCGGCTGTCGTGGCAGACACTTCAGGCGGAATATTGACAAAAAGCGTAGGGTGAGACGATACTGTGGAGTCAACGGCAACACTCTCTACATCTTGTCTTGGAGAACTCTCCTCCGGTCGGGTGGGTGGCGAGATAACTGTAATATCTTCACGGGAGCAAGACCCTCTGGTGAAACCACCAATTCGATACAGAGAAGGTCGGACGTTGAGCTTAAATCCCAATCGACCTGCAATCAGGAGTTCTTGAGAGCTAGGGAAGGGGTGGTTAACTGAGATTAATCTAAAACTGGCAGTTGCTGGTAGTCCGCTAGTACCCAAGAACCCTGTAGCTAAGATGGCTGCAACTGTTATCCGATAAGAAGAAGTAAAAGGGTTCATAAATCATTCTCCTAACAATTGGCGATCGCTTGGGCTTGGGACTTGCATCTAAAACCCAATATGCTTATTGCCCAGTAATTTGCACAATTGGCTGGTTAGCCAAGTCGTTCAGATTGACGGATTGCATCAGACTTACCCAGTCTTGGGCTAAAGATTGGTCGTTTGGATTACTATAGAGCAGTTCAGCTAAGGTTGAGAGGGTGTCTTGCCAGATTCCTGCTTCGGCATAGAGAGCGAGCTTTTTGCGAGGAGTTGCTTGCTCGATCCGATTAGCTAGAGTCGGGTCTAATTGGACTCGCTCAATCCAACCAGTAGCATCAATACGGACTGTAGGATCGTCAGGATTACAAGGAATTGAAACTTGCCAGAAGTATTTTTGACCTACTTCAAGAGCGGGAGCGGTATCGAGAATTCGTATTCCTACAATTCCTGGCTTATTGGTTAGGTTAAATTTGGTTGCATAAAGCTCCTGCTCACTCATTTCATTCTGTACAACCAATTCATCTGTCGTGGAAGGTAGTTCAGCCGGAATGTTGACAAAAAGTGTGGGGTGAGCCGATACCGTCGAGTCAACGGCTACATCATTACCTGGAGAACGCTCCTCCGGTTGGGTGGGTGGTGATACAGGTGATACAACAGCGATATCTACAGGGGAGCAAACTCCTTCGTAGAAACCACCCATTCGATATCGAGAAGGTCGAATTTTAGGCTTAAATCGCAGTTCACCCGCAATTAATAGTTCTTGAGGGCTAGGGGAAGGGTGTTGAACGGAGGTCAATTTAGAGCTAGCTGTTGCGGGAAGTTTGCTAGTACCCAAGAAACCGACAGCTAAGACTGCCACACATGTTATTCGATAAGCAGAAGTAGAAGGTTTCATGGATCGTTCTCCTACATCAATTAGCGGATCGCTTTGGCTTGGGACTAGCACCTACAAGCCAATAGGCTTATTTCCCGGCAATTTGCACAATCGGCTGGTTGGCAAAGTTGTTCAGGTTGACGGTTTGCATCAGACTTGCCCAGTCTTGGGCTAAATCTTGGTCGTTGGGATTGGTGTAGCGCAGTTCTGCTAAGGTTGTCAAAGTGTCCTGCCAGATGCCTGCTTTGGCGAACAGATCGAGCTTTTCGTGAGGAGTCGCCTTTTCAATTTGAGTGGCGAGGCTACTATCTAGAGGGACTCGCTCAATCCAACCGCTGGCATAGAGGCGGTTCTCAGAGGTTTCGGAATCACAGGCAACTGAAACTTGCCAAAGGTACTTTTGACCCACCGCCAAAGGTGAGGCGGTATTGGCGACGCGAATTCCTACAATTCCAGGTTTGCCCGTTAGGTTAAACTTGGTTGAGTAAAGCTCCTGGTCACCCGCTTCGTTCTGTATGGTCAACTCGGCTGTTTTGCCAGAAAGTTCAGCGGGAATATTGACAAAAAGTGTTGGATGTGATGATGTTGTGGAGTCAACGGCTGCATCTTGTCCTGGGGCGCGTTCCTCTGGTCGGGTGGGTGGTGATACGGCAGTAATATCTACAGGTGGGCATGACCCTCTGGAAAAACCGCCAATTCGATACCGAGAAGAGCGGACGTTCAGCTTAAATCCCAAGCGACCGGCGACAAGGATAGATTGCGGGTTAGGGGAGGAATGTTGCATTGAGGTTAATCTAGAGCTAGCCGTCACTGGCAGTCCGCTAGTTCCTAAGAACCCTGTAGCTAAAAGAGCTGCGAATGTTATCCGAGACGAGGAAGTAAAAGGGTTCATAAATCATTCTCCTAACAATTGGCGATCGCTTGGCTTGGGATGATATGGTCGTTGATTGAGGTTCTAAATGGATCTCACTCGATTTCACATGGATTACGCGACTTATTCATGAAATTTAACGCTACTAGGGTTTAACGGTAGGTGACGAGCGGGACGAGTCGCGAAACAAGGCGCGAACGGTACAATCTCAAACCGAACACTGCTTATTGTCCGGCGATTTGTACAATCGGTTGGTTAGCAACATTGTTCAAGTTTGCCGATTGCATTAGACTTGCCCAGTCTTGGGTTAAGGATTGGTCGTTAGGATTGCGATAGAGCAGTTCGGCTAAGGTTGAGACCGTGTCCTGCCAGATTCCCGCTTCTGCATAGAGAGCAGGTTTTTCGCGAGCCGTTGCGCGATCGATCCGAGTGGCAAGGGTACGATCTAGGGGGACTCGCTCAATCCAGCTACTAGCATTGAGGCTCTCCTCTGGGTTGCTACAGTAAACTGCAACTTGCCAAAGGTACTTTTGACCTACTACCAAGGGGGGCGCGGTATCGGGAATTCGCATTCCTACAATTCCTGACTTACCCGTGAGGTTAAACGTGGTTTTATAAATCTCCTGGTCACTCGCCTCGTTTTGTACGGTAAACTCAGCGGTTTTGCCAGAAAGTTCAGCGGGAATGTTGACAAAGAGCATAGGGTGAGCTGAGGTTGTGGAATCAACAGCTACATCATTTCCTGGAGAGCGCTCCTCTGGTCGGATGGGTGGTGCTACAACCGTGATATCTACATTTGGGCAAGAGTTTCTATTAAAACCACCAACACGATACAGAGAAGGTCGAATTCTATTCAGCTTAAATCCCAAGCCACCTGCAACAAGGATTGCTTGAGGGTTAGAGGAGGAGTATTGAACTGGGGTCAATCTGGAGTTGGCCATCGTTGGGAGTTCGCTTGCGCCCAAGACCCCTGCGGCTAAGACTGCCGCAACTGTGATTTGATAAGAAGAAGTAGAAGGTTTCATCAATTATTCTCCTACATAATTGGCGATCGCTTGGGCTGGGGAGTTATCTATAGCTATAGCCAGTCAGGTTAGGACATATTCTGCGATGCCATCGAAAGAGTTCTCAAGAAAGCAGCGTCCTAAGGAAAGTGGCTACAGCTATAAATCGATCTCACTCGATTTGAGCTAAATTACGCAATTTCGCCATAAAATTTAACCTTACTGAGCTTTAGTTGTGGGTGACAACCAAGACTGGTAACACAGGACTGGGAATTGCGCGAGTTGGCGCAGATTGGCGGCAGAATTAAACGGAGTGATACGCATCTGGGTGGCGGTTTCGGGATTGAGGGATACCCAGTTCGCTTTCGAGTCAAGGCTGACCCAATGAACCTGTTCGGCATCTGGTCCTAGGGGGTCGGTAGGGTTGAGAGGCAATCCGCCCCGGCCTGTAATGGTAAATTGGCTCTGTTCGCCGTCGGCACTGTTTCTGGCTGAACACTGTCCGCCGACTAACCCGGAGGCATCAACAAAGTTGAGAGGTAAGGCGGCTAAACCTCGGCTGGGGTCGATGCCCAAGGTAGTGAGCTGTACAGTACCAGAGGCTCCAGCTTGGGAACTGGCTGTAATGTCGTTG
>DATNPT010000055.1:0-3199 GCA_036703075.1 Chroococcales cyanobacterium
AGCCATCTCAGCTCGCGCTAAGTTTTCAGTCCGCTCCCGCTCTCGCTGCGACAGCAGGTTAGCCGATGATTCTAGAGCTTTTCCTAACACGACCACTTCTTTAATGAATGAGGGCCGGAGTTGGGGACGCGCCCCTTTCGCTAATGCTTCTGCCGCCAGGGCAACGAAGGTGATGCTGTGAGAAATCTGTTGCGAAAGAAGGATTGCACCGATACCACTCACGAGAAGCAGTGCCAAACCAGAGCCAATCACAAGCCACATAGCTCGTTGAGAGGGTCCCTGGATGACATCAACAGGTACAGTGACAGCAACAGTCCAACGCGAACCCTTCATCCGATGGAAGGCAACATACACCTTCACCCCGTCTAAGGTAGTATCGCGGTAGACTCCTTCAGGTGTCTCTCTAATTCGCTTCAAAAACGATGGCGTCCCTGGTTTCCCGACAAAGCGATCGGGATTACGGGTACGAGCAACGACGACCCCTTGACCATCGACAACGGTACGCGTCCATTCTCCCTCTAGGGTTGCCTGTTCATCCACGACCCTAGCCAGCGCCTTCTGGGTAATGATAGCAGTGAGAATGTACTGTAGCTTGTTGTCACGCATCACCGGAATGCGAACTGGGATGGCAACCAGGTTTGGCTCAAGCTTTCCACGGCCGAGATTGCCTACAGTCGGCTGGCGTGTCTCGATAACGCGCCGCAGACTTTCTGGCTCGATTACTGAAGGCAATCGCGTACCAAACGGTTGTCTAGTGTTCACAAGCTGGCGACCATCGGGTGACAGGAGAATCACAGACACCCAAGTGGCTTGCGTCTGTGCCACCCGTTTTGCCTCGCTATGAAAGGTCTTGAGGTTTCCCTGGTTAAGCTGTTGAGACGACGCCAGTGCCTGGAGTGTCCGAACCGTGCCTGAAATTTCCCGCTCTACGGTTTCCGACAAGTTACGAGCGGCTAGAAGTGCACGTCGTTCTGAGGCTGCCTGTTCCTGACTCGACAGTCTATGAACAACAGCAACCGCAAACAGAACAACTGGGAGTAAACTCCCTACCACAAGTAGCACAAGATGCCACCTGAGCGAAAACGCCCGGCGACCACGAGGTGCCGAAAGGGAATGTACATTGGTTTTGTGCGAGCCGCTTACCCAGCGCATTAAAATTTCAGTACTTGTAGCTCTTTTGTCTGCTATTCATTTTTCATTTCTTGCCCTAGGGAAAAGGCTCTCTTTGGTTAGTTCGCTTGAATGAAAATCTGAGGTCAGGACTTACACAGCTACAACATCAACATCTACAACATCTATAATGCTCGTGGTGCGTTACGCTACGCTAACACACCTACTGGACTGTCTCAGCTCTCATTCGCTTTCGCTCTTCAATTTTTGCATTCCCCAAGAAACTGAAAACCACTTCCTCTATTTAAGTAGGAAGTGGTATCAAAAAGGATTTAAAGTGGAGCCTACGGGAATTGAACCCGTGTCCGCCTTGGGTATTGACCTACCGCTCATTCACAGGCTTAGCCCTTCTGACCCTCAGGGCGGGAACCGTTCATTATCCCGAACGGTGGGATACTTTGGTAATATCTTAGCTAGCAAGCGACCAAAGGCGACTTACTAGAGCATCCGTTGGGGGTTGGTCTATAGTCCTTAACGGAGTCAAACTATAGACGCTCGAACCTGTTAGAGGTTATTAGGCAAGAACAGTTGCTTGCTTACGAGCAAAAGGAACGATGTTGTTCGCAGTTACTTTTTGTTTGAGCCTTTGATTTACGAGAGGAGACTCACTCTCGACCTGTATCACGGGGCGGCTTTCGCCAACACGTCGAAACCATTAAGGCCCCATGTTTTATATTCCCTATTATAGTCAATGGTTTGAGTTAGATCCACAAAAGTTGGTCTTCGAGGAGTGGTGGTAGCCCTAAATTTTGGGGAAATAACCGTACCTAGTGCAAGGAGGCAGGAGGCTCCAGGGCAGAAGGGTAAAAAGATTTTACAGTAAACGTTATTAACCTTTTTCAACTGGATACTTATTTCCGCCACGCTGCACTAGTGCAGCCAGCAGCCGATTAGCTGATTACTGGCTCTGCTGGTTTTCACCCTCAGCCGGAACAGATTCGCTCTTCTTAGGTCTTGCAGCTTCTGGGGGCGGGGGAGCCTTGGGTTGCTCGAACGATTCGCTAGTCGATCGCGAGGGTGGAGGTGCCTCAGATGAAGTAGGTGCCTGAGTTTGAGCTGGTGGCTGAGATGGCTTTTGAGATTGATTTGGCGAAGACGTTGGTGCTGGGTTAGGGGCTGACGACGACGAATCCCCTGCTGGTGCAGGCTGAGTTTCTTGGGGTTGCGGTGAAGACGATGGATTCTCAACCGGGGCAGGCGATGAATTGACGCGTGTGCTGGAGCGTCGGCGTGACGATCTTCTAGAAGAAGAGGAGGAAGAAGAGCGGCGCACAGGTTCCTGAACGGTTGCGGCAGGACGACTCTGCTCTACGGGTTCAGCACGCTTTTGTGGAGTCTCCTCATTATCGCTAGCACTCGGTTCAGTAGTGGGTAGGGCGACAGGTTCGCTAGTCGGTGAGACAAGGGGCTTAGTAAAGGAAGGTGATTCAGGTTGTTTGGGGCGATTCCAGACAGCCATAAAGGCGAGTATGCCTGATGCGATCGCTAAACCTACCCCAATGACAATCCCAGGAACACCCCATCTCTTCCAGATTGGCACTTCAGCAGAAGGCAGTGACGTTTCCGCTAATTGAGGCAGTTGGTGGGGATCGATCGGGATCGTTACTGCTGTTTGGGTAGGACTCGATCCGGTATTGGAACCATTACTCGTCCCCAACAGAGAAGCCGGTAGCAGCGACAGCCACTCATCTACCGTAGCCGGTCGGTAACGTGCCTCTACTGCCATGCCTCGCATAACGGCTTGATTCACGGCTGCACTGATTTGCGGTTGCAATTCGCGAGGGGCTGACATCGGTTGGCGATCGCGAATGACGGCTGGGGTGGGTATATGTGCCGTCAATAGCGCATAGAGTGTTGCCGCCAAACCGTAGACATCCGTTGCTGGCGTCCGCTTTACCTTACTTAAATACTGTTCGATCGGAGCATAGCCATCCGATACCATACTCGTGTGGGTTTGACTAGATTCGGCAGTAAACTCCCGCGCAATTCCAAAATCAATCAATACCACTTCCTGAGTGCCTCGGCGGAG
>DATNPT010000057.1:0-5393 GCA_036703075.1 Chroococcales cyanobacterium
ACTTCTGCCAACAATTCGCGATCGTTAAAGGGTTTGGAGAGATAAGCATCCGCTCCCTGTTCGGTTCCCTCAATTCGAGTTGCTTCATCCGCTTTCGCTGTCAGCAGGACAATCGGCGTCCCTTTGTGTTCTTCGGAATTGCGAATCAGGCGAATCAAGTCTAGACCCGATACCACAGGCATCATCAAGTCGGTCACAATGAGTTGAGGACGAGTTCGTTGGACAGTACGGAACCCTTCATCCCCGTTGTGAGCTGTCAAAACTTGATAACCTTCTTGCTTAAGAATGCGAGATACGTAAGCGCGTAAATCGGGGTTATCATCCACGACCAAGATTCGAGCTGGGGACTTGGGTCTTGGCGATTGAGATGAAGAGGAAGGAGCTACAAGATGCGGTAATGTAGGCGTGAGTTCTTGTCCCTTCTCCTCTTGACCCGTACTCTCTCTTTCCCCGTCTTCTGACGCTGGAGACTCGATATCCATGTCCGCTAATTCTACAGCCGCACGGCTGTACTGAATTTCGGTAGGGACTTCCAGCACTTGCTCTAGAGGCAAGTGAGCGGTTCCGGTTTGCAGCCAAAGCGTGAAGGTCGTTCCTTCTGAGTAAACCGACTCGACCGAAATTTGACCGCCATGGAGTTCTACCAGTTCTTTGACCAATGCCAACCCCAGACCACTTCCCTCATAACTCCGGTTAACAGACCCTTCAGCTTGTCGGAAGCGTTCAAATAAATGAGGGATTTGTTCTTTACGAATGCCAATGCCGGTATCGATCACCATCAGTTGGACGTGGTCGCCAGCCAGTTCTACAGACACGGTAATACTTCCACCTGTACTGGTAAACTTCATGGCATTAGACAGCAGGTTATAAAGCACCTTGTCAAATTTTTCTAAATCCAAATAAACCGGAGGGCAGGACTTGAGCTGGGTTGAGATCTTGATGTTCTTTCTCTCGCAGTAAGGTCGAAAGACTTCAACAATTTGGCTGGTAAATTCGACCAAATTACAAGGACGAAAGCTCGCTTGCATGCGACCGGCATCCAGCCGTTGTAAATCCAACAGCTGGTTGACTAATCGCAACAATCGCCGAGAGTTGCGTAGAGCAATGACGCTTTGCTCGTAGGGTAAACTTTGTTGCTGCTCCACTACTGATTCCAACGGTCCAATCATTAGCGTGAGAGGAGTCCGGAACTCGTGGGAAACATTTTGGAAAAACTGCGTTTTCTGCCGGTCTAGTTCCAGCAACCGTTCGGCTTGTTGTCGCGTTTTCTGATAGAGTCGCGATTGTTGAACAGCGATCGCGGCTTGAGAGGCCACAGCTTGAGCGAGGTCGATTTCCGATTGCAGCCACTTACGCGGTCTATGGGTTTGGCGCAGGGTAATACTGCCAATAATCCTAGCCATCCCTCGCGTCTGTTGTCCGTTTGTGGAGTGGTGCCTTGCATCGTTAATACTACTGCCATCCGCTAGCAACGGTACCACCAATAGCGCTCTGGCGGGTTTACGCAGTGGTAGGTCAAACCCACTCATGTTGGGATTGGCTGCTAAATCGTCGATCGCCACGGGCTGTTGAGTGTCCACCAACCGTTGTAGCACTGGATTACCAGCGATGGGGACAATAGACTGGGGTAGCTGCTGAGCGATTGAGCTAATACTGACGGAGCGAGCGACGGCTGAGTTCAACTCATGGCGATCGGCGGACTCAGCTCCCATTACTTGGTGTGATGTCCCGTCATACAAGCCAACACATTGGACAAATTCATCTTCCTCTCTCCACAACGAAAGAGCACAGCCATCAACCTGTAGTGCTTTTCCTAACTGTTGAGTAATGGCTGTAAAAATCTCTTGGGGATCGAGGCTAGAGCGGATAGCCGTTGTGATCGTGTTGACTAGGGCTTGCTGCTTAGCTAAGGCGCGAACCTGCTCGTAAGCGCGGGCTTGAGACAGAGCTAAAGCGGCTTGGTCGGCAACCATGACGACCAACTGAATTTCGTCATCTTGCCAAATGTAGGGTTCCTCAAACCGATGCAGGGCAAGTACCGCCATCAATTCCTGGGGGCCAATGAGCAGCGGGACGACCAGCGTTGCACGAATATCGAGTTGTTGATAAGCGATCGATCGCTGTTGAATTTCTGTATCTTCCCCACTAAAACGCTCGTCCGTCAGCACATCGTTGATTACTTCGACATTGCGGGTTTCCCAAACAGTCTGCTCTAGCAGTGAGGGGTAAGGCGTTTTTCCCTTCCAGCCTGGTTTGTCCTGAATTTTCTCTGGACATTGATAGACAAACCATTCATCCGCTAAGCGATTGGTCTGAAAGGGACGTAAAATGCAGACATCAACTTCTAGAACATGACCGACCGTTTCGACAATTCTTTGTAGGATTTCTTGTAGGGGAGAACCTCCACTACTGCCATACTGGGCATTACGAATCGTATTAGTAACTGTATTGAGTAGCGTTTCCCGACGCAGCGCTCGACACAACTCCCGCGTGCGAACCTTCAGCACGTTGTGAGTATCCATGGCTTGCCGTACCACTGCCTTGAGTTCATCGGCATTCCAAGGCTTGGTGACAAACTTGAAGACCTTCCCAGCATTGATTGCCTCGACCAAGTCTTCAACATCGGTGTACCCCGTGAGGATAATCCGAATGATATCTGGATATTGAGTCGCCGTGAGACTCAAGAATTCGGTCCCGCTCATCAAGGGCATGCGCTGGTCGGAGATAATTACGGCTATATCGCCCTCATGCGCCAAAATCTCCAAGGCCGCAGGTCCATTGTCTGCCCTCAAGACGGTGTACTCTCGATGGAAGGTTCGGTAAAGCAGGTCAAGATTATCTGGTTCGTCATCAACAACCAGAAGTTTAGGCCTACTCGTCTCTTGGGATCTCATGCACCGCTCTCCTGCTGCCAGGGTGCGTTGGCTATTAATAATCTCCACTGATTCACAAATTTTTCCTGCTCTGGATGGCTGCGGGAGTAAGAAATCAGGGCTAAGGCTGCTATCCTACTTTTGATGCTAGCTTGCGCTGAGCATAGCGTTGAGTCCGAACTAGTCCGGCTGGAGTCTCCATGGTTAGTGGTGCACCCGAATCGATTTTAATTTTTGTTTTCTAAGTTAGCTGTAATCTTCGACAAAAATAATCAAGTGAGAGACAATCCTGCCGTCGTCTGTTATTTTTTCACGTTAAGGGTATTCCTCCTTACTTAAAATTAGACTTGTACCTTGCCGGGAAACACCGACTGCCTCAACGCGATCGCTAGCCCCAGACTCTACTATAAGGAACATTTCCTTCGCACCAGTCTTGTCAAAGCGAACAGAACGCTGGACTCCACACGATGGCTTGGGCAAGCAACAGACAAGCGCGTAATGCAATATTTACACGCGAGGCGGCAAACTTGCGCTGTTGCTCTGCTTAATCCCTAAGATTACCCACTCCATCTGAGTCTCTAACGGTTTGGTGTTCCCTAACTGTGCTTGTCTGCCGTGAGTCGATGCACTACTTGTACAATACTAGTCTTCTTGGGGCTAGAAATGTGTAGCAGAGGGTCTACCATTCCCTAGAGTTGCTCGAAAGAGGTTTTCCGCCTGTTGCTATAGATCTATTAGCTCTTAGAATACAAAAGTCAGGGTCGCTATGTGTGTACTAGGTAAATCGCTACAATTAGTTAAGCGATCGCACTCCTGCTGTCTGCCTGATTGATAAAGCGAAGAAAGAAACAGCTCGCTCTCAAACTGGCACTTGTAACTTTTTGATATTTTGTTCCCATAGACCAGTTTCATATTATTTATTGCTCAAGCTATTTGTGGTAGTGAACCCCTGTTTCTCTTTCTTGACACCCTACAAACCAGCCCCTGCTGGTCAGGATACTGTTGCTGCTGGTGCATCCGGCTTCACGGTTCGTGCAGCTCAAGTTCAGGATTTGAGTAGCCTAGCAGAAGTTTTGGCAGATAGTTTTCACTCTAGAACCGGACTGATGGGTTGGGTTTACCCCATGTTGCGATTGGGGATCTACGAAGATTTGCGAAATCGGTTGCGCTCGGCCTCGCCTCATTATGTCTGTCTCGTCGCTGTTCCTGGGGTTGGTGCGATCGCGAATTCTGGCGAGAAGCTGGTAGGAACGGTGGAAATTGCCTTGCGCTCTCCCCCATCTTGGCAACTACGTAGCTCTCAGTATCCTTACATCTCTAACCTCGCCGTTAGTCAGTCGTGTCGGCGGCAGGGAGTAGCCAAACAATTACTCCTAGCCTGCGAACGAACTGCTATAGAATGGGGTTTTTCTGACATCTACCTGCACGTTCTGGAAAATAACCATCAGGCACGGCAGTTATATCTAAAAGCTGGATATCAACTACACCAAGCCGAACCGAACTACAGTGGTTGGCTGTTTGGGCATCCCAGACGCCTGTTCTTGCACAAACGCTTGACCTCTGCGGCTTAACGCTTGAGGACGACTGTGGGTTCGGACAGGGTGTGGTCATCAGTCGTAGGCTGAGACTAGCACGGAGACGGGGAGAGATTTTCACCGACATCACCAACTGGTGCGTGACCACACCCGTTCGGACATAACCAACCTGATGAATGCTACTCGCTAGGATAGTAAGCCTGTGCTATCCCGCTCAAACCTGTGCTGAGAGACATCTCACGATTCTCTTAAGCGAATCTGTCCTAGACCCAGTCAGCATGCCCTAAAATGGAGTTACCGGTCTGACGCGCAACGAATGATACTAAATCTGAGTAAAGTTTGTAGTGGTCATTGAAATTACAGATGGTAGACTGATTCTCTCTTCTTGTGCATCCTCAAAAACTTCAATTAATTAAGTTTACCAGCCATGCTTTTGGTCTGGGTGCGTTCTTGCTCTGCAACATCACGCAATACGAGTTGAGATGGATAGCGAACATAAACAGCGTTGCCAGACAGCTCTTTACGAAGAGGAGGTGCTTGCCCGCCGTACAGGTTTCGCCAACTCTCAAGGCTATAGTGGCATGAATCAGGAAAGCTTGAACTCCTGCAACGATCGGATTCAAGACTCACAGGGATCGAGAATTCTCAAGCAGTTGCATAATAAAGAGCTGCTGATTGTGAATGCTAGGCGTCGTAATGGAATAATTCTCTACAAGCCCTACCATGCCGAATTTGCAGGACCCGGTTCGGCGGTAGGAGGTCTTTTCGATCTAGATTGTCAGCGAGTGCTACCCGTGGGCAATCTTTCGTTACTTCATCATGAATCAGCAGACGAGCGGCAGCGAGCGTATTTGATTCGACGGCAGTGGATTCGACTGACTCGGCAGATTACCGAAAACCCAGAACCATTACGACGTGCTCAGATGATTCTTAATCAGTTTGAGCACTACTTTGATAATGAGACAATTGCTCAGTTGCCAGATGA
>DATNPT010000061.1:0-5257 GCA_036703075.1 Chroococcales cyanobacterium
CAGACTGAGTGTAAGTATTGGGTGAGGAATTTTCTTGGCTGTTAACAACTACACTGCCAAAAGCTAGAATAGCTAAGGGGAAAATCAAACATAGTCTTCTCATAAAATCCATTTAAAATTTGTTTATTTTGAATTAATCTAAAAGATAGTAATGGATTTTAGGTTTTAGTGCGACATCTAAAATAATATTTTTTAATATTTTTGCCAACTGACTTCTCCAGCGTGATGATATAAGTTAGGGCAAAACATATAGCAGTCGTTACAAGGGTTAGGACGTTTTTCTGTTGCCTGTTCCCCGTTCCCTATTCCCTTTACAGCAAAATCTAATGTCCTAACTGAGGTGAATCAAATGTTGACAGTACAGCAGCATTCACGACTGGGCAAGGAAGTCCTACAAGATTGTAACCTTGCCCATCTCACAGACCAACAAGCCCAGGAATTGAAGCAATCTCTTTGGGAACACGGAGTTATTGTTGTCAGAAAGCAAAAGCTGACAGCAACCCAATTGAAGGACTTTGCTATACAGACATTTGGTGACACCACCCTCGGTCGTCGCCCCAGACCTCTAGACCCCGAGATTAATCCAGACTTACAAAGTCCTGGCGTCGCCATTTTAGGGAATCCTAAAGGGTTGTCTCAGGAGGTCGTGGGCAAAATTGCTTGGCAATGGCATCACGATAAAGACCACCTCCCCAAAACCGAGGGACTGGATATGAATGCCCTATATGTGGTGATGCTTTATGGCGTGGAAATCCCTCCCGAAGGAACGGACGGACGACCTCATACCACTGAATTTCTTGACATGGTGGAAGCCTACCACAAGCTCGATCGCCAACATCGGCTGCAATTAGAGCAATGCTGGATGTATCACCTGTCACCTTTCCCCCCGCAGTCAGACGTGGAGATTCCCAGGAAATTACATCCGATTGTCTCCACTCACAAAGTAACTGGGCGCAAAGGATTATATTTGGGTTCAGATACTTCGATGCTCAAGGGGCTAGAGGAGAAACCCGAAGAAGCCAAACAGTATTGGCAAGACTTGTTTAGGACGATTTTGGACTGTACCCCAGTTTATTCCCATATTTGGCAACCTGGAGATATTGTCTTTTGGGATAACTCCCAAGTCATGCATACAGGTACACCCTACGATGCAACAAAGTATCAGCGGATTGCTCTGCGTGTTGGTGTTGTGGACTACCTGCACTCTTAGCCGCGCGAAAATCCTGACAATAGAATTCACAACGAAGCGTCCTGGAGCGCCTGGAGTGGTAGCCTACGGCAAGCCGCTACGCGTCTACGTCTCAAACAAATGGCTTTACCTACAAGCTCTCAGCCTAACCCACAAGATTTTTATCGTCGCTTCTTTCAACTAGCGAGCGTCAACATTCTCTCCAATTTGATGGTACCCCTCGCGGGTTTAGTCGATGTCGCCTTCCTGGGACACTTGGCTGAGATTCGTCACCTTGCTGGGGTTGCTCTAGCTACCGTCCTCTTCAACTACATCTACTGGACGTTTGGCTTCTTACGCATGGGGACTACTGGAACTACAGCCCAAGCGGTAGGACGTTCTGACTCCGATACAGTTTTGCTCGCGCTTTTGCGAAATGGTTTAATCGCCCTAGGTATTGGCTTGAGCATTCTTTTGTTACAACAACCACTCCGAGAGCTTGGGTTTACCTTGTTAAGTGCTGCTCCTGAAGTCAAAAGTGCGGGTCGATCCTACTACAATGCTTTAATTTGGGGCGCTCCTGCGACTCTTCTCAACTTCGTGCTAATTGGTTGGTTTTTGGGGCGCGAACAAGGTGGCAAGGTTTTGCTCTTGTCGGTTATCGGGAACGGTGCGAATGTAGTGCTGGATTACCTGTTTATTGTTCGATGGGGATGGGAAGGTGCAGGAGCAGGTATCGCTACGGCAGTAAGTCAGTACCTGATGTTGCTGGCTGGCATGCTTCTGATTTACCAAGAACGCTGGTTGAATTCGGTAAAAGCGATCGCTAATCAAATTCTAGACCGGGAAGCGCTAAAAGCCGCCTTTGTCCTAAATGCAGACATTTTGATACGCACCTTCGCGCTTGTCTCGACTTTTGCCTTTTTCACCAACTTAAGTTCAGCTTTAGGAACTATCGTCCTCGCCACTAATACATTACTGTTGCAGGCTGTGACCTTATCCGCTTACTTTATCGATGGACTTGCTTTCGCTACAGAGAGCTTTGCTGGCATGTTTCGAGGTAGAGGAACCAGCGAAAAGTTAGTTCTCTTGGTGCGCGTTTCGGGGGGAACGAGTTTAATCTTGGGACTCGTTTTTGCGATCGCATTTAACCTATTTCCCGATGCTTTATTTCGGCTCTTGACTAATCATTTCGAGGTGATTGACCCTATTAGCCGCTACGTGGGATGGTTACTGCCAGTACTTGGCTTTGGTTCTATTGCTTATATGCTAGACGGGTACTTCCTGGGTTTAACCGAAGGTCGTATTCTCCGATGGTCTACTCTGATTGCTGCTCTCGTTGGATTTGCTCCAGTTGCATTAGTCGCATGGCAACTGAAGAGTAGCCATGTCTTGTGGTTAGCTCTATCCCTGTTTATGTTGGCAAGAGCCGTTACCCTTGGCGCACAGGTACCGCGAACACTCAACCATTAAAGAAAAAGGCATCATCTCGTCATATCTTGCCGGTTAATGATGCCGTGTCCCTACAACAGACAGAGATTCTTTTTTGAAAATCCTCTAAATATCCTCAACTTCTAGCAACGCCACTACGATCGCACAAAATGCAAACGCAAATATCATCGGCATCGGACACTTCAAGAAAAAGCTCACGCTAGCAGCGATGAAAGCTACTATGACGGCGGCAATTGACCAGCCTTTTTCCGATCCGCTCAATCCTTTTTCTGCTTTAATCAACCGGAGAGCTTTGGGAGGAATCGGCTCCGGCATCACTGCCCCTGGAGGGAAAGCCCAGTATTGAGAACGTTCGATATATAGATCGGTCCAGCCGTTGAGGTAGCACCATTCATTAAGCCATTCTTCGGAGAAATGCTCTATCATAGTTTGTTAAAATATGTTAAAAACGCACAACAAATTTTGTAATGGTTGCCAGAGGCTAACCTTATTGAAAAAGGTTAACAGCCTTCAGACTCTCTTGACAGAAAAAGATAATAAATTTTACGCTAGGGACTTTCGCAATAACCTAACTTAGCAATACGCAAAAACTCCTATCTCAGAATCGATTGGGAGCTAGAAGATACAGGCGATTGGTCAGCACCGCAAAATAGCTGCCTTGTTGTAGGGAACTATGCCGATAATCAATCAGGTAATTGACGTAAAAACGGATGAGGGCATCGGGATTTATAACATTACCCCTCAACTCATGGAACTACTTCAGGAAACCGGCATCAAGAATGGACAAGTTCTGGTGTTTTCCAGGCACACAACGACAGCATTAGCAATTAATGAGAATGAAGAAAGATTGTTGGAAGACGTGAAAGTATATTTGAAAAAATTAGCACCTCCCGCAGAAAGATATTTGCATAACGACCTGCACTTGAGAGACGTGCCTGAAGATGAACCAATGAACGCCCACTCTCACTTGATGGCGATGATGCTCAGTACCAGCGAGGTGGTGCCTGTTGTGGATGGTCAATTAGCATTGGGAACTTGGCAATCAGTTTTGTTTTTTGATTTGGATGGACCTCGGAAAAGAACGGTGTTTGTACAAATCAGTGGGGAGTGAAACCGTTGAAGAGTGTTTCGACTAAGGGATGCCCACCCTACGACTTAAATGCCGATTTGCGTAACCTCAAAAGTAGAGTCATGTCGCTCCGATTGTAGTCGGCAAAGTGCGATCGCGTCCTGTTTGTCCAAAAACAGCAGTAGACAAATTTCACCCAAAAAGGTATTGACGTGACCTAACTAGACTTGCTACGGTTGGGTCAAGTTACACAAATTAACCAAGTATTCTTACAAGCGCCCCAGCTATGTGTTGTAACAGCTATTACTTTTATTTTTGGTTTAGGGAGGTTCACCGGTGGTGAATACAGTTCCTGATGGAACCAACCCGGTGGACCGCAGAGCAACAAGAGCTGCGGTCTTTTGTTTTATGGGGGTAAATCAGTCACAGGCGCAATCTGTGACGCCCTACCCTGGTAGCTGGTTTTACGGCTTTTACTTTTGGTGGCCTAGAGACAGTTCCGGGTAGGTTAAAGTCGTGCAAACTTCTATCTCCAACCCGGAACCCAACAGGGAACCGGGTTTTTTCTTTTCCATTTAATTCAACCCAAAAGGAGTTATCCCATGTTGAACGCTAAACTTACACTTGCTACTCACGCCAATCAGACATCCTTAGTCCAACTCTCAGAACGAGTTGTCTTCGGTGGAACGGAACTTGTAATTATTGGTGGGCCCTGTGCCGTTGAAGGCCAATCGCAAATGGAGACAGTAGCCCAAGAACTACAACGCGCACCCGTCCAAGCGCTGCGTGGTGGTGTTTTCAAACCTCGGACATCTCCCTACTCGTTCCAGGGATTGGGACTGGAAGGACTAGAGATTTTGTCAGAGGTGCGTCAACGCTACGATATCCCGGTTGTGACGGAAGTGATGTCGATTGGTCAAATAGAAGCGATCGCAAGTCATGCTGATATGCTTCAAGTTGGTAGCCGGAATATGCAAAACTTCGATCTGCTCAAAGCCTTGGGTGAAGCGAAAAAACCAGTACTGCTAAAGCGAGGACTAGCTGCCACGATTGAAGAGTTCGTCATGGCAGCAGAATATATCATGAGCCACGGTAACTCTCAGGTCGTACTGTGCGAACGAGGTATCCGCAGCTTCGATAACTATACCCGCAACGTCCTGGATTTAGGGGCAGTAGCAGCACTTAAGCAGATTACTCACTTGCCAGTGATTGTAGACCCCTCTCATGCTGTCGGAATCCGAGAACTCGTCGCACCAATGGCAAAAGCAGCTATAGCTTGCGGCGCAGATGGATTAATCATCGAGTGTCACCCAGAACCCGAAAAATCCGTTTCCGATGCGCGTCAGGCACTGTCTTTAGATGACATGGTGGAGTTGGTTCGCAGCTTGCAACCTATAGCAGAAGCTGTTGGACGGCAAATTGCTAGCCCTGCGAGTATTCCCGAACTAGCTGCGGCATAACGATAGCCTTTCTCGATTGGATGCGGTACATCTGTAGGGGCGAAGCATTCATGCCAAGAAATTCGAGCCAGCGATTGAGAAGTAAATACATGAATGCTTCGCCCTTCT
>DATNPT010000066.1:0-8567 GCA_036703075.1 Chroococcales cyanobacterium
AAGCTTTCTACAAACGAACCCTTCAGCCAACGGCGCTTTGCCTGATATAATCTGTGTTCTAGAATACCGAAACTATGTTACCAAACCCTAGGGATTCAGCCGCTCTCTCTAGATGCAGAGAGATTAATTCCTCAAGCAGACATTAGGTAATGTAGATATCTTCGCTGTTCAATAAACCTCTTGCATAAATCCTGGAATGCCCCCTAAATCCACGCCAGATGCTCTACTTGGGGTCTCCCCAAGTAGAGCATCTGGCTCCCCAATTCTGGGGGACTTTGAATGCATTCTTCCCCCAAAATTGGGGGGCATGGGGTCCCCTGTGGGGATTAGGGGCAGGGGGGAGTGGAGGGGCGAAAATTGACTTTTGCAAAAGGTCTAATCCGTAACGTGTTAGCAACTAATACTAAGATTCATGACCGCAGCCTTGACTGATGACCCAGAACCCTCAGCTTAGATGTAGCATGCAAATTACATAGCGAGCTGCTACCAAACTTTCTCCAAAACTGTTGAGGGTTCTATGGGTCGTGCTGCAAAACTCAAACAACAACGTCATCACCAGCCTGAAGACGTTTCGCATAGCACTCCATCTCAAGTCAAATACGCTCTGCTTGAACCAAAAAGCAATAACTACTTAGCCGCATTGGAATTATTGGGAGGGATGGAACGGTTAGATTGGTGTCCTCATATAGGGGGAGCGCTTAAGTTTGCCTCATCTAGTCAAGCCCAAGCCAAAGCCAAGCAGATTGTGAAGAATAGAGGATATCGCTTACAAGTTATTGAACTGACTACAGACGGAACTCAATATCAGACGAAGCCTGTAGCTGAAGTAATGCCGTAGGTTCCTGGGATTGGCGATTGTTTTCCCTGACTATTCGAGTATCAGTGTGTCGGCTTTACTGGTTTGACTCAAACAGATCGAGAGGCAAATGCCCGTACATTTCATTAATGTCTCCTTCGTCAGCGGATTGATAGGACACCAATACTCCACGATGAGTCCCCGAATAGGCTTCAAGATAGCACAGGCTGGTCTTGGGGTTGAATTTTATATAGACTGAGCTCTCAACTGATGCAAGATCGAGATTGGGTTGATAGCCTAAAGCCTCAGAATAGGTTTTGAGCGCTGATATGCCCTGAATTGCTGTATCAGCGCAAATCCCTAAGATTTGGTAATCTGAATGCTCAGCGAGCAACAGGATGGCTTGCCGGAGCAAGGCTTTTTCCGATTCCGAGTTCACACTTTTGCTGGCAAGGCAGTTGAATGGTTTAAGGAGTTCTTGTGCCTCTTGAACGGTGAGATTGGTTGAGTATTGGGTAGACATAGTTTCGTGCTGAAAGGCAATTGTTGAAAAAGGCTGTACGAGCCGAAAAAAGCGATCGCTTCTGAACTCGATTCTTTATTATGTTGTCTAAAGTGACACTAACGAAAAATGCGATCGCGCTGTAGGGGCATACCTCCCAACTGAATAGCCTCGTTACCTATAAACTCCACGCTGATTGCCCGCTCCCCTTGCCACTGTGGGGTTAAAGCGCTTACCTTGGAAAAAACGAATTTCCTGTCTGGAGGTAGGCGATTGAAAGACAAGGAAGAAAACCTGGTAACAGATGAAGAAAAGCTCGAAACAAATCCTCTATTTCCTAGCGGAGAGTGGGAAGGTTTTTACACTTATGAACTCGGCCCCGATGCTCACCGCCATCTGATGTCTTTTGCCCTAACCTTTAAAAATGGCATCGTTAGCGGCAGTGGGATTGATAGTGTTAGCCGCTTCAACTGGCGTGGCAATTATGACACGGAGCAACTGCGCTGCTGCATGCAAAAACGATATCCCACCCACATCGTCTATTACGACGGCTATGTCGATCAAAACGGCATTTGGGGTAACTGGGAAATTGCTCCCTATTGCCGAGGAGGGTTCCATATTTGGCCTAAAGGACTCTCTGACAATCTTGCCATCGAGGACAAAGAGCAAGTTCCAGACTCTATTAGTCTGCCAGAACTCATTTCTCTCTAAAATAAACGAAGGGTACCGAAAACACGCGAATAAAATTCACAGGCGCGCTCGACATCCCGAAAAGTCAGTACTAAGCGATCGCTCCGCTCAATCTTCATAGAATTTTTACAACTCTCTTGATAAACGAGTCAATTATCAAGACTTGGTAAAAGCCTGTTTAGTCGTTCATTTTAGTCTAACGAGATTGCTAGTATGGAATTCAATCAGTTATATTGAAGAGTTGCCACTTCATAATAAACATTTCTCGTCAATCTAAATTTTTCGATAAGATTAATAGAAGTAAAGTATCTTCTCGGCAATCTACACCGAGGGTGTATCGGTGCATCAATCCAATTGCAGACCTATACCAACTCCAGCAGCATTAAATTCTGATTCCTGCTGGAAAAATTAACGGATTGAACGATATATCCAAAAATAATGCTAGTTATCAAAGCATTTATTAGCTCTTTTCAAGAGCTTCAGACAACCCTGTCTGAGTTTCCCAGTATTTTTAAGCAAACAGATGGGAAATTTCAATCATCGCGTCGCCCTCCTGTCTTTTTCTGGCAACACAATTCTCAGATTCAGCAAACTTTCAATAGCAGTAATTCTATCTTTAGAGAGCTGAATCTAATTGAGAGTATTGGTTCCTTAAAAAAAGATGGCTTTGCCTTGGGGATAAACCTACCTCCAGATATCGTTCGGGAAATTGTTTCTTTAACCAGGAAGTTCCCTTGCTATGGCGATCGCAAAAACGATCGAAGCTTTTATTATTCTGAAAAAGCAGAAGCCCAAACGAAGTATGGAGAAGTCTTTGTTAAGGGAATTTATGATGAAAGCGCTTTACTCAATCCAGTCATCCACAAGATTGAGAACGATCCAAAACTCTTAGAAATTGTTACTACGTATCTAGGCACTAATTCTGTTCAGAAAAAACCTCATCTGTGGTGGAAGTTTGCTGAAGAATCAACTCTCTACGAGCGCCGTCGAGCAGCTCAGATGTTTTACGATAACCGGAATGGCTGTCGAGGTATAACGTTTTTCTTCTATTTAACAGATGTGAATCTGTGTAGTAGTCCTCATGTATTCGTTCGGGGGAGTCACATTAAAAAAAAGTTGTCATATCTGTTTCTACGTCGAGGATTCACCTACCAACAAATCACTCAGTACTACGGCTATCAGAATATACTTCCTATCTGCGGTAAAGCTGGTTTCGGATTTGTGGCAGATACACGTTGCTTGCAAAAAGCAAATCCTCCCGCTAGTAAAGACCGCTTAATGCTAGAAATAGAATTTACTGTCAGGGACAAGTGAAACAGGCAAGTCAGGGGTTAGTCGTTAGTGGATAGTGGTTATTAGGTGTGTTTACAGCAGGAGTTTTACTCCCCCTCGCCCAGTATGGGGAGAGGGCGCTGGAGGTGAGGGCGTACAAAGATGACATGCTCCCACTAAGAACCGCTATAGAGGTATATCCCAACAGGATGTTTTAGCCAGAAATTTCCGCTCGAAATCGATTGACAACTCGATCCAGACCAACAGAGCGCGAGGCTTTGAATAGTATGCGATCGCCCGCTCGCACCAATTCCTTCAGACGCGTAACTAGATCGTCATGGTTTGAAAAACATTCTGCTGGCAGAGGAACAGCGCCATCGGCAATGGCTTGAGCTTGTGGGTCATCAATTAGAACGAGCAAGGCATCGAGATTGAGTTGTCGCGCTGTATTGCCAACTTGCCGATGAAATTCAGGCGATCGCTCTCCCAATTCCTTCATCGTTCCTAGCACTGCAATATGCCGCTTACCTGGAGTCTGAGCCAATAAATGTAGTGCTGCGAGCGTGGATTCTAGTCCAGCATTATAGGTTTCATCAAGAATCACGATATCGTTAGGTGACTCATAACGTTGCGATCGCCCCGCTGGCATTTCAACTGCTAAACCCTTGGTCAGGGGTTCCCAGTCCATCCCAAGATGTTTAGCGACAGCGAGTGCCGCTAGATAGTTGAGGGCGTTGTGGCGACCGACTAGAGGTAGCGGAAACTGCATGCCTCCTACTTCGAGCGTTTGGGGACTAATGAGGCGTCCGTGTAGGTCGCCTCCCTCTAGTCCATAGGTCAAGGTCTGTCCTTGCCAAACGGTTGCCGCCGTGTTAACTAATCGTTGATTATCGTGATTGAGTATCGCGACTCCTGTAGCAGGCATTTCGGCTAACAACTCGCACTTGGCTTGGGCGATCGCATCTTCGGAACCTAACAAGCCAATATGAGCTGTACCCACATTCGTAATTACGCTCGCGGTCGGACGCGCAATCTGACTGAGCAGTGCAATCTGTCCGGGACCACGCATCCCCATTTCGATTACGGCATAATCATGCTCTGGTTTCAATTCCAGCAAGGTTTTTGGTACGCCGATTTCATTATTGTAATTGGCTTGGCTTTTTAAAACGTTGCCTTGAGTTGACAAAACAGCCGCAATTAACTCTTTAGTTGTAGTTTTCCCGACAGACCCAGTTACGGCAATGACAGGAATATTGAAGCGATCGCGCCACCACCGAGCAATTTGTTGGTAGGCTTGGAGCGTGTCATCTACCTGAAGTTGGGGAATGCCATCGAGTTGGGAAGTTCCGCGACGATCCACGATCGCTGCGATCGCGCCTTTCTCTACAGCTACCCTGGCAAAATCATGACCATCAAACGTTTCGCCGCGCAAGGCCAAAAATATATGACCGGGTTGGAGGCTACGGGTATCAGTCGTAATTCCTGTAGAGAGTGTCTCAGTAATGTCATTGGGTATGTTTACTGGTGTTGCGGCAAGAATGTCAACCAGTTGAGTGACAGAAAGTTGACAAGGCATAAGTCTACCTGTCCAAATTTGACAAAGATATGTTTTGCTGGAGTAAAGTTTTGTAATGCATAATTTAGAGAGGTTAAGCGTGTTCGTTAATCGAATCTTTACAATTTTGCCGCATATTTGCGGATCTCGGTAAAGAGTTGGTCAAGATATGCTTTTAATTGGAATAGCCTGTCGAAGTTTAGTAAGTCATTATGTGTACCCTCTCGATCGGGGTGATTATCATGATGCACCTAAATTTTCAAGGTTCGCGCAAAAAGCTAGTTCAATTTGGACTTAAATGTTTCGGGCAAAATCGTTTAATTGGGCCTAGCGTCTCACGTAGGAGGGCTCACTGAAATGACAACTTGGGCAGACTTTGACATCAGGCACACGACAAGAGAAGAACAACAACTGTACGACCATCTACTCTACTGCGTACAGGTTGAGTTGCCGCATCAACTCATTGAACGATTCCAGCGCCTTTTTCTCGATGGAGCCAGATATGCCGATCCGCAAATCTGGTTAGCCTTAGAGAAAGTGGCCATGAGCAAGCAGGCTGAACAAGAATTTAAGTTTGTCCTCAATCGGTGTTGCCACATTCTCATCAATCGCTGGCAGCTACAACCTCAACTGCAAGGAGCAATCCCTGAGTTGGTAGCCCTGTTTGAAAATCCACCCGATCCGATGAGAGTTCAGTCTCGCGGTGCGAGACGTCTGCGTCAGCTAGTGCAGCTTTTCACCGAGACGGAGCAATATCTCACCTTGCAGCGCTTATCTCGGGTAGTCAGTGAAACCGCAGAAGTCAACAGTTCTAAGGAAGTGGGAAGCCTGATTCAACGGTATCCCTACTTGTACGAACATTGCCTCCTCAGTGAAGACAGCAGTTACGAGCATCAGCAAACTGTTCGGCAGATTCAATCTCGGGTTCAGCGGCGCTTTGAAGTGGATTTGTCGCAGTATGTCACTTATCAGGTGCGACGTGCTCAAGCCCTGCGCTCGCAATCTAAGGACGCCGCAGATCGAATTATCCAGCCCGTAAAAAATCCTACCCTCTTAAGCGATCGCGAATTAGCTGCTGCCCTCAAGCAGTTTGTCGGCAAAGTACAAGGTTCCGACACCTATCGAGATGTGGCTCAGAGCTTCCTCACCCATACTAGCCAGACAACGTCCTATCGGGCTTTTAAGGATGAGTTGTACGAGTATCTAACGTCATCGATTGACCCAGCCTTTGGCAAACGTCAGTTTAACGATCGCCTCTACAATCACTTGAAAGGCACTCTGCCGATCTGTGATTCTCACAAGCCAACTGAGTTCCTGCTAGTACGCACCTGTAGTCAGTTATTAAACTTTTTAGTGGTAGAGAGTCCCCAGCGACCCAATCACTTCATTTTTGTCGATCTGATTACTAACCTCGGTGCAACTCTCACTATTGGGTTGTTGCTCAAGATTGTCCTGCTATGCCGTAAGGTCAAGCCCTATTTAGAAAAGCGATTTGCCATTTTATTCAACCACTACGAGTCTTATACCAGAGATGGTGTACCGTGGTTAATCACCTCGCTAGAAAACCTGAACATCGCTCTGAGCGTCCACTTTGGGGCCGCCGACCTTTCCTGCTTGAATCAGATTATGTGATGACAGATATTGTTACTTCACTACTCCATAAGTTAATAAAATGCCAAAGATAAAAAGGCATAAACCATAAATTATGTAATTGATGAAGGATGAAAAATCACCAACTAATTTCATCATTCACACTTCACAATTCATAATTTTTTATGCCTTCAACCTAAAGAATTAGTACTCTCCACTGTCCGACTGTTGTAGAGACTCATTGCTTTTTGCACTCCTTGCTTCAAACTGAATTCCACAGAATCAACAGCAAGTTGAAGCACTTCAGACATCAACTGAGTTTCGTTGGGAGAAAATTTTCCTAGGACATGAGAAACCGTGTCTTTGTCCGCATCAGACTTGCCGATACCAATCCGCAGCCGAGGAAAATTTTGCGTACCGAGATGCGCTATTGCGGACTTCATCCCATTGTGTCCGCCCGCTGAACCAGAAAGGCGCAACCGCAGACGCCCCACTGGTAAATCCATATCGTCATAAACAATCAGTACTGATTCCGGTGGCAGCTTATACCAATCTATGGCAGAACGAATAGCCTGCCCAGAGCGATTCATATAGGTAAGCGGCTTGAGGAGTCGAAGTTTATCTCCATTAGGAGCGCGTCCTTCTCCACACAACGCATGGAAGCGGCGATTTTCACTCCAAGACACTTGCATCCGACGTGCCAGGGCATCAAGGACATCAAAACCAATATTGTGTCGGGTTTTGTCATACTTCGGTTCTGGATTCCCCAAACCGACAATCAGCTGAGGAATAACCAAAGTAGTTGGTGAGGCAGTTTCTGTCATAGTTCCTATCACTACAGACCGATGTGGACATAGTTCGGCAGTATCACTAACTGCTTCATAGCAGTGATACAAACCCGGACAATGCCGGAAGTGAGGTTTACTTCTTGCGTTAACAAGGACTGTCGGCAGCACCCGCTCCACAACCCTGAGAGCGAGCCACGCTGGATCAGTTTTATCCCAACAGAACGAACAATTGTAAAAATAATCCGCACTTCCGTCAACTTGGATTTGGGAAGTACGGATAACTCAATATTCGTCTGGCTCAGAATAATAGGCAAAGTAATAACGAGCAGAAGTATCGCTAACTACACTCACATCGCTCTTTCCAGGCAGTCAGGAACACCTGAAGGAGAGTTCTGAGTTTCTGACTCAGGCTGGATACTGAAACAGAGATTCTAAATAGACACGAGCGCAGGCGCGATAGCTCGGAGATGTCTCTGGCATCTTACCATTACCATTTTGCAACAAAAACAGCGACAGCGCTGCTGCAAAGACCCGATCTTGGTCCCAAGTCGGATGGGCCTCCAAATAACGTTTGAGGGACTCATGCAGGTCTTCAGGGATTTCAGCAAGGATGCTAACATTTGCGTTCATAACTTACCTCTCGATTCATGGCGGGTTGGGACAAGCAAGCTTGCTTTCAGCACCTGTTCGCATCGGCTAATGAGCTGAAAGCTTGCGACAACTGAAGTTGGAAAAAGCACCCACTTCTGCCTTTGGGCTTTTTTCAAATCAAAACTTTAAGGGCTGGTCGCACCATTTTCGACTGAGAGGGGGTAGGGTTGTCAATGTTGCAAACTATTACAACCCTTCTGAAACTTAAGAAATCTCTACGAAAGAATCAGTGTTTGACAGCGATCCCCGTTACATATCTTAACGATAACTCAGCCCTTCCTCACCTCTAGATACTTGGCTTGGGAAATCCCCAGTCGGGCGGGAAGAGACGATCCTGTCGTTTTTGCCTGTGGAAAACCAGGGGAAAATTGGGGAAAAGTTAAAGACCTGTGTGGAAATACTGGGGAATCATTGGGGGAAAATGGCTGCGAAAGATAAGATTTGCAAAAAGTTTGGCGTGGTGTTGGAGGTCAGGGGTTCAGACGAGGCAAAGCCAAGGCACTGGGGAAAAGTGGCTCGATCGAGTAGGAAAGGAACGTGTAACACGTCAGCTTAACACAGATATTTGGCATTGCTCTCATTATTGGTATTTAGACTAAGACGCTCTGACTCAGCTGCGCTGAGTAGAGCGAAACGCACTTGCAGTGACATTTCGGAGTAGAAATTGATGACAAATTAGCTCAAGAACACTGTCCTTGAGCAATGCTCAGTAAAAAGAGAAGG
>DATNPT010000078.1:0-18438 GCA_036703075.1 Chroococcales cyanobacterium
ACCGTGCATCGCAGAGAACAGTGAACCACCGAATACACCAGCCACACCGAGTTGGTGGAAGGGGTGCATCAGGATGTTGTGCTCAGCTTGGAACACGAACATGAAGTTGAATGTTCCACTGATGCCCAGAGGCATGCCATCAGAGAAAGAACCTTGTCCGATGGGGTAAATCAAGAACACGGCGGTTGCAGCAGCTACAGGTGCGCTGTAAGCTACGGCAATCCAAGGACGCATACCTAGACGGTAGGATAGTTCCCACTCACGACCCATGTAGCAGAATACGCCGATCAGGAAGTGGAAGATTACTAGCTGGTAAGGACCACCGTTGTACAACCACTCATCGAGGGAAGCTGCTTCCCAGATGGGGTAGAAGTGCAAGCCGATAGCGTTGGAAGAGGGAACAACTGCACCAGAGATGATGTTGTTTCCGTAGAGTAATGAACCGGCAACGGGTTCGCGGATGCCATCGATGTCCACTGGAGGAGCAGCGATGAAGGCGATGATGAAGCAGGTGGTGGCGGCTAGCAGGGTAGGAATCATCAACACGCCGAACCAGCCTACATACAGGCGGTTTTCGGTGCTGGTGACCCAGTTGCAGAACCGTTCCCACACGGACGCGCTTTGACTACGCTGTAATGTGGTTGTCATTTTTTTATGATTGCTTGATTTTCAAGGTTCAGCGGGCTTTTGTTTGCCCGTTAATACTTACATTAACCCATGTATTGAGTTTTGTAAAGTTCTTCAAAGAAATTTTAGATTTGCAAAGGAGTGTTAACCTGGAGGCCACTTCATGTGACGACCGCCCAAGATGTGTAAATGCAGGTGGTAGACGGTTTGACCGCCATCATCACCGTTGTTGATGACAAGGCGATACCCGTTCTCTAGACCCGCTTGCTCAGCAACCCGCTTAGCAGTTAAGAGGAGGTGTCCCATCAGGGCATGGTCTTCGGGTTGGGCAGATGATAGCTGAGGAATCGGTTTTTTTGGAATTAGGAGAATGTGAACGGGGGCTTGAGGGTTAACGTCTGTGAAGGCAATTGTTAAGTCGTCTTCATAAACGATGTTTGCAGGTATTTCCTTGCGGATAATTTTGCTGAAGATGGTTTCACTCATGCTAATTCTGGTGTTGACGGAGCTAGTGATACAGCTGAGGTGGAATGACACTGACTTAAGCGAAAAGTAGTCGTTGCTCGGAAAAACCAAGATTGGGGGATTGCCCCCAGACCCCCCGCACAAGGGTTGACTGGTGAGGTATGAGACTTCCTCAGTCAGTGCTATTCAGCTTAGGTGCCATTCTAAGGGGTAGGTGCCTGAGAAAAAACTAGATCAGTACAGGGGTTGCCGAAGCTAAGACCATCAATCTTTTGCCACTGACCGAATTTACCCTGAGTTCATCGAGAAGTCTGACGCTCGATTTCGGTACTTTCCCGGTTAAGTCCTCAAGAGGGCAAACACTATACTCGCGCTGATGTGTCAGGTTGCGGGATATGCTTGCCAGAGTTTGGAGTGCTTCAATTGTCGGGATTGATGCTGTGAAGGTGGGAGTTGAAGTGGATGTTTCAGGTGGGTTGCCGGGAATTGTGGTAGTTGGATTGCCGGATACGGCGGTTCAGGAATCGCGAGAACGGGTGAAGGCAGCACTCAAGAATGCTGGTTTTGCCTTTCCTATGCGGAAGATTGTGATTAACTTGACACCCGCTGACTTGCGAAAAGAAGGTCCAAGCTTCGATCTACCCATCAGTGTGGGAATCATGGCGGCGTCTGAGCAAGTAGACGCCCAGTTGTTGGGAGATTATCTCTTTTTAGGAGAAGTTTCTCTTGATGGGAATTTGCGCTCAATCGCTGGTGTATTGCCGATCGCGGCAGCGGCAAAGCAACTGGGAATTGCGGGTTTGGTGGTACCTCTTGGCAATGCGCGGGAAGCCGCAGTTGTACAAGGGTTAGCGGTTTATGGGTTCCAGGATTTGTCGCAAGTCGCCGACTTTTTGAACAAGCCAGAGCGTTACTCACCCGTGCAAATGGACGGTTTGCAAGAATTGCGAACCTCTCAGATGAATGGGCCAGACTTAAAAGATGTCAAAGGTCAGGCTCATGCTCGTCGAGCGTTGGAAATTGCGGCGGCTGGAGGACATAATTTGATTTTTGTCGGGCCGCCAGGTAGCGGGAAGACGATGTTAGCTAGGCGATTGCCTGGAATTTTACCACCACTGAGTTTTGAAGAAGCTCTTGAAGTGACTCAAATCCATTCCGTTGCTGGATTACTTAAAGATAAAGGGTCACTGCTGAGCGAACGCCCTTATCGCAGTCCGCATCACTCGGCCTCTGGTCCCTCCCTTGTCGGTGGTGGTAGCTTTCCTCGGCCTGGGGAAATTTCCCTCGCGCATCGAGGGGTTCTATTTTTGGATGAGTTGACCGAGTTCAAGCGGGACGTATTGGAATTTTTACGTCAACCGCTTGAAGATGGCTATGTGACGATTTCTCGCACCCGTCAATCTGTGAGGTTTCCGGCACAATTTACCCTTGTGGCAAGTACTAATCCCTGTCCTTGCGGCTACTTCGGCGATACGATTCAAGCTTGCACCTGTTCGCCTCGACAACGAGAACACTATTGGGCTAAGCTTTCGGGGCCGTTGATGGATCGGATCGATCTGCAAGTTGCCGTGAATCGCTTAAAGCCAGAGGAGATTACGCGACAACCCACGGGTGAGGAGTCGGCACCAGTACGAGAACGGGTACAATCCGCACGCGATCGCGCCCGTCACCGCTTCAAATCAGAAACGGGTTTGCGTTGCAATGCTCAGATGCAGAGCAATCACCTGCGCCACTGGTGTCCGTTGGATGATACCTCCCGCAACTTACTCGAAGCGGCCATTCGCAAATTAGGCTTATCGGCACGAGCGAGCGATCGCATTCTCAAAGTAGCGCGTACTATTGCTGACCTCACGGGTGATGATGCTCTCAAACCCCAGCATGTGGCTGAGGCGATTCAGTACCGCACGATTGACAGAATGCAATAAGTGATTTAACGCCTTGAAGAGCTACCAACAGCAAACTGCACTCGTGACAACAGATCTACAAACAGGCGAACCATGCTTTGCGGATTCGCGATCGCCCAGAAATTAATGCTCAAGCAGGTACTGGCTAGCGCCAATAGGATAAACGTGGGAGCCATCACTACCCCGATCGCCCACCAAGCCCAAACATGAAAAACCATCGCTACAGCCGGGATACAGGCAAGGATAACAGCCGATCGCACCTGACGGTGAGGTCGGCGAAGTCCTGTCAAAATCATGGTCTGTAGCGTCAACAGCAGGTTAGCGGGGACCAAAAATGCACAAATAGCGACACAGTTGGCGCTGGAAAACTCAAACAGGCTATTAAAGTTAAGCATCTAATAAGTGCGATAAGTATTTTTGCTAGTGTATCTCTATGAGTTAAGATTCTCAAAATTGACTTCTTCTTGACTGTTGGGCGATCGGGGTCAATACTCAGTGCGGCTCTTTACATCGGAAGCAACGGTTCGACCAGGCACGATGAGGACTTTATCGACTCGATTGCCATCCATATCAACCACTTCAAAGCGCATTCCCGACCACTCGAAATACTCGGCAGATGAGGGAATATGACCGAGCTGGTTCACAACAAATCCTCCCAATGTTTGATAGCTAATTCCTTCACCCGGCAATGTTTTTTGGAGATGAAAAACTTCTTTAAACTCGTCAATTGGCAACAAACCATCTAATAACCAAGACCCATCCTCCCGTTGCACGATTTCTGGGTCAGCTAACTCTTCAATAGAAGGAATATCACCCACCATCGCTTCTAAGATGTCACTCAGCGTCACTATTCCCTGAGTCACCCCATATTCATCCACCACTAAAGCAATGTGAGTGCCAGACTGCTTAAATAGCTCGAAGATTTTCAAAACCCTCATGCTTTCTGGCACATACAAAGGTTGATGCAACAGAGCTTGTAGTTCAACCAGTTGAGTTGGATTTTTGACTAAAAATTCTTTGGCTTGGATGATACCCAAAATATTGTCAACGCTATCTTCACCAACTGGGAAGAAAGTATGATGACTCTCAATCACTTGGTGACGGATTTGGGCAAGTGAGTCATTAATATCCAGCCAATCCATCTCAGTCCGTGGTGTCATAACCGCGCTGACTCGTCGGTTGCTCAGGCTAAACACCCGTCCTACGACATCTTGTTCGGTTTCCCCCAATAGCCCTGCTTTCCGGCTAGCTGCAACTAAAAGCTTGAGTTCTTCAGTGGAATGGAGGAGTTCTTCCTCTCCCGCCGCGTGTAGCCCCAAAAGTCTCAAAACCAGATTGCCTAACGTGTTCAAAAAGCGGACAGCGGGTCGGAATAGGGTGAGGTAAAGCTCTAAAGGAGTGACGATCGCGATCGCGGTTCCTTCAGCCCGTTGGAGTGCTAAGCTCTTCGGCGCTAATTCTCCCAGGACAATGTGGAGAGATGTGATGATGAAGAAAGCAATCACCCCAGCTAGGGTATGGGAACTGATTGCTGCCACAGAGTCAGGAAGCCAGTGGAACGCAGGCTCGATTATCACTGCCAGTGCGGGTTCTCCGATCCAGCCCAAACCAAGCGAAGACATCGTGATACCAAGCTGAGTAGCGGCTAGATAGGCATCTAAGTGACTCACTGCACGTTGTAACGCTGCCGCTTGAGGGTGACCTTCTGCCAGGAGTTGTTCAACTCGGCTCCGGCGCATTCCCACCAAGGCAAATTCCGCAGCCACAAAGAAGCCGTTAGCTAGTACTAAGACGATGACGGCTAGCAACTTGCTAGCAATTACCAGACCGGATGAACTCTCCATAGCAGTTTTTTTAGCTTTTCATGGATTAAGGCGTTTCTCAAGTGTCGCTTACCTGAACGCCGCCTTTGTCCCAGAAGCCATATTTTCTCACCAGAATGAAATGTGAACTGTACTTATCGCTTCGCTTCCTAGTTTGCGGCACAGCGAGCAAACCAACAGAAAGCAGCAGATTTACCTACTAAGTTAGGTTACCCTACCCCCAAGAGAGCAACCCTCAATAGACACAGATGGAGCGATCGCATTAGAGTATCCCCGATAGAGATGGCATGAATTCTCCACTGTTATCTAGGTAACACTTGATAACTTATACTCAGGAAAAAGCTTTTATCCTCATTCGGAGGGCGTGTAAAACTGATTGGATGGTCCAACGACTGATAGCTAATTCCACTTCATCTCCTGCGTAAATTACGAGCGCTAAACTTCCTAAGATGGAATGAGCCAAGGTTTGGCAGATTAGACGGCCATGAACACGAATACACGAACGTTGGAATGAAAATTCTTATCCCTTTTGCCCTGGAGCCGTTTGCCTTCTGTCTTAATTTTAAAGTGAGTGAAGCACTGCTAGCTGTGAGTTGTAAAATAAAACGGTTGTATTCGACTACATAGGCATTGATCGAGCGCTACACCCTGCCCGAAATGGGCGAATTGTGGACGGAAACCTACAAGCTTAAAACCTGGCTTCAGGTTGAGGTGGCAGTTTGTGAAGCACAGGCCGAACTGGGGGCAATTCCAGAGGCGGCAGTTGAGGAAATTAAGGCAAAGGCGAATTTCGACCCGAAGCGGGTGCTAGAAATTGAGCAGGAAGTCCGCCATGACATGATCGCCTTTCTCACGAATGTAAATGAGTACGTGGGGGATGCGGGGCGTTACATTCACTTGGGACTGACGAGTTCAGATGTCCTGGATACCGCCCTAGCCCTACAGCTTGTCGCTAGTTTGGACATTATTTTGGAGCACCTGGAACGGCTAAGTCAAGCCATTCGTTACCAGGCGCAGCAACATCGCAATACCGTGATGATTGGTCGTTCTCACGGAATTCACGCCGAACCGATTACGTTTGGGTTTAAGCTGGCTGGATGGCTAGCCGAAGTCTGTCGGCACCGCGATCGCCTCTGCCGTTTGCGCTCCCAAATTGCGGTTGGTAAGATTTCTGGTGCAGTGGGAACCTATGCCAATATCGACCCCCGCGTAGAAGCGATCGCATGTCAAAACTTGGGACTCCAACCTGATACGGCGTCCACTCAGGTGATATCGCGCGATCGCCACGCTGATTTCGTCCAAAGCTTAGCGCTGCTTGGGGCAACCATCGAACGCTTTGCTGTGGAAATTCGCAACCTGCAAAAAACAGATGTCCTGGAAGTTGAAGAATACTTCTCCAAAGGACAGAAAGGCTCCTCGGCAATGCCACACAAGCGCAACCCCATTCGTTCCGAACGCTTAACCGGGATGGCACGAATTCTACGGAGTCATGCTGTTGCTGCGCTGGAAAATGTCGCGCTGTGGCACGAACGGGATATCTCGCACAGTTCTGTTGAACGAGTTATCCTACCTGATGTCTGCATCTTGACGCACTTCATGTTGGTGGAAATCACCGATTTGGTGAAAAACCTGCTGGTTTACCCAGAAAACATGAAGCGGAATATGAACCTTTACGGTGGCGTTGTCTTCAGCCAGCGCGTGCTACTGACTCTAGTGGCAAAGGGGATGAGCCGAGAAGAAGCCTATACAATCGTGCAGTCTTGCGCTCACGAAGCTTGGAATAAACCAGAGGGAAATTTCCACGACCTCATCGTCAAAGACTCTCGCGTCACGAGTAAGCTAACGCCAGAGGAGATTGAGGGGTGTTTTGACCCACAGAATCATCTCAAGCACTTGGACGAGGTTTATCAGCGCCTAGGAATCTAGAACAAGATGGTCTTAAATTCAGTCAAGGTGTTAACAGCGCCAGTTATCAGTTATGTCTTGACCGATGTTTCACACAGGGATTTGAGCCTCTGTTCGTAACCTGCCATCTTCGATAGGCGTAGCCGGACGCAGCGTAGCGAGTATGAGGTCTTCAAGCCTTAAAGGTGATAACAATCAACAAACTGGTCACTGCTCACTGCTCATTGGTAACTGAAGGAGTGAGCCAAAAACAAGACTGTCCCATGGCACAGGAGCAATATTGCAATTTAACGCCATCCTAGAAGGCGTGAGGAGCGCATCCTAACTACCAGTCACAAGCATATGGAACAGCCCAGCAGTTAATCTGCTGGGCTTTCTCTTTCTATCAGAAATAGAGCGGTTCTCAATGGCGGCGATTGCCCAACCATTTAGCGGCTATAGCCCCCATAACGGCTCCTACAAGAGGATTGCTGAGAAACTTCACCATTCCAGGTTGTTCGGCTAAGACATCCTGGAAGATGTCGGGATGATTGTGATAGGTGAAGGCAGCGAGCTTGGTGACATCATCAGCATTCATCCGGCTGGCATGATGGGTAGAAAGACCCAGTTGTCTTTCCAAATCGCGATCGCTTAATCCTCTTCCTTTGAGCTGCTTGAGGAATTCGCTAGCCACATCGTGCCGTTCGTTCGGCTGAATTTGCGCGATCGCTTTTTGGAGTTCGGGTTCCATCTGGCTGGGGGGAATGCGATCGGGATGCAGTGACTTGCCAAATAATTGGCGTCGCTCATCGCGTGAAGAACGTTGGGCAAAGTCATCAAAGTTTTGATATTCCTGTTCTGGAGTAGCAGGCGCAGGCTCCATAGATTCAGTATTACCATGAGCCAAATCGTTCATGATTTGGCGTTTATATTGGTCGCTACTAGTCATGCTCTTATCTCCCTTTTTGAGTCAAAATTTTTGAAAAATGCTTTAATTAACGTGGCTTGGCAAAAATCATTCTTGCTGGCTTGCTCACGATGACTGATACTGAATTTGGTTAGTTTGGCGATCGTACTTCGCCGTCAAAATCAGTTTCTTATCAGGGGCGTACATCAAAACTGTTAGATTGCGGTTAGGAAAATTATGGTGAAAACCTTGCGCTAAAGACCTTGCCAACGATTGAACTTCTTTGGGTTGGACTTGAGGCGTAATGACCACACCTAATTTATCGTTATCGCGCACATAGGCATCACTCACGATCCCTTTAGCGGTTTGAACCACCCAGTTTCCAAACTCTTGACCAGAACCCGTGTTTCCACGCTCTAGTTGTGCGTAATTGTTACTAGGATTTAGGGCAGTTGGAGCGTTAGGTTGTCTGGCTTGGGTCGCAGTCCCGCAAGCTGTAGCAGTAACCAGCAACAAAACTAAAGCCAATGCGGTTAAAAATTGGCGGCTCTTTTGAAATAGATTCACGATAAAGTCCTCCTGAAAATCTCGCGCTCTACAGGTTGTAATTCATTGAAAAAATCCGAGGGTCGAGATAACCCACAAGCGGTTTATAGCAATTCTCAAATGAGTTGAACAGAGGTCAGTAGGGGCAAGGCATACCTTACCCCTACCTAGGGCGTGCTAGGGGCAACTAATAACTGCCATAGCCCCTCAAATCCTAGTTAGGTACGATTAGTCAATGATTTTTTTGACTTCGTCTTTGATGTCTTCCTTAGCATGCTGAGCTTGAGCATCAACTTGCTTGGATTGACCTTCAGCCTTGTCTTTCGGATCGCCAGTTACATTACCTAGAGCTTCTTGAGCTTTACCTTGAATGTTTTCGGCAGTGGCCTTTACTCTATCTTCCGTGCTCATATTTTTTCTCCTTTTCTCGTATCGATGTTGATTTTAAAGAGAGTTGAAAAATAGTTGGATAACTCTCTTGGCTTTGTATCCAAGTTAACTAAAAAAATTTGCACAAGCGTCCATCTCTAGGCATATCGGAGAAGTGTGCTTTCTCTGCCTAAAGCGTAGTTTTAGCAAAGCGATCGCAAAAGAATGGCTAGGGTGTCAGCGGAACTTTAGCTTGAGAAGAATTGTCCGCTGTTGGTCATCACCTAAGAACTAGGGATATCTGCGTTAGTTGCAAAGAATATTCTGAAGCGTCTTTCTTTGTTACTATTTTTGTCTTCAATTACGGCTGTGAAAAGAAGGAAAGTTCGATTTCTCAGTGGGTACGCTTCAATCAACCAAACCTAGTAGTAGGGTGGATGTTTCCTAAAAACCAATTTTTGTCAGTGTTTTAGGGTTTATCGTAGGCAATGTCTACCTTAGATTCTTCTATTTATCAATAGCACACTAATAGTGAAGCGTGACTGTATTCCATCTTTTCCTTCTTAACGTTTATATTACTGAAACTACTAGTTCTAGCAACAACGCCAAGGGGTAGTGGATCCAGACACGCTTGATAAGTTGATATCCTTAAATACACTTAATCGAGATAACCCATCAAATCTTCATCCCCATCAATATAGTTTGCTGCAATGGGGCGATTACCCATGATCATCTCTGTTGCGCCTATGTTAATCATGCTTGCAGCGATTGGACGCTCTCCAGAAACAGAGATTGTATCCAATACCTTGATACTACTGGCAACAACCGGACGCTCTCCCAGCGCAGAAATTGTCCCAAGCACTTGAAGATTACTAGCATCAACGGGACGCTTACCAAAAATAGAGACTTCGTCACTAAGCTTTAGATCGCTAGAGGCAATTGGGCGATTGCCAGGTAGAGGAGATAGAGCAATGGTAGCAGTATCATTCATGGGAGTTTCTTCTAATTTAAGCTGAGACATAGCGATGACTTGTGCTTCTCGATCGGTGTGCTGGATTGCTTCTTGTCGATCTTGAGGGAGATCTAAAGTTGCTGTTATGGTGTTTTGTTCGTTGACTTCCTGGCTTTTTTTACTCCTGCGACTAGTCGTGCTGCCTGTAGCTTTCGCTTTAGTAGCAGTGCTATTGCTCATAGTCAAAAACAGTTAATCTGCTATGCGAGTTTACCGATGGGTAGGAGCTACAAGCATTTTTGGCTCCTACTCAATTTTTTAGGAATATTATAAATGTATAATAGTCTTAAAGAATTAGGAATAAAACTATATAGATCTGTAAATCTTTGCAAAGATAAATTTCTTCTACGGTAGCTATAGATAGCTACCTCACTCCGCATAGGTCTAGCTTCTGTTGCTCCTGTAGAAACGGCGTGTAGGAGATTGGGTCGCACGCGTATGAGGTGTGGGTGTAGTCAGAATTCCATAACGCTGAAGCACTTTTTCTTGACTAATGGCTGAAAAGAGAAAATTAACAGTGCAATCATCGCCTCTTTTCTAACTAGTGCTTTACTGGATTAATGCTGTTGTTATCGATCGCGTTTCGATGTCTTCCTCAGCCAGTCAAAAAGAATCGAAAGTTTCGTTCATCACTCTACTCGCTATCGCCACAGGAGCAATGCTTTCCTTGGGAGTATTGGGTTTTCTTGCCTATGCCAAGGTGGCTTTTGAAGCACGTTATATTGCTTCTGGTTCAATGCAACCCACCTTACAAACAAACGATCGCATTTTCATCAATAAGTTAGCCTATCGTTCTAAATCGCCTGAGCGAGGTGATATTATTCTCTTTCAACCCACTCCCCCCCTTCAGGAACAAGGCATTCAAACCCCGTTTATCTGTCGGGCGATCGGCTTACCAGGAGACAAGGTAGAGATTCGGCAAGGCAAGGTCTACATTAACAACCAGCCCTTAGCAGAAAATTACATCGCTGAACCTCCTGCTTATCAATACGGCCCCATCACTGTGCCTGCCAACTCTTACTTTGTGCTGGGCGACAACCGCAACAATAGTTACGACAGCCATTATTGGGGCTTTGTCCCTCAAGAGAACCTGATGGGTAAGGCATCCAGTCGATATTGGCCGCCCGATCGCATAGGTGGCATTCAATAGTTAGATTGAGCCTGAGAGATTTTTGAATGATGTTGGGCAATTACGTGTTAATGATTCCCTACAAATTCCTATTGTGAGATGCTAGGGCAGCCAGGGATATTGACGAAAATCGGGCGATCGCTTTTCTAAAAAAGCCTGCTTTCCCTCTGCTCCTTCCTCCGTCATGTAGTAAAGCAGAGTAGCATTCCCGGCAAGTTCTTGGAGGCCTGCTTGACCATCGCAGTCTGCGTTAAAGGCCGCTTTCAAACAGCGAATGGCGATCGGACTTTTTTCCAAAATCTCATTCGCCCACTTCACGCCTTCCGCTTCCAACTGCTCCACTGGCACAATACAGTTTACTAAACCCATGTCCAGCGCATCTTGTGCCGTATACTGGCGGCAGAGAAACCAGATTTCTCGCGCTTTTTTTTGACCAACGACTCTGGCGAGGTAGCTAGCCCCAAACCCACCGTCAAAGCTACCGACTTTCGGCCCAGTTTGACCAAAAATAGCGTTATCAGCCGCAATAGTTAGGTCACAAATCAGGTGTAGGACATGACCGCCACCGATCGCATATCCTGCAACTAGGGCAATCACTACCTTTGGCATAGAGCGAATTAAGCGTTGCAGATCGAGGACATTTAAGCGAGGAACACCATCCTCTCCTACATATCCCGCCTTACCTCTTACTCCTTGGTCGCCACCCGAACAAAAAGCATATTTTCCATCCGTGTGAGGCCCAACACCCGTAAACAGGACAACGCCAATGCTGGTATCTTCACGCGCATCACAGAAAGCATCGTAGAGTTCAAATACCGTCTTGGGACGAAAGGCATTGCGTTTGTGGGGACGATTAATCGCGATTTTGGCAATACCGTCAGCTTTGTGATAAAGAATGTCTTCGTAGGTTTTAGCGGTTTGCCAGTCAATATGCATAGCTTTGTCGGGACTTCAAGATAGAAACGCTCGTAGATTGACTCTAGGACACAAGCCGAGCCAATTCCACCCTTGACGAAGTGCGAGTTATGTGACGCCTTGAGCGCAGGCCACCCGTGCTAACGTTCTGGCTCACACACTTGATAGGCTGAAGGGATTAACCCAATTCTGTTGGAAGAGGCTCCTTTGTTTTTCAGCGTTGTCATTCCCACCTATAATCGCCGTCCCATTCTCGAAAAGTGCCTGAGAGCGTTAGAAGACCAGCAGCTTAGGACTGATAGCGTTGTGACTGGCTATGAAGTTGTTTTGGTGGATGATGGCTCAACCGATGGCACCTTGGAGTGGCTAACGTCCCACAACAGCGAGTTTCCTCATGTGCGATCGCTTTCTCAAAACCACCAAGGACCCGCTGCGGCACGAAATCTAGGTGTAGAACAGGCTAAGGGGGACACGATTATCTTCATCGATAGCGATTTAGTTGTCACCGAGCAGTTCCTACAAGCGCATGCCGATGCCTTGGTAAAAGGAGAGCAAGAATTGGGACGCGATCGCATTTTCACCTATGGTGCGGTGATTAATACCTGCAACTTCGACAACCCCACATCAGAACCTTATAAAATCACCGATTTTTCAGCCGCTTACTTTGCAACAGGCAATGTTGCGATCGCGCGTAAATGGTTAGAAAAAGTAGGATTGTTTGATACTCGCTTCCAACTCTACGGCTGGGAAGACTTAGAACTGGGTGTCCGACTCAAGCAACTGGGTTTAAAACTCATTAAATGTCCCGAAGCCGTCGGCTACCACTGGCATCCTCCTTTTGCCCTAGAGCAAATCCCCAATTTAATCGAAAAAGAAATTCAACGGGGTCGTATGGGAGTTCTCTTCTACCAAAAACATCCTACTTGGGACGTGCGGATGATGATTCAGATGACTTGGTTACACCGCATTCTTTGGGGCATCCTTTCCTTCGGTGGACGACTCAACGAGCGTACCATGGCTCCTTTCTTGCAATGGCTGATTAATCAAGGTAAGCCTCAACTAGCCCTAGAGATTGCCCGAATTTTCCTGAATTGGTACAACGTTCAGGGTGTCTATGCGGCTCATGCCGAGATGCAGCAAAAGAGGTAAAAGGAAGGAAAGAGCTAGTCCAGAACTATAAGCCAACCTACATCTGCAAATAAATATACCGCTCGCTTCAAATGAAGTCAGTCAGGGGATGAAAATAATAATGCACTAATTCTTTTCAATAATGAATTCAGGGGCTGCTTTCCCTAATGCGGAGTGATGAATCTTTCCCTCTTGATTCATCACTCAAAACTCATCATTCATAACTCTTGTCAATGAAGCATTACTTCAAGAGTACTTGTCTCCGGTTATCCAGACCGATGTTTTCGGTTCACCCACCTAACGTTGTTCAACTCAAAAGTGACCATAACGTGTTACCTTAGGAGGGTTGTCTAAATTCACACATCTAGGATTTCGGGTGTTTCTGAGGTATTGCACCTTACGAGATACGCCTGGGTGGAGGATAAACCCGAATTAGGAGTTAAATAATTATGCCAGTCGTTTCTTTGGCTCAAATGCTGGAGTCAGGGGTTCACTTTGGTCACCAGACCCGCCGGTGGAATCCCAAGATGGACCAGTATATCTACACTTCCCGCAATGGCGTTCACATCATTGACTTGGTGCAGACAGCCCAGCTGATGGAAGGAGCCTACACCTATATGCGTACAGCCGCCGAGCAAGGTAAGAAATTTCTCTTTGTCGGCACGAAACGGCAAGCGGCTGGGATTATTGCCCAAGAAGCCAGTCGGTGTGGTGCTTACTACGTCAACCAACGCTGGTTGGGTGGAATGCTCACTAACTGGGAAACGATTAAGACACGGGTAGAGCGGTTGAAGGAATTAGAGCGTCGGGAAGAAAGCGGCGCACTCGATCTCCTGCCGAAAAAAGAAGCATCCTCTTTGCGTCGTGAATTGGCCAAGCTTCAGAAGTATCTGGGTGGTATCAAACTGATGCGGAAAGTACCAGATATTGTAGTGATCGTAGACCAGCGACGCGAGTACAACGCGATTCTGGAGTGCGAGAAACTCGGACTAACCGTTGTATCGATGCTAGATACCAACTGCGACCCCGATCTAGTCGATATCCCAATTCCCGCTAATGATGATGCCATCCGGTCGATTAAGCTAATAGTGGGTAAGTTAGCTGATGCAATCTACGAAGGGCGTCACGGTCAGCTCGAAGCCGAAGAGGACTACGAGGACTATGAAGGCGCAATGGACGATGTTGTTGACGAGGAAGACGAAGAAGAACTCGACGACAGCGATTCGTATGCGACAGAGGATGACGAGGATAGCGAAGAATAATTAGCGTGTAATCTAAGGTCATAGAGTAGGAACAAAGGCAAGATGGCGGAAATTTCAGCAAAACTCGTCAAAGAGCTACGCGACAAAACCGGCGCTGGCATGATGGATTGCAAAAAGGCTCTGGCTGAAAATGAGGGAGATATTACCAAAGCCACAGAGTGGCTGCGGCAAAAAGGTATCACTTCAGCCGAGAAAAAATCAGGCCGCGTAGCAGCAGAAGGGCTTGTGGGCAGCTATATCCACACGGGTGGTCGAGTCGGCGTACTCGTTGAAGTCAACTGTGAGACAGACTTTGTCGCTCGCCGCGAGGAGTTCCAAGACTTGGTGCGGAACATCGCGATGCAAGTTGCAGCTTGCCCTAACGTCGAGTACGTGAGGGTCGAGGATATCCCTAAAGACGTTGCCCAGAAAGAAAAAGACATTGAGATGGGTCGGGATGACCTGGCAGGCAAGCCAGATAACATCAAAGAAAAAATCGTTCAGGGTCGAATTGAAAAGCGCCTGAAAGAACTATCTTTGGTGGATCAGCCTTATATCCGCGACCAAAGCATCACTGTAGAAGAGTTAGTGAAGCAAAGCATTGCACTACTGGGTGAAAATATCCAAGTGCGTCGCTTTACTCGCTACGTTCTCGGTGAGGGCATTGAAAAGGAAGAAGCCAACTTTGCTGAGGAAGTTGCGGCCCAGATGGGTAGCAAATAACAGGTATTTGATTACGATGCGATCGTAACGAGGATAGGTCATCCGAACTGGGTGACCTTTCTTTGTTTGGAGTCGTTATTCTGTAGTAGGAGTTGACACATTAGTCTTCTCTCACTGGATAGTCTTGAGACATTATGGCGAGAGCAGTTGAGCGAATTGAACAGGATATAGCCGCACTGGAGGAATCGATCGCTTTTTTGGCGGCAGAATTTCGCAGCACTTACTCCCAATATCTGAACTTACTGGGGCAAGCGGTGCGGCAGCAGTTGATTCTGGCAGGTTATCAGGTTTGTACTCAAGGGTATCCTAAGTCTTTTTTGGGTTTGTCTTTCAATCAACGGCAAGAGTTACAGCAATCATTGCGGCAGTTGGGAGGAAAGGTGAAAGAAGAGTTGCTTTCACACTTAGAGGGAGCAAATAATTCAGACACGACAGACGAACCCGAACCTGAACCCGAAGAATTGCCAATCGACAATGACCAATCTGAGGAACTAACAGAAGAACCGTTAGTCGAAATTTCCGAAGTCGAAGCTTCCGATCTAGAAGAGTCAGATGCGCTACTAGATAGTGCCAATCCCAACCCCGAAGACACCAAAGAACCGCCTAGTCAATTAGAACAATTGGCGAAGTGGCAGGAGCGACTGGAGAACGAGATCGCGAAAACCCTACAAAAAATCTCGTTGCAAGCCAATCGTCTCTTGCACAAATCTGGTATTATTCCCAACAAATTACCAACAGCCGTTTTAGAAGCAGCCGCCAAAGTCGAGGCGTCTGGTGAGTCAGCTCTTGGTTCGCCCAATCTCTTAAACCTGTTGATGGAAACCGAAAGCGAGGAGGATTCAGACAACTCGACCTTGACGCGTATCGTTGCGATTAACCTCCGCTTGTCAGAAATTGAGTTTGCTGACCCCTCCTTACTCGCGTTACGCAATCAAATTCGCAACCTTTCAACCAAACGGCGCAAGCTCCAGCAAGAATATCACAAAAGACAGCGAGAGCGATCGGTTGCTCAAGCCGAAGCCGCATGGCGATCGAGTTGGTTTGAAGATTAGTTGTTGGTTGTTAGTTGTTAGTGGTCTGATAGATAAAGACTAACGATTGGCTTGTTCGTAGTAGTCTCTACTAATTAACAGCTAACAACTTCTACAGGGGTAAGTTGTGGAAACAGAGTTACTAGATTGGGTACGCTTGCAAAAAGCCCTTTCAGTAGAAGCTGAGAAGGGCTTTACTGACTTGGTGGGCAACCAGTACCGCTTTAGCGAGTTTCTCTGCCTCAGTTTTGGCAAAACTCCGGACGGTTTGATGGCAACTGAGCGACGCCTGTGGCAGGACACGGCAGCTAAGTTTGCGCGTTATTCTCAGATGACTTTTTCTGAACGGCAACATTTGGTAGCCCATACTCGCCGCTTCCTTCACCAGCTACAACAAGAAATTCAACGTCGAAGTGCAGAAGCGGCAGCTACCGATGCTTCTAACAGCGCTACCGTTACCCGTTCGCAGACTCCTAAGGCCAAAACCCCTCGAACCACTCCCCTAGTTCAATCGAATAGTCAGCTAAAGGCGAATCGAAGCCTTAGTCTTGACAAACCCCTATCTCAGTTAGAGGAAGTGGGGGTTAGAAAAAGTGGATATTTAGCACGTCTCGGCTTAATGACGGTACGGGACATGCTTTACTACTATCCCCGCGACCATATTGATTACGCCCGTCAGGTCAATATTCGTAATTTGGAAGCTGGCGAAACCGTCACTATTGTAGGAACGGTGAAGCGGTGTAACTGCTTTACTAGCCCTAAAAACAAGAAATTAACGATTTTCGAGCTACTGCTACAAGACTCTACAGGTCAGATTAAGCTCAATCGTTTTTTTGCGGGTACCCGTTATAGTGGTCGAGGTTGGCACGAGCAGCAAAAGCGTCGCTATCCGCCAGGGACGGTGGTGGCAGCGTCAGGTTTGGTGAAGAAGAATAAGTATGGTTTGACCCTGGAAGACCCAGAACTGGAAGTTTTAGACCATTCTGGCGGTAGCATTGACTCGATGAAGATTGGTCGAGTTGTGCCAGTATATCCTCTCACAGAGGGAGTGCCAGCCGATGTAGTTAGGCAGGCGGTGATTGCTGCACTTCCTTATGCTTCGCAACTCAAAGACCCATTACCTGTTGTCTTGCGGAAGCAGTATGGATTGATGGAAGTGAGCGATGCGATCGCAAATATCCATTTTCCCCCCGATAGCGATGCCCTCGCTGCTGCTCGACGCCGATTAGTCTTTGATGAGTTCTTCTATTTACAATTAGGATTTCTCCAACGTCGTCAGGCTCAAAAGCGACAAGAGATTGGTGCTGTACTCGCTCCCACAGGTCAACTGATCGATCGATTCTATCAGCTACTCCCCTTTGAGCTGACCAATGCACAAAAGCGAGTCCTGAACGAGATTCTCAACGACTTGCAGCAGCAAACACCCATGAATCGCTTGGTGCAAGGAGATGTGGGTTCTGGAAAAACGGTTGTTGCCGTTGTCTCTATTCTTGCTGCCATCCAATCCGGCTATCAAGCAGCACTCATGGCTCCGACAGAAGTGTTGGCAGAACAGCATTATCGCAAGCTAGTCAGTTGGTTCAACCTCCTACATCTGCCAGTGGAACTGCTGACGGGTTCTACCACTACGAAAAAGCGGCGCGAAATCCATGCTCAACTAGAAACGGGAGAATTGCCGCTGCTCGTCGGTACTCATGCCTTAATTCAAGACCCAGTAAACTTTCAACGATTGGGTTTAGTCGTGATTGATGAACAGCATCGGTTTGGCGTGCAGCAACGGGCGCGTTTGCAGCAAAAGGGTCAGTCTCCGCACGTCTTGACGATGACAGCCACACCGATTCCTAGAACGCTGGCACTGACGTTACACGGAGATTTGGATGTAAGCCAGATTGATGAGCTGCCACCTGGTCGTCAGAACATTCAAACCACAGCCCTAACGGGTAAGGAACGCAACCATGCCTACGACTTGATACGCCGCGAAATTGCTCAAGGTCGTCAAGCCTATATTGTGTTACCTCTGATTGAAGAATCAGAAAAGCTGGATGTCCGTTCTGCCGTTGAGGAACATCAACACCTTTCTGAGACTATCTTCCCAGAATTTCAGGTCGGGCTACTCCACGGTCGCATGAGTTCTGCGGAAAAGGATGAGGCACTCAATGCATTTCGGGATAACCAGACTCAAATCATTGTCTCGACTACCGTGATTGAAGTGGGTGTGGATGTTCCCAACGCAACAGTGATGATGATTGAAAATGCCGAACGTTTTGGGTTATCTCAGTTGCACCAGTTGCGGGGACGTGTCGGTCGTGGTTCTCATCAGTCTTTCTGCCTCCTGATGAGTGGTTCTAAAACGGATACTGCTCGTCAACGTTTAGGTGTGTTGGAACAGTCGCAGGATGGCTTTTTCATCTCGGAGATGGACATGCGCTTCCGTGGGCCTGGTGAGGTGTTGGGTAAGCGCCAATCGGGATTAGCTGATTTTGCGCTGGCGAGTTTAGTGGAAGACCAGGAAGTGTTGAACTTAGCGCGAGATGCAGCGGAGAAGATAATTATTAAAGATGAGACGCTGGAACCCTGGCCGTTGATGAAAGAGGAGTTAGAGTATCGCTACTCTAAGTTGATGGGTGGTGCGATTTTGACTTGATGACTAGGGATCGAAGCAAGAGTATTTAACCTCATATCTGCGAAGAGAGCCACACTATGCGAGAGTTTGTAATGAGGACTTTAGTCCTCT
>DATNPT010000081.1:0-5311 GCA_036703075.1 Chroococcales cyanobacterium
CAGCGACAATTTATTCAAGGGATTTCGACGACAGGAATTAAAAATTGATACACCCCATCTGGAAGCATCTACGCGATGTTTTGATTAGGGCAATTGTGGCAGTACATTAGCGGCTAAATTGCCCTTCAGTTTTCTCTGGAAGTCCTCAACCTGTTTAAGCTTTCATATGAGAACGCCAGAGCAGACGGTCAAGCTTCTTGATTACAGACGAGAGAAGGCATCAGATGCCTTCGTGCCTAAACCCGCTGCTCTTTCAAGCTTAGGATGGGACAGTATTTATCTTGAGCTTCATAAACAGCCAAAATTTGAAACAATCGAGCATAACCATACCATACATGTTATTGCTTATGGTGTTTCCGGCTCTTCATTAGGAGAACGGTGGTTGGACGGAAAACTGGTAAGAGAGACGCGGAGCCAAGGAGACATTGCTATCATTCCAAAAGGTATTTCCCATCGGTGTAATTGGAATACCTCAGCCCAGTTTATGATTTTGGCAATTGAGCCTGCACTTCTTTTCCAAGTTGGTCAAGATTGGGTGAATCCAGATCGCATCGAACTCATCCCTCATTTTATGACTGAGAAAGATGCACTGATCCAGGGTATCTTCTGTGCATTGAGAGACGAATTAAACGTTGGCAAAATCGGTGGTTATTTACTGATTGATAGTCTCACAACTACATTAGCAATTCACCTATTACGAAACTATTGCACCACGCAACCTAAGCTCTCTAGCTATGGGAATGGATTATCCGTTCTCAAGCTGCAACAGGTGAGAGAGTATATCAATGAATATCTTCACCAAGACATAAAGCTAATTGAGCTGGCAGCGATCGCTCAAATGAGTCCCTATCACTTTCTACGCTTATTTAAGCAAAGTATGGGAGTAACACCGCATCAGTACATCTTGCAGTGTCGGATTGAGAAAGCAAAGTGTCTATTACAGGATGGCGAACTCAGTATTGCAGACGTTGCAGCCAGGGTAGGCTTTTGCGATCAAAGTCACTTTACTCGCTATTTCAAACGCATTGTTGGTATGACGCCTAAACAACTCTTGCAAGCTTAATCGCAAGAATTTACCAAAATCCCGCAACTTTTTTCTAGAGTCCTGAGGAGCAAGCTTTTTAAGCTATCAGTAGTAGGTTCTACTGGAGAAAGATGATGCAATTTAAACAGGCGATGATGCCCGCGCCCGACGGACAGATGCTCAGCAGCAACGCTCTCGAAATGACTTTTCCTCTCTGGGGTTTAGCCATTTTCATCGTGTGGACGATTGCTGTCGTTGCCCTTCTGCTTGCTGTTAGGATTCGGCATCTATCTGCGGGGGGTTCTGTCAAAGATTTCGCAATACAAAATGAGGACAGCTTGCTCTGGCGACTGTTTCGAGCACATTCCAACTTGATAGAGAACCTTCCTTTGTATCTGGGAGTTGTGTTTCTCCTTACAGTTCGGGGCGTCTCCGGAACAGTGGTAGATTTGCTGATTGCTGCGTACATCGTATTTCGGCTCGTACACTCAATGATTCACATCGCTGGTATCGATCCGAAGTTTCGGTTTTTAAGCTTATTGATTCAGTTAAGCTGCTTGCTCGCCTTAACTACTCTGGCACTCTTCTAGTTGAGGAAAAGGAGACGCCCTGGATTGAGGATATCTTAGGGGGAACGAGAATAACTGCGATCGCATAGCAAGCCCTCTAACAAAAACGCAGCTCTTACCATTGTTTGTCAAAATTGGTAAAGAGTTATCTGGTTTTTCCTAACGCCCTGTGATTACTCAACGTGTTGATGCTATTCTGAACCGAGCTTTAGCTGGTGATGACCTGTCTCCCGAAGAAGGTGTTTTCCTCCTAAAACAAACTGACCCTTTTGCTGTAGAGACAATCCGGGAAACGGCTGACCGACTGCGCCACAGCCAAGTTGGAGACGTTGTCACCTACGTCATCAATCGCAATATCAACTTCACCAACATTTGCGAACAGCACTGTAGTTTCTGTGCCTTTCGCCGCGATGCCGGTGCAGATGGTGCCTACTGGCTGGATTGGACGCAAATCCAAGAAAAGACAACGGACGCGGTACGTCGGGGTGCCACAGAGATTTGCATGCAGGGGGGACTGAACCCAGAGGCAAAAATCAACGGTAGCCTTCTACTGTACTACCTGCGCCTAGTAGAAACGATTAAGGCGGAATTTCCCCAACTACATCTGCACGCTTTTTCTCCCCAGGAGGTGCAGTTTATTGCCAACCATGATGGACTGAGCTACGCCAACGTTATTGCAGCTTTGCGGGATGCTGGAGTTGGCTCGATGCCCGGAACGGCGGCAGAGATTTTAGATGATGAGGTTCGGCGCATTCTCTGTCCGGAAAAGACGAATACGGCAACGTGGCTGGAAATTGTCGAGACAGCACATCAGCTTGGGGTACCAACGACTAGCACGATGCTTTCGGGTCATATTGAGACGCCCGAACAGCAGATAGCGCATTTAGAAAAATTGCGATCGCTTCAACAAACAGCTCGCGATCGCGGATACCCTAGCAACATCACCGAATTTATCCTGCTGCCCTTTGTCGGTCAAGAAGCTCCCAAACCCCTGCGTCGTCGTGTCGGGCGCGATCAACCCGTTCTCGAAGATGCCCTCTTGCTCACAGCCGTGGCTCGGATTTTCCTCGGTAACTGGATTCCCAATCATCAACCCAGTTGGGTCAAACTCGGTTTGGACGGTGCAATAGAAGCCCTCAAATGGGGCTGTAATGACATTGGCGGCACCTTGATGGAAGAGCATATTACCACCATGGCAGGGGCTAAAGGGGGTACCTGTATGGAAGTAGCGACCTTACAAGATGCTATTTCCTCTCTAGGTCGTCCTTCTCAACAACGAGATACGCTCTACCGAACTCTTTCATCAGTCGATCGAGCTAGTGGGGCACCGCAGTTTGTAAGCTAATATCTGACGACTTGCAAAATCACGAGTGTTAGTCGTGACTGGATAGTGGTGAGTAGGTGCGTTATGAGTAACATCCAGCCAGGACGTTTGGCTCAATATCCCACTAACCACTAACGACTAACGCTTTAATCTCCCACGCTTAGTCGGGGATGAGCTTACTTCCCTCTGTTGGTGCTACTCATGCTGAAGACCAAAAAATCGCTCTTGCTGCTGAGTTTAGGAGCTGCTGTATTAGTCATTGGCGGCACAGCTACAGCGTACTGGTTGCTTGTGCAACGAAATCGTTCGATCGCTAATGCTCCAGCACAGCTGATTCCTCAAGATGCCTTGCTAACAGCGTCAATCTCCACCAATCCAGAACAATGGCAGCAGTTGCGGGAGTATGGAACACCTGAGACTCGTGCCGCGTTGGACAAGCAGCTAACTCAAATTCGCGAGCAGCTTCTAACCGTCAACGGCTACAACTACGAGAAGGATATTCAACCCTGGTTGGGTAAAACGGTGACTATCGCTTATTTAGGGCTGGCAACACCGCCTATTGGCTCCTCCCAAGGACAAACACCTCCGCCCAAAACCTCTTACCTGCCAGACATCATCGTCCTGCCAGTTGAGAAACCCGCTCAGGCAAGGCAACTGTTGGAGAAAACCAAGTCTCAGAAAGCGACGCAATTTTTTGAACGTACCTATAAGGGCGTTCAGATTCGAGAAACTCAAAAGAGCAACGCCCAGAATTTTTCAGCCGCCGTGCTGGGGCGTTTCTTCGTCGTAACCAATAATCCCAAAACCATCGAACGAGCGATCGATACCTACCAAGGTGCGCCTTCAGTTGTCTCAACCCCTAGATATGCAGAGGAATTAGAAAAACTGAGTGCCCCGAACTCTTTTGCACAAGTGTATTTGAACGTACCGGCGGCAATGGCGCTTGCTGCCGCTAACTCCAAGCGCGAACTCTCACCGGAAAAGGTTGCCGCCCAGCAACAGGGGCAGGGAGTTGCGACGACAGTAAGCCTAGAACCAGGGGGAATAAGGTTTCAAGGAGTTTCTTGGCTTAAACCCAATAGCGAGCAAAAGTATCGGGTGGAGAACACGAGCAGTCGGTTGTCTAGACGTTTACCCGCTAACACACTGCTGATGCTATCTGGGAGCAACTTAGCCCGGTTGTGGCAGGATTATGTCCAAGGAGCCGAGACGAATCCACTGACACCGATTCCACCTGCCAATCTTAATGCTGGCTTGAAGGCAACGTTAGATCTGGATGTAGAGGAAGATTTATTACCTTGGATGGGAGGGGAATTTTCCCTAGCACTTGTACCCGCCTCACCGGAGGCACTCGCAAGTCCAGAAAATCGCCAGTTTCCCCCTTTAGGGGCTGGTGTGGTAGTGATGGTGGAGGCTAGCGATCGCAACCGTGCTCGAGCGACTCTCCAGAAACTGGATACAGTCATGGCAACTCGCTATCAGTTTCAGGTCGGTCAAACCAAGTTAGGAAATTACCCTGTGGTTAGCTGGCTTTCTCCACTGGGAGGTGTGAGTGCTACCCATGGCTGGTTAGAAGGTAATGTGGTTTTCCTCACATTAGGCGCTCCCATTACTAATGCGATCGTTCCCCAACCACCAGCCACCCTAAATCAAGCCCCTCTATTCCAACAAGCTGTTCCCGCTAAACCCCGTCCTAGTAATGGTCAGTTTTTCCTGGATGTCGAGCGTACCATTAACAACGGAAATCTAAATCTGGCAAAACTACCACCCGAACAGAAAGCACTAGCAAAGGCGGTTCAGGCGATTGGAGCTACGGGAGCCACTAATGACCAACGCACTCAGCGTTTTGACCTCTTCGTTCAGCTAAAAAAAACAATTACACCCAGCGCCTCTCCCCGTCCTAGCGCTTCTATCACGTTCCCCAGTAGTCCTTCTACGCCTGAATCACCAAAAGCTACTCAGTCCCCTCCTAGTAGCCCTGCTCTATCTGAGCCGCCGAAAGCTACTCAGTCACCGGCTAGTAGCCCTAGCCCTACAGTGTCTGAATCACCCAAAGCCACTCAGACACCTCCTAGTCAGCCTCCTACACCTCAGTCCCTACCCAGCACATCCCCTTAAGGAAGCATTTTGGCATACAACCCGAAAAACTATAGTGAGTAGAAATTTTAATTAAAAAAATCGGAATTTTGTCAATCCGTGAAAATACTCTAAGTGTTTTTTACTGATTTGACTGAATGGAGTTAGGAATAACCTTAGCAGTTAGGAGCTTCAGGTTTAGAGCGACTAGAATCGATAGGATAATACTAACGCTCCGATAATTTGGTTTTCAAAAACTGAGTAGAGAGAACTCTTTATGGATCTGGTTGCACTCCAGAACGGATTGGATAATATTTC
>DATNPT010000084.1:0-6993 GCA_036703075.1 Chroococcales cyanobacterium
GATCGACTTCGATACCGATATAGCAAAGATTCGTACCACAAGCCCATTTCGTTTGGGGATAGGTGCCAGCAGGCAAGATTTTAATAAAAGGAGATGCTCGGTAGAATGCCGTATAAATAGTGAGTAAGTCTTCTCTAACCAGCCCTGGATCGCGTAGAGTCGCGTAAACCGTAGCGAGTAAGCCCCGCACCATGGGAATCAGGTGAGGAGTAAACTGTACCATGACCTCGTGACCGGCCAACTCGGTGCAGATTTGCTCAATTTCTGGGATATGCCGATGGCGGGCAACTCCATAGGGCGCTAACGAGTTATCGGCTTCTGAGAGTAAGAGGTTGGTTTTTGCCGTGCGTCCCGCCCCAGATGTTCCCGATTTGGCATCGATAATTGCCGTTTCTGGCACAATCAAACCTTGCTTTAACAACGGGGCGAGGGCGAGCAAACTGGTCGTGACATAACACCCCGGACAGCCGACTAGCTGAGCTTCAGCAATGCGATCGCGATATAGTTCCGGTAAACCATAAACTGCTGTCGCTGCGATTTCCTGGTCGTTTCGTTCGCCACCATACCAACTTTTGTAAGTGTCAAGGTTCTTAAAGCGATAGTCGGCAGACAAATCGAGTACCTTGCAGCCTTTTGCCACTAGGGTTGGTGCCATTTGATGGGCTAAGCCATTGGGCAACGAGAGAAAAACTGCCTGACAGCGTGCTGCAATCTGGTCTAGATCGATCGGCTCAATTGTCAGATCGACACGATGGGCTAGATGAGGATATATCTCCGCAAAAGCCTTGCCAGCGCTGCTTTCTCCCCCTAAATAGACGATTTCGACTCCTGGGTGATCCATCAAGAGCCGCACGAGTTGCACGCCACCATAGCCTGAAGCGCCAATAATCCCTACGGGTAGGCGTCCTAAATCACCCATGATATTTCTTTCCTAAGAGAGCTGAATCAAAAACGGATTAACATTTGCTGCATTTTAGTATCAAAACTGAACTTTGGTGGTAAAAGTCTGAGAGTATCCTCCAGGAAAATTTACTCAACAACGCCTGTAACTCCTGTGGCTGGACAAACGGGATACAATTAAGGAAGACCAAGGTTTAGAAATCTTTACGAATCCTCGCTCTCACGATTGGAAGTGGAATCGCCTGAAACCGATTTGTTTGAATTTGACTCCATTGACTCAGCCCTTGCCGACCTGAAAGCAGGTCACGCATTGGTTGTGGTTGATGATGAAAACAGGGAAAACGAAGGGGACGTAATTTGCGCCGCCCAATTCGCGACGCCTGACATGATTAATTTCATGGCCGTGGAGGCGCGAGGGCTGATCTGTCTGGCAATGACGGGCGATCGCCTCGACGCCCTCGATTTGCCGTTGATGGTCACCAAAAACACCGACAGCAACCAGACTGCCTTCACAGTGAGCATTGATGCCGCCCCGCATCTGGGCGTCACCACAGGTATCTCGGCCGAAGACCGCGCTCGAACCATTCAAGTAGCGATTAATCCGGAGACAAAACCGGAAGACTTGCGCCGTCCTGGTCATATCTTTCCGATCCGGGCTAGAGAGGGAGGCGTCTTGAAACGGGCCGGTCATACGGAAGCGGCCGTTGACCTACCGAGACTGGCTGGATTGTACCCAGCAGGCGTAATTTGTGAAATCCAAAATTCTGATGGCTCGATGGCGCGTTTGCCGCAGTTGATCCAGTATGCCAGACAGCATCAGTTGAAAATTATCAGCATTGCCGATTTAATCAGCTATCGCCTCAAGTACGATCGCTTTGTCTATCGGGAAACCATTGCTAGATTACCCAGCCAGTTTGGGGCGTTTGAAATTTACGCCTACCGCAATACCTTAGACAGCTCGGAACACGTCGCGATTGTCAAGGGCAACCCTGCCGAATTCCAAGACAATCCAGTTATGGTACGGATGCACTCTGAATGCCTAACGGGAGATGCCTTAGGTTCGCTGCGCTGCGACTGTCAGCTACAACTACAAGCGGCGCTGAAGATGATTGAGAATGCCGGTCAGGGAGTCGTTGTTTATCTGCGGCAAGAAGGAAGAGGAATTGGGTTAATTAATAAACTGAAAGCGTATTCCTTACAAGATTTGGGGCTGGATACGGTTGAGGCAAACGAACGCCTGGGATTCCCTGCCGATTTGCGGGACTATGGGATGGGAGCCCAGATGCTCAATGACTTAGGCGTGAAAAAAATTCGCTTGATTACCAATAATCCGCGCAAGATTGCTGGATTAAAGGGCTACGGCATTGAGGTCGTCGATCGCGTTCCCCTCTTGATCGAAGCCAACGACTATAATTCCATCTACCTAGCAACCAAGGCGAAGAAGCTAGGTCACATGCTGTTGCAGACCTATCTCGCTACAATCGCCATTCACTGGCAGGATGCACCCCAACCCGTGACGAAGCGGTACGAGCGATTAGAGAAACTGCGGCACTTGGTACAGAGCCAACATCTATTGTTGCAGGAGGAAGCACGACCCGTTGGCATCGCCCTGTTCGGTAAACCATCTTTAATTGTCAATATCGGCTTCGACCAAGCTAATCTCGCTTTAGCGGATTGGTATCAGCACTCCGGTCATCCTTATCTGCAAGCGATCGCGCAAATTCTAGATGAACTCAGTCAATGGCCTCAACTAGGACGGCTGGAATTTTTAATCTCTTCTGGTGTCGATCCCATGGTTGGCCTGCAAGTTCAATTAGATCGGCAGACGTTCCCTCTGACTCAGCGACCTTCTGCCATCTTTGGTGACTTAGCTCCTCAAACTATTTATAGCTTTGAGCGGCAGAGCGAATCAGAGGATGAACCGTGACAAACCTCAGGGGCGAATAGCCGTTCACCCCTACAGGAATTTTGTTTATTGGAAATCGTCTAATTGCGGCTCAACCGAAAACCATTCATTCCATGCTGGAGCCTTAAACTTGCTTTGGTTCGAGGTAACACCGGTGTAGGAATAGATGCAATCTGTTCGGGTTCTCTATCTCCTGATTGAGTTAAAGTCCCTGCATTCCGCCCCCTTAGATCCCAAATTGTGGGAGAACGTATCCTCAAAGTCCCCGAATTGGTAGATTTTGAGGATCGTAGAGACGTTCCGCCGGAACGTCTCTACAAAGTTTCTGCGACAAATGCATAAATGAGTTCACATAACCACCTCAAGGTGAGGTGGTTCTCGCTAGGCTGGATGGGTTAACCTGAGTCCAGTCCACCCGATCGCAAAAACGTTCGGTCGATCGCATGAGCAAGACTAGCTTGCACTATCGCCAAACAGTAAAGCGATCGCCAGTTCTCAACAAACTGCGAAATTAACTCATCTACTCATTACGTCATCTATGAAGCACCGCGACTGGCTTCGCCTCCAGGGTGAAGGCGAAAAAATTTGTGCTGTTCTCCGGCAAACGAGCTACCAATGCCGCAAAATCACCAGACGCCTTTCCTGGAAAGTAAGCAAAGACGAGATTTCTTACGTGTTGACTTGGCTACCAGCACCAGTGGGAGATTGGAGCTTAGTGCCAAACGACGGTAGCCTCGCATGGCAGCAACTTTGGGCGATCGTGCAAAATGAGATCGGTACAAAAGATGGAGAAATTACAAGCGATCGCTTAATAGAAGAGTCTACTCGACCGTGGGCAATTGTCCGTCTCTTACCAGACGCTCGAAACTACGTCGTTGCTAGATTTTACAATCGCCAAGATGCCCAAGACCATTTGAGATTTCTAAATCGTTTCATGCCAGTTGCTGACTTTGAAATTGTCTTCGATGCGTCCGATTCCGAAAAACTCGATAACTCACAATCCTTACCACTCAGCGAATCCACCAATAAGCAATAGCGAGTGTCATCAGAGTAACAGGTAAGCCAAAACGCAGGTGTTCTTTGAAGGACAATTCATAGTCTAATTGTGCTGCGGCTTCCGCCACAATTAAATTCGCCACCGAGCCAAACAACGTTAAATTTCCCGCTAACGTTGACCCAGCAGATAATAGCAACCAAGACGAAGTATCGCCTTTCTCAATCAGCGGATGCAACAGCAGAACGGCTGGCACGTTCGAGATGATATTCGACAGCACTACCGTTACTCCAAAAAATCCTAAAGGCGTGTTAGCTAACGTTGTAAATGGTTGCAGCAAATTGAGCTTTTGCGTAGCCTGGGTGAGAATAAATAGACCCGAAAACATGACTAACAGATTCCAATCCACCCGCCGCAACACTTTTTCAGGCTTGACTCGTCGGGTAATCAGCAACAGCGCTGCCGCCGTCAGCGATGCCTCTCCCAAGGGAACACCGATCGCAAATGCCAACAAGAGTCCTGTCGTAACGATTAGAGTTTTGGCAAACAACGGTTTGAAGATGCGATAGCGCATCCGAGGAGGATTGGGAGACGCGCAAACAGAACGCACCTCCGGATACAACAGCCACAATAAGCCAATTTGCACCACTAACCCGGCTAGTGCAATGGGAGTTAGCGATCGCGCAAATTCCAGGTAGCCGATTTGAGAAAAAGAACCAATTAAAATATTTTGGGGATTGCCGCTAATCGTAGCAACAGAACCTAAGTTCGTTGCGCCCGCGATCGCTAATAAAAAAGGAATCGGATTTAGCTTTAATGCTTCAGTCAGACTTAGGGTTAATGGCGTAAAAACTAAGGCTAAAGTATCGTTGAGAAAAAACGCTGATAAAATGCCACTACCGAACGTTAAAACAACCAGCAACCCAAACGGACTACTAGTGATGCGAATGAGAGAAGAGAGTACCAGTTGAAAAAAACCTGAATAGGAGAGATTCGCATTGACTACCATCATGCTCAGCAGGAAAACAATGGTGTTGGAATCAATCGCATCCCAAGCTTCTTGTAGATTTAAACTTCCTAAAGCGATTAAAAAAGCTGACCCCACCAGAGCGATTGTCGCTCGATTCATGCGTAACCCTGGAAATTGTCCTAACCCCAATCCTAGATAAGTTAGTCCTAGTAATAAGTATCTTGCAACTTGCAGAATAATCACAATAGTTAATCCCATTCTCAATCGTGTTTGATACACAAATTGTAGGGGCGCTATTGCTTTGCGTCCCCTACAGATGTAACAAATCCAGTCGAGAAGGGCTATAGTTCACCGCGAGGTGTAAAAGCCGAGTTATTCAACTTTAACGATAAGCCCCCGAATAATTCCAGGACGGAATAGTCGCTTCAGTTTGTTCATCAAAGCTAATTAGCCTTAAGCGATCGGGATTTTGAACTAGATAATTTGCTACCAAGTATCCAGCAATTGTCCACGTTTGAAACAGTCTTGCTTCTCTACCAATAATTGTTCCGTCCTCACCATCGTAATATTCCGGCCATTCGTCATCACTTAAGTATTTCTCAGCTAGTTGAATCGCTCGTCTAGCCAGCTCGATTTTCTTTGTTTTTTGAGCGGCGGCTGTCAAAGACCAAAGCAGAACCGGCCAACTTCCTCCATTGTGATACGACCAAGGAACATTTTTAGGGTCGCATCCCGTGACGCTTTCCCAATCGCGATCGATAACGGCTGGGTAACAGAGTTTCATGGGCATCGCTTCCACCAGATTTGACCAGCGCATTTCGATTAAATGCATAATCATTTGTGCCTGGTCTGGAGTAGCGAGATCGGAAATTATTGATAGCAAGTTTCCTTGAGAGAAAAAGCGAAAATCTATCCAGCCGACTCCGAGATTACCCGCTAGATAACCGCCTTTTCGGTCAACCCAAGGGAGAACCCAATCTGGGACAGAGTTCTCATAAATATTGAACTTATTTAAAGCCGTTTCGCCAAACTCTTCAGTTTTAAACCGATAAATATCTCTCAACCGCTTGGGGTCTAGCCAATAGCGATCTCGAATGTATTCAGTCAGTAAATAGATGCGGTTGTCAATGTCCAGAGCCTGTATGTAGTCCTCGTCTTTCAGCAATTCGTAACGAGCCGATCGCAAAGCATGATGAAATAAAGCTTGAATTTCCAAAGGATGCCCGTAAACTCCCATGCGACGGTCAATCATAAAAGCGGCTTCTGGTACCAACATCGTGGGAGTCATATCAAACCGCTTACTCAGGCAAATATCTAAAATTAATTTGATACCCCGTTGGAATTCTGCACGATGGGCAATGCTCTCTTCAGGTCGATTGGCAATCTGACACGCTTTTTCATAGGCTCGTAAAAGAATAATCCACCATAACCCAGAATCGACAGGTGTCACTCTCCCGATCGCGCGTTGACCGAAATCTGGTTCAATTTCTTGCTCGGATGTCACCTCGAAGCTAGCTGGCATCAACCCTTGTCCTAGCCGAATTCCATCAATCAGGAGTTCTTTACCTTGCCAAGTTCGCCTCACCTCACCGAATAATCCTTCACCTTCCTTCAAGCCACCTTTGTCAGACTGCAAGCCTAAAGTAAACTCCAGAAAGTTACGGACAATTTCCCGTTCGCCTTGCATCAGGAAGGCAAGCCCTGAAGGGACAAAATCTCGGATGAAGCAATGACCGTAATTGAGCTGTTCTTCTTTCGGCCCAGGTTCCTTCGCGGCTACCGTCCCGACTGGCTTTTCCTTATAAGTCATGATTGACTGCTTTAGCCGTTCTTGAGCCTCATCGATCATCCTGATATTCAAGTCTGTGTCTCCTCAGTGCATTCAGTTCGTTCTATCTGTAAAGAATAAAGCCGCCATCCAAAGAAAAGAAGTTCATCTGCATGAGAGACTGACATAGGGTGTAAGCTGTTGCGTATTCACATTGCATACACTGGACGGGCTTTGCAGCCCATCTTACAAGAGTTTCAAAAATTCAATCCTGCTCTCATTGAATGCCTGTTAGCTTATTTCATCAACTTGCCGATTGCTCTCAGTCGCGATCGCGTAATACTGGTAAAGGGTACAAGTACGGGTAGAAGTACCAATGAGTCTGGATGTCATTGTCATTGGTAGCGGTATTGGCGGGTTAACTGCTGCTTCGCTACTAGCGCGTTACGGGAAAC
>DATNPT010000088.1:0-4116 GCA_036703075.1 Chroococcales cyanobacterium
GCGAAACGATTTTGGGAGGTGTAGGTAAACAATCGACCTGTAGCGGTACAACGTATCGACTATAAACGACGCTACTAGGTTGCCAAGGCGGTTGCCAATAAATATCATGAATCACAGTCCTTACTGTCTCGTTGTTTGGCGACCATTCCAAACTAATGACACCAAAATTGTTGCGCCCAACAACTTCTTCACCTTCTTGAATCCATTGATTGCGCCACAGCATGGATATCCAGTTGCTCAATCCATAAAGCCACGTAGCAGAGTTTTGCTTTTTAGACACGGCTGAGGAGACTGCTGTTCTAACCCATGGAGCAACGATCGCTTTTTCGCGCTTAATCCACTCGATATGATACTGCCAGTCGGGAAGCGATTGGCGATCTTTGATAGTAAGTTCCCAGGCAATGTCCCAATTGCCACGCAATCTTAGCAGTTGTCGCATAATGGGGCCAGTTGCAGGAACTTCAACATCCAAAAACTGAACTCGTTCCGGGGTAACTTGAATTTCCAAAAGTTGCGGCGGTTCATTCCATCCTGCCCAGTCTTGAGGTTGTTCTGGTGCCAGAGATTTAACTTTCGTGTGAACCACGCATGTCTTGAGTTCATCATTTTTGAAAGCACTGGCTGTGAGTTGGGTGAGGACTCGGGTCGTTAAATTGTCAGTTTTGTGGAGATGCGATAGCGAAGCGCTGCTGCGTTCGCCCTTGGCGTTGCCGAAGGCTAGCGCAGATCGCTCCTGGTTAAGTTCTCGTACCACACCTTGATTTTGCTGACCGAACCAATAACTGAGGCGAACGGTACTGCTGTAGTGAATATCGCCCGATAGGACTATGACTCGTTTTCGTCGCTGAAATAGTTCTGTTAGTAGCTTGGCAAGAGCAACTTCATTCAAGTTCCAGGCATCGCCGACATCCGAGTTGAAAACATGACCCTTCTCTAGTTCCCAGCGTTGAACTTCGTCAATAATCCGCAAACTCACCAGGTTTGTTGGTAAGACGACAAATGTCACCTCAATGTCCGACTCGCGAGTCTGATTTAGTTGATCGGTTAATTCTAGGGGTTTTTGAATTTGTTGTTTAAAGGCTGTAGGAGACAACAACATAGGAGGTGCGATCGCGGCACCTTCCATCATCAGGCTTATTTTCCATTCATCCATCCATTTTGGATTGAGAATCCTTTCCTGCTCACCATTTCCCCATCTTCCCATCTCCCCCTCTCTGAGTGGGTAGCCTCGCCAAGTTCGGGTGTCCAGCACAATCACTTCGTGCTTGAGGCTTCTAATCGTGTAGTGCCACTCCACAGGCTGTGTTCCGTCAGGATAATCGCGATTTAGGACAAGAACGTCTCCATCCAGTTTGAACTCTGGCAAGCCAGTTTTTGAATCAGTTTGAGGCAGTCCGAGTAACTTAGCAATCTTCTCTAAGACCGAGCGATCGGTTCCTCGTGACGCCGACCACATAACGGCTGCGTTCAACAAACGATCGCCTGAGTGTCCCTCCTCAAATTGCTCAGGTGTGTTTCCCCAGGCTTGAAACGCGGCATAAGCTAACATTCCGTTCTGTACAACGCGCCTACCCAGTGGTTTACCCAAGACTCTGATACACCAAGCATGATTCAGGTACCAGTCATCGCTAATATCATGGTCATCAAAAATCATGTAGGTTGGCACATTCGCCATCGCCCGTCGGACTTTCCACATCTGAGCGATGCAGTCTCTCAGATGATGGGCTTCTTCATCCCATTTCTTCGCCTGCTTGGAGTCTTTGTAGATTTCTTTACCCTTCGGTAATCGTTTTGGCCAGAGAATGGGCGACCAAACGAGCAGATAGGCAGCACAGAATTCACCGAGGCTAAATAGGTGACTTTTGGCCAACTGTGGCTTATCGATCAGCATCGCGGTGAAGCCACCGTAATCTTTAGCAATATGCGATCGCTCTCCCGGCTTCAGGTCTCTGGGCTTCCTGTATTCATACTCGCCCCCTGGAGTTGAACCGAAGGGCAGATTTTCTTCCCAACCCAGTAGCGTATCACCGACTTCTGTCGCCATCCATAGTAGAGGGTCGGCTACATCATCTCCGTAGATTTGGTCGCCAGTGAAAAAGAGCTGATGCAATCGAGAATTGGCATCTGATGCATAATGCGCGATTAAGTCATCTAGGATGGGTAACGCATCCTGTCCGCCACCGTGTAGCTTGTGGCAGGAACCATGGGCAATCCGCAAGTTTCCCAAGTCGGATGGTGGCATGGCGAAGGTAGGCAACTGATGCTCGAAGTAGCTAATGGTGACTTCGGGAGAATGCCATAGTGAATTGAGTGCTTGGAAAAGAGTTCGTTCCCGGTTGCCAAAACTCAGGTCGTAGGCGTAGATTTGTCCTGGCTCTAGAGGACAGTTGTTAACTGGTTTAGCCGTGACAGCGACGATGTGCAACTGCTTTCCGAGGGGTACTGTAGAGCGCGTACCGTTCAGCAGTAATTTTTCAATAATCGAACCGTTTTTGTCACTGGTGTAAACGTTGAGAGTCACGTTCCGAGGCTCTTTCAGAGCGACCCAAACTGTCACAGCGTCACGTTCTGTCCGCCGTAAAATTGGCCCTGCCAAGATTAGGGGTAGATGCTTGAGGCGATCGCGAAGTGGGCCGCTGTGGCGTCTTTCGCCTTGGAATGTCCATGACATAAAACAGGTATCGCTGCCTGACTATCTAGCAGCCTCCAATTAGCAGTATGACCAATAGCTTACCGGATGCCCAGTTCGGATGGAGTTTTTAGGGTGCTAAATAGTCAAACTCTAAACTATTTCAAGTTGTGCATTTGACCGTCATATCCGGAAAAAGAATTAAAGCCGCTGAATCTTCAAGCACGATCGTTAATAATGCAAAGATTCGCCTAAAAGAGTCATGTAATCGGAGAAAAAATGTCTCAACCTACTAACCGTCCTTTACCATTAATCTTAATTCGCGGGTTCGGGGGTTTTAACACCGATGATGAGAGAAAGCTTACCTATCAGGGATTTACGGATGGTAGCGTTTACCCTCAAAAACAAGGAGAAAACTATATCTACGAGGGACTCATCCTGCGCTTCATGAAGTCTCACTGGCAATACCGAGACGCTACCAACGTCGTAGGCTATTACAGTACTGAGATTAAGGCTGACCCAATTCTTCCGAGGAAACTGGATTACTTGCAGAAAGCGGTCAATGAGTCAAGTTTGCCGCCGCAACTCCAGAGTTTAAAAGGGAAGGATGTTGTCAACAAATTCAATCGATTGAAAGATGCTGGGTACTTTTCTGGAAACAAGATTGTTATTGACCCAGCAATGGCATTGTATCTGATCGAATCAGCCGAAGATCCGTGCCGCTCTGTTTGGGTATTTCGCTACTATGACCTCAAAGACCGGCAATATAATACCTATGGTCAAGCTCTTGTTCGGCTAATTGACTTTATCCGCGAACTTTCGTCAATGCAAGATGGCTCTAAGCCAAAGGTGAACATCATTGCTCATTCGATGGGTGGGTTGCTGGTTCGCGAAGCCGTTCAAACCACCTATCCCAAAAAGGGACTCAAAGCAGAGGACTACATCAATAAAATCGTAACCTTGGGTACTCCACACCAAGGCGTTGCACTACAAATCTTTAGAGATTGGATTGGTATTGAAGCAGAAGAAGAATTTGAGCGTTTTAATCCAGAATTTCAACACTCTGCAAGACTGAAAAATGGAGAACCTAATGATGCGTCTTATTTGTATTTTAAAGACCACTTTCCTGTAGATCGGCTGCTGACAGTCGTTGGCACTAACTACCGGAGTTATAGCACCGTGGCGGCTACAGCGTTGAACCGTGTCTTCTCGGTATCGGGCGAGTATGGCCCCAACTACAATCGCAGCGATGGACTGGTGAAGCAAGCTTATGCCCAGGTTCCCGGCGCACCGCGAACATTTCTCCACAAGTGTCATGGAGGATTTGATTCACTGCTGACTTGTCGCGAGTCGTTTGAGGTGGCAACGCGCTTTTTCTTTGGCAATGTGCGATCGCGTCTTCGTTTAGTTAATGCTAAGATTACTCGCGGTCAAGATTGGTTTGGCAAGAGCGAGTTCTTTTTTGGCGTCTCAATTAAGCCGCGTGG
>DATNPT010000094.1:0-19394 GCA_036703075.1 Chroococcales cyanobacterium
AGCAGCTACTATTGATAGGTCAAGCGCTCTTAGCTTTTTCAGGCAGGCTAACGCTTGTACAGATAAAGCTTCCTTTACGGCTAACATAAGTTAAACACCTCACTTTCCACCTTGGGAATGTCCCCAATATGACAAGGTGTCCTAGCAACTAGGTTGGCTGTGAAGTGAAGACTCACACGAAAGGGATGCGCTTTCCGAAACTACACATCTGTGAATGTGCTTGCACGAATGCCATACCACACCGACCTATAAGTTAGTCAGCTTAAATCTTGCACCATTCTCTACGGAGCTACAAATTCTGTCTTTTTTTAACGCAAAGAACACAGAGGTTTACGTAAAGGAACGCCAAGAGTTTTGGTGCAAGATCTAAGTTAGTAGAAAACGAATTGGAATTAAAAAGTGTGGCATTGTTTTTGTACGACCCCTTAGTACAATTGGGCAATGACTCCAAAAGCCCGTAAACAATTTGCACAACATTGGCTGCGTAGCGAGCAAGCGCTGGATAGCATTGTAGCAGCAGCCGACTTACAGCCGAGCGATCGCATATTGGAAATTGGTCCCGGTACCGGCATTCTCACCCGTCGGTTATTACCGGCTGTCCAGGCACTCCTTGCCGTAGAGATCGATCGCGACTTATGTAAACTTTTAGTGAAAAAGCTCGGCTCTATCGAGAACTTCTTACTTTTGCAAGGCGACTTCCTCACCCTGGATTTAGAAGCTCAACTGACGGCGTTTCCAAAGTTCCAGAAACCCAACAAAGTTGTTGCCAATATCCCCTATAACATCACTGGTCCAATTTTAGAGAAGTTATTGGGTACGATCGCTCATCCATCGCCTGAACCGTTCGATCTGATCGTACTCTTAGTGCAAAAAGAAGTGGCACAACGGTTGTACGCTAAAGCCGGTTCCAGAGCATTCGGTGCCTTATCCGTGCGAGTACAGTATTTGGCAGAGTGCGAACTCATCTGCGATGTACCAGCCAAAGCCTTCTCCCCTCCCCCGAAAGTCGATTCGGCTGTCGTGCGGTTGCGTCCCCGACTGGTGAACCCCCTAGCTAATGACCCCAAGCAATTGGAAACATTAGTCAGAGTGGGCTTTTCGAGCAAGCGGAAAATGTTGCGAAATAATTTGCAATCGCTACTAGAACGGGATAACTTGACTCACTTGCTGGAACAATTAGAGGTAAACCCACAAGTTCGCGCCGAAGACTTAAGCGTTGACCAATGGGTAGCCCTGAGTAATCGGATTAATCTTCAACCTCAAGCGTTAGAACCCTAATCCAAAATCCAAAATCAACTAATGCGCTCCTATTCTTTAATTGCCCCTGCCAAAATCAATCTGTATCTAGAAATTTTAGGCGATCGCCCCGATGGCTATCACGAGCTGGTGATGATTCTCCAGAGCATCGAGTTAGCGGATCGAATCGACTTGCGTGCGACTGGCACGGATACCATTCTCGTCCACTGCGACAGTCCCCAAGTGCCGACAAACCAAACCAACCTCGCCTACCGAGCCGCAGAACTGATGGCAAAGCAGTTTCCGAGTGTGTTCGCTAAGTTCGGTGGGGTTGAAATTACGATCGAAAAACAGATTCCCGTAGCAGCAGGACTAGCCGGTGGCTCGACGGATGCGGCGGCGGTTTTGATTGGATTGGATATGATGTGGCAGTTGGGACTGACTCAGCCGGAATTACAAGACTTAGCCGCACAGTTGGGTTCCGATGTTCCGTTTTGTTTAGCGGGTGGCACGGCACTTGCCACAGGCCGAGGCGAGCAGTTAACGGCTTTACCCGGTTTAGATTCGCTTTACGTCGTGTTGGCGAAAGACCAGAACCTGATGATTTCAACTCCTTGGGCGTATCAAACTTATCGAGCTCAGTTTGGTCACACCTATGTGCGCGATGTCGAGAGCCTAGAAGCTAGAGCTTATCGAGTGCATTCGGGACCAATGGTACAAGCGATTTACAACAAACAGGCAGTGCAGGTCGGGCCGCTGTTGCACAATGATTTAGAGAAGGTGGTATTGCCCACAACGCCTCAAGTGTTGCAACTGAGGGAAGCGTTTGCAAGTACGGGGACGTTAGGAACGATGATGTCGGGTTCGGGGCCAACGGTGTTTGCGCTGGCAGAGTCGGAGGCTCAGGCTCAGGAGATTCGGCAAAAGGTGAGGGCTGTGATTACTGACCCTGATGTAGAGTTTTGGGTAACGCGCTTTACTAATCGGGGTATTCAGGTGGTTTCTTCTGTGAGTTGAGCGTATGCACAAACTTAGTCCCTTTCCACCTTAAGATGAATGTCACTGACTGAAGGCGAAAGTTGCAGGTATTAGAAAAAACCCGGACTTGGGGGTTTCCCCCAAACCCCCATTGGGGGAGACGCTTGTCCCCCAAACCCCCCGCGCAAAGGTTGATTAATGGTTAAGTCAGTGACATTCACCCTAAGATTACCGACCTCATATATATCTCTGTGTTGTGGAGTGGTGGGTTAAAACAGTAGGTATTTTTCAAGCGGGAAGGGAGTAGTCAGTAGAATTCGAGTTATTTTTACGCCTTGAGGTCGCACTTTCTTCTTTCCTCCCTTGAGCAGAGGACACTTTCTAAACGTTGATTAATAATCGTAGAGCCATGACTAATTCAACTCCCACACAAGACCCAAACGCTAAGCCAATAACCTCGAAAGAGAAATTGCCGAGTCCACTGCGCTGCTTGAGTGGTGCGTTGATTTCTGGAGGATTTGCGATCGCGCTTTACTTCGTCTCCTCGTCGATTGCTCATAGCTTTGGCAGTAAGCCGATTGCTTCGACCAACCCGACGGCGATTAATATTGCGATCGCGGTTCGTACTCTAGTTGTTGGCATCAGTATGCTGGCAACTTTTGTCTTTGGTCTAGTAGCAGTTGGTCTAATTGCGATAACTATTCAATCTTCTATTCAATACCTGAAAAATCGTAACGCTTCACAATCCGATGCTCAATAGATTCTGTTTAGATAGCACCGTTCATTCGATGCCTGAAACGAATTAGCGGTGATTTTGAGGATAAGGATGTGCATGAAAGCGAGGAAAAAAGCTGTTTAAACGATTGACGTTGTTTGGGACACCTATGCTAATATTTACGTTTCACTTATCAAAATATAAGTGATATGAGCATCCTATCGATTGTCTCAAACTTTGCGATCGCAAACCTGAAAAAATATCTGCACAACCTGCGAAGACTGGAGATGATGTACCAGGTTCTAGCTAGAGGGCTTGGTCTTCAAATGGTGACACGAGAGCAATTAGCCGGGGAGATAGATAAATACCACACTCTATCATTTGGCAGTGAAGAATCAATTCTTGCCAATGAACCCGTGGGGGTTGAAGAAGTTCCGGAGATAATCAAACCCATCATCGGTCAAGTTACCTTACAAAAGCCCTTTGTCGCTGAAGTCAAAAATGTTCAATTAGTTGGTAGTGCCGCAATCGGGTTTGATGAAAATGACCGGATTCTTGCTGAGACGATTTGGCCGACAGAACCGAAGACAATTCCCCCATTTGAAGATTTACACGTACAGACTTTTATTGTCAAAAAAACAGCTAGAGAAGAAAATGCTCAACTAGATTTAGCTTGCTCGTTGGTCAATCGCTTTAACAAAGTTTACGGTCACTGGATGATAGACTGTTTAATGCGTCTAGAGGGACTGGAATATTATCAAAAACAAACGGGACAAAAACCTGTATTAATTATTTCTCCAAATCCGACACAATGGCAAGTAGATTCTCTCAAGCTGCTTGGGTATGAACCCGACGATTATATCGAGTGGAATCAAAAAAAAGTAAATGTTCAAAAACTAATCGTTCCATCGTTTCGACGGCAAGGAGGATGGACAGAACCGGAGGCATGCCAGTGGCTGAAGGAACGAATGCTGAGCAATCTTCCGGCTTGGGAGACACCACGATTTCCGATTTCACCTAGGATATATATTGCGCGACCTAAGGGTGCAGGTCGTCAGATTATTAATGAAGAAGAGGTATTGGAGATACTGGCTCCTTTAGGCTTTGTTAGCTATACCCCGGAAGACATGAGCTTCTCGGAGGAAGTCAGGCTCTTTTCCCAGGCTGAAGCGATTGTTGCGACTCATGGTTCTGGTTTAATCAATATGATATTTTCTCAAAAGAAGCCTGTAATCATTGACCTTTTTAGTTCATGGTATTCTCCGACTTTTTTCCGATTATCAGCCTCACTAGGTTTCAAATATGCTTATCTTTACTGTCAACCTCATGGTCTAGATATGACTCAAATGAGGGGGAATATGGTTGTAGATGTGGCGAAACTGAAGCGATTGCTAGATAAAGTGATGGACTAAGATGAAATGCGATCGCTCCAGTATTTGTAGGGTACGAAGCACGATAGCGTAACGTACTGATTAGAACAGTTAGTATGTATCACACATAATTGAGACTGCTATATTATTCTTTAGCTCGTATACGCCTTAATAACTCATAAAAGGGGTTCCAATCATCTTCCTGAACAATTGGCTCCCAGATGGATTCAATTACAGGTCGAAGTAATGCCGTTTTCGGATTCTTTTCTCGCAGCCGCCGAGCAACATCTTCTAGCTCCTCATTCGATAAGCTTTGCAAAAGGTGATGATAGGCTTCTCGCCACTTCACGAGCAAGGGTAAGTATTCCTCAGATTGGGCAAAGGATATCTCAGTCAAAATCTGCCCCATATCATCTCGCCAGTTAGGGCTAAACTGTTGCGCTAATTCAGCAAAGAAGGCATGATAACCGACCTGACTCCGTTTGAGAAATTGAATCGTTAACCCCAACAACTCTTCCGCAGATTGTTCCGGCAACTGCTCAAACCCAAGTTTATTCATCATCAGTTGCCGATAATGGACGTAATATCGCTCCCCATACTTGGCTAATGCAGCTTCCGTATCTGCTTGTGGAATCACAGATGATAAAGCTTGCTGGAGCATTTCTAAATTCCACTGACAAATATCAGGCTGGTTGCTGTAACTGTAGCGTCCAAAATAGTCAAAGTAAGCAGCGGTAAAATACGGACTATAGGTTGGGATAAAGGCATAAGGCCCATAATCAAAACTTTCACCCGTAATCGACATATTGTCAGTGTTGAGAACCGCGTGACAAAACCCCGCGGCCATCCACTGTGCGACTAATTGCGCGACTCGTTCTACCAACTCGGCATAAAACTGAACGTACTGTTCAGTTGCTCCCTCCTTACCAAGGGGGGTAATCTTGGGATAATACTGCTCTATGACATGATCTAAAAGCTTTTGGATTAAATCGGGACGCTTAAAGTAGTGCAAGCGTTCAAATGTACCGAACCGAATGTGAGAACGGCTAAAACGCACCATGACAGAGGAACGGGTGGGAGAGGGTTCATCCCCTCGCCACAACCTCTCTCCCGTTTCAATCAAACTCAGACAACGGGAAGTGCGAACACCGAGAGCGTATAAGGCTTCAGCCGCCAGCACTTCTCGGACACCTCCCTTTAGCGTCAGTCGTCCATCTGCCCCTCTAGAGTAGGGGGTTGTTCCAGAACCTTTGGTACCAAAGTCGTAGAGTCCGCCATCAATCCCCCGCACCTGCCCGTAGAGAAAGCCTCTGCCATCCCCTAACCTTGAGTTATACTCACCGAACTGATAGCCGTGGTATCGCAACGCCAAAAAGGGCCGCACGCCTTGGAATTTGCCAAAGGCTTGGATGAAATCCGCATCTGTAACGTCTTCGGGACTTAGCCCCAATAGGGGTAGCAACCCATCGTTACGAAACCGCAGAATATGGTCGGGAAATTCTGCGGCGGCTACTTCATCAAAGTAGTCATATCCCAAAGCTTCCAAAGCGGGTTCGTAGTTGAGGGAGAGGAACATATTAATGTCGCGGGTAGATAACAGTACACTGGAGCATAGCGAACGTAAGCTAGGACTTGAAAATGCCAGATTCCATTATGTTTCAGGAAGATGCTTATGTGGTTCTCGAACCAAACCAACCCGAGCAATTCCTGACACCGGAAGAGCTACTGGAAAAACTGAAGGCTGTTTTAAGCCAACGGCAGGATGATTTGCCGCGAGATTTGCAGAAGTTCACCACTGTGGAAGAACAAGCTCAGTACTTGATGGAAACGTCCTGTGAATTGGATGTCGGGCCTGAGAGTTATCTCCAGTGGTACGTTGTGCGGTTGGAAAAGTAGCACCGGCTGGCAACCGCTTTACACGCTGGCGACTTGTTTGGGTGTTGCAATCAGTGCCACTTCAACTCGATTTTCAGCTCGTTGGGTTAAATCGACTCGAATATCAGGACCGAAGAATTTCTCAATTTTTTCCCGCTTTTGTTGCCACGTTTCAAAGGGAATAAGAGGCGAGTCAAACTCCAAAACCAAGGTATAAGACCCATCAACGTCAGTTTCTCGTAAGCTTGCTAGGACTGGTCTTTCTTCATCGGTAGGCGATAAACCAAGGCTCTCTAAGGAACTATCGAGATGAGCTTCTTGACCATAACGATAGCGCATCACGTCTTTACGAATTTGGTTTTGGGTCGAGGTGGCTTGCTGCTCTCGGAGTTTCTCCACGGACGGAGGTGTGGGTTGGCTCAAGCGCACAGGCTTTAACTCTGAGGCTTTGAGGGCAAGACCTCCTAGTAAAATAGGAATTCCATAGAAAAAGCCGACTAAATTTAATGTGGCATTATCGGTGGCGTAAGCAACAAAGCCTGTAATGGTGAGCAGTCCACCAACAGATAAACCTAACGTTCCTAGGGAAGTTTGACGTAACATTCTAATAAAGCTATCTCTCTAGCAATCACTTCAGCTTTATTATCGTTGCCTGTGGGTGGCTAGTGTGGAGTACGCCGCATAAACTCTGTATTGTGGACATCGCGTTCGTGACAAGGAGAAAAGCTAGCGGGTACAAATCTAAGTCCACAGATTTATTGACAAGCGTGCAGATTTTCCGGCTCAGGGAATGCGATCGCGAACTTAGTAATTATTAAGTACGGGTCTCTAGTATCTACCGTCCTCGTTCTATAACAGAGTCCTTATCATGATGAAGCAAGAATCTCAAGACGCTACAACGAAAAGTAGTCTGATCCTGAAGCAGCTCAATTCCCTGAAGCAGGAGGACGAAACTCTATACAATATCCTCGCGGTAGATGTTTGGGCGTTAGCCAAAACCATGGATGAGTTTCAACCGGGGTTTTGGTCGGCGTTTATGAAAAATCGTGAAAAAGCCCTCAAGCGGTTTATTACTGAAGTGATCAAAAATAAGCGCTCTCGTCCCGAACGTCCTCCTTTCCTGCGTTAGGCTTATTGATAGCAGGATAAGAGTGAGGTAGAGAATAAAACATGCTAGACCCAGAAACGCTTCGGGAACGAATTACTCTGATTGAAGGTCGCCGAGAGTCTCTCGTCAAGCTTTTGGAACAACCCGATTTAGGTACCTTGAGGATTGATGTCAACCAGGCACTGGAAGAACTAGACGACTTAATCGAAGAGTTTAGGCGTACATTCCCTGATGCAACAGACGCTAACTGATTTGAACGCTCGAAGTCCCGGAAAAAATGATTTCTCCTCGGAACTCCGAGCGTAAGAGGTCTATAGCGCGTAGAAGACACCCAATCGATTAAACGCGGCAAACAGTTGTCAATAGTAAGTTATTTTGTGCTGCTCTTTGGTAATCCAGCCAGAGCAGCTTTTTTTAATTTCAGTTGAATCGTTGGTGCGATTGACCTTCTAAACAATTGCTGGGACGATGTCCCAATTGCTGGACTATGTCAATCAAATCTGTAGTAGCTGTATCTTTCTTACAAAAGACATCGATCGGAGCTGTTTGGCTCATTACCTCAAGCTGAGGGTCTTCAACGGAAGAGTAAGCAATAATTCGAGTGTTCGGCTCGATGCTCTTGATCCGGGTAGAAGCGCTCAGACCATCCATGATGGGCATCTGAAGGTCAAGGATAATCACATCAGGATGATGACGCTCGACCATCTCGATCGCTTCTTGACCATTACTCGCCAGACCGACTAGTTCGATATTGCGCTGGTTAGACAGGGCTAACTTTAGGCTAAAGCGAGTCAATTCATGGTCATCGACAACTAGAACACGCAAAGCAGGGGGCTGACAGGACAACATAGGGCAACGTTACATTACCATTCGCTTTTTTACTGTCTATACAGTGTAAATGGATAGCACCCTATAATCCCTCTACCGTTCGAGTGAAGAGTCTATTATAAAGACACTCTCAAGGATTAAACAACTTGCTCAATCAAACTACTCAAATCTCAAAGTTTTGTTAAAAAATTCTAGATTATGGGTAGATTTATAGTAAAAAACTCATCGGTAGCTGAGTTCGTTTATATCTAGGGTCGCAATGGCTTAGCGCCCGAACCCTGGTTGGTTCTCTCTATATTAACGCTTTCAAGACTTGGGAATTGGGAGAGCTATGCGATCGCAATCTGTCGATTGCTGAAATTGCCTATGAAGCAGGTTTTAGTAATCAAAGCCACATGACAACTGTATTTCGCAAGACGCTGCAAGTCACCCCCAATGTCTATCGCCAACAAGTCAAAAAATAGAAGCATTGGTGTCACGAATGTCAAACACGATTAAAACAACGTGGAGTGGTTACCATCCTGACAAAGATAATCTCAGAACTGAGGTTTGGTCGTTGTTGCAGAAACAACAAGTAGCAATCGGCAACCCCTTTGGTCACATTCCAAATTTTGTCGGTGCTGTTCAGGCGGCTGAACAGTTGGCTGCCTTACCGATGTGGCAGCGGGCAAAGACAATTAAGTGCAATCCCGATTCACCGCAAATTCCAGTCAGGTTGCGGGCGCTGCAAGAGGGGAAACATCTCTACATGGCTGTCCCGCGTTTGACAAATACTCGCTGCTTTGTTGAATTGACAGCAGAGGATTTACAACATCGCAACATCTCACTCGAAGAGGCGGCAATTGCGCGGAAGGCATTGAGCTATGGGCGATTAATCAGCTTTGAACAGATGCAAGCGATCGATGTAGTTGTGGTGGGCTGTGTAGCCGTGACGCGCAATGGGGGGCGAACTGGAAAAGGGGCAGGATTTGCCGACTTGGAACTTGCTATGCTCAAGGAGTTTGGCTTGGTGCAGTCGGATACTCCAATTGTGACTACCGTGCATCCCTTGCAGGTTGTGGACGACGATCGTTTACCAATGCAAGCTCACGATTGGGCGCTGAACTGGATTGTCACTCCTGAAAATGCGATCGCAACTCACACAACCTACGTACCCCCAACAGGACTGAATTGGGATACTATCCGCCCCGAACAATATCAGAAAATACCAATTCTAAAAACGCTGAAGGAACGATTTCATATCAGCGATTGAGCGGAGGCATAGTGCACCTCTTTGAATACTTAAATATAGAGTTATAGCAATTCCCAGTTGGGTCATCAAAAATCTTGAATTAGAGCAGTTTTCTATGCCCAGCAATTTAGTAACAATCCCCAACTATCGCATGACTGAGCAAATCTACGATGGCTCTAGAACTAGGGTTTATCGAGGGTTTAGCGAGTCAGACCAACAGCCTGTCGTCATCAAACTGCTCAAGAATGAGTATCCCACATTCAACGAACTGGTGCAGTTCCGCAATCAGTACACGATTATCAAAAATCTTGACTTAGCGGGAATTGTTAAAGCGATCGCACTTTTAAACTACCGCAATGGTTTTGCCTTAGTCATGGAAGACTTTGGTGGCATTTCCCTGATTGAAGAGATGGAGCGATGGGGAGATGGGGGCATGGGAAGACGGGCTGATTGCCTCAGTGAATTTTTTCACATCGCGATTCAGATTGTCCAAACCTTGGAAGGGCTGTATCACAACCGCGTCATTCACAAAGATATCAAGCCCCACAATATTCTGATTAATCCTGAAACTAGAGCCGTAAAACTGATTGACTTTAGCATTTCGTCCCTCTTACCGAGAGAAACTCAGGAGATTGTTAATCCTAACGTGCTAGAAGGGACGCTCGCGTATATGTCCCCCGAACAGACAGGACGGATGAATCGAGGAATCGACTACCGCACCGACTTTTACTCCTTGGGTGTCACCTTCTACGAATTGCTCACCGGGAAACTCCCCTTCCAGCCCAATGACGCGATGGAATTAATTCACTGCCACATTGCCCGGAAACCGACTCCTGCGATCGATCTTGTACCCGCAATTCCTCAAGTCGTGAATGACATCGTCATGAAGTTGATGGCAAAAACGGCAGAGGAACGATATCAGAGTGCTTTTGGGCTGCGATATGACCTAGAACGGTGTTGGCAGCAATGGCAAGAGGATGGCTGTATTCGCCAGTTTTCTGTAGGCGAAAGGGATATTTGCGATCGCTTTGTCATTCCCGAAAAACTATACGGCAGGGAAACGGAAGTCGCAACTCTGCTAGCTGCTTTTAATCGGGTAGCAGGGAGAGACGGGGAGAATGAGGAGAGGAAGACACCCGCAGGGTTTGAACGAGGAATTTCTGTCGCAAATCTCTCCGCAGCCTCTTCCTCTTCATCCACAATCGAGTTAATGCTGGTAACGGGCTTTTCGGGAATTGGGAAAACAGCCGTAGTTAATGAAGTCCACAAACCCATTGTTAGAGCGCGAGGTTACTTCATTAAAGGAAAATTTGACCAATTCAAACGTGATATTCCCTTGTCGGCTTGGGTGCAGGCGTTCCAGGATTTGATGCGACAATTACTGACTGAAAGTGCTGCTGCTTTGGTCAGGTGGAAAAGCAAGATAGTGGAAGTGTTGGGGGAAAATGCTCAAGTTCTTATTGATATCATTCCAGACTTAGAGCTTCTGATTGGCAAGCAACCACAAATACTAAAACTTGAGGGAAGTGCAGCGCAAAATCGCTTTAATTTGCTCTTTGGCAAGTTCATTCAGATATTTGCTAGCTCGGAGCATCCCTTAGTTATTTTTTTAGATGATTTGCAATGGGCAGATGCGGCTTCTTTGAAGTTGATGCAATTATTAATGAGCGAAGCGGATACGCGCTATTTATTGCTCATCGGAGCCTATCGGGATAATGAAGTTTTTCCAGCACATCCCCTGATGTTGACGTTGGATGAGATTCGGAACACAGAGGTGTCGGTGAATCAAATTACTCTAGCCCCCCTAGCCCAACCGTCTTTAAACCAACTGATTGCTGATACTCTTTCGTGTGCTCCAGAACAAGCTGTTCCGTTAACAGAACTAGTACTAAGCAAAACTAAAGGCAATCCCTTCTTTACGAATCAATTCCTCAAAGCTTTATATGAAGATGGCTTAATTTCATTCGATTTTAGTTGTGGCTATCGGCAGTGCGATATTGCCCAAGTCAGAGCGCTCTCGGTCAGTGATGATGTCGTTGAGTTTATGGCGCTTCAACTGCAAAAACTGCCGATCGCGACTCAAAGGGTGTTGAAGCTGGCGGCTTGTATTGGCAATCCATTTGACCTCGCGACACTCGCGATCGTCAATGAAAAATCTCTAGCTGAAACGGCAACCGATTTGTGGAAAGCATTGCAAGAAGGGTTAATTATTCCGACAAGTGAAGTTTACAAGTTCTTTCAAGAAGAAGAGGGCGCTCGGTCAATAGTAATAGGTAGCACTAAAGCATCTAACCCATTACCCATGACCCATGACCTATTACCTACCTATAAATTTTTACACGATCGCGTACAGCAAGCCGCTTATTCTCTGATTCCTGAAGGCCAGAAGCAGTTAACTCATCTCACAATTGGGCGGCTGCTCTTGAGTAATACTTCGATAGAAGAACGGGAAGAAAAGATTTTCGATCTGGTTAACCAGTTGAATATTGGGAGAGAGTTAATTACCGATCGCACTGAGCGGGATGAGCTAGCTCAGTTAAATCTGATTGCCGGACGTAAAGCCAAAGCTTCAACAGCCTATGTGGCAGCTTTTGGTTATTTAAAGTTGGGTTTGGAACTGTTGGCAGTTGACTCTTGGCAGAGTCAGTATGAGTTGACGCTAGCGCTTTATGTGGAAGCCGCAGAGGCTGCGTACCTGAGCGGACATTTCGAGGAAATGGAGCAGTTAACGTTAACCGTGCTGCAACAAGCCCAATCCTTGTTGGATAAAGTAAAAGCTTATGAAGTCAACATCCAAGCCTGTATCGCCCACAACAAACAATTGACAGCCATCAAGACGGCGCTACCTGTTTTGACGCTGTTGGGGGTGGAGTTTCCGGAACAACCAACCAACGCAGATATTCAACGATTTAAGGAGGAAACGCGATCGCATTTAGCGAGAAGGCAGCCGTTCGAGTTAATCGATCTGCCAACCATGAGCGATGCTTCTAGGCTGGCAGCGATGCGAATTATGCTGAGGATAATTCCGGCTTCTTTCCAAGCCTTTCCAGAACTTTTTCCACTGATTATATTTAAACAGCTTGTTGTCTCCATTCTCTATGGCAACGCGGCTGAATCTATCTTTGCCTATGTCTGTTACGGACTAATTCTCTGTGCGGTTGAGGGTGACATTGAGTCTGGCTATCAATTTGGTCAACTGGCTTTAAATCTGCTGTCCCGGCTAAATGCGAAAGATGTCAAAGCTAGAACAATCCAAGTTTGCTACGGTCACGTCCAGCATTGGAAAGAGCCGGTCAGAGCAACCTTAAAACCGTTTCTTCAGGGCTATCAAATCAGCCTAGAAACTGGAGATTTTGAATATGTTGGTTACTGTTTATTCCTTTACTCCTTACATTCGTATGTCATTGGGAAAGAACTAGCAGAACTTCAACAAGAGATGGCAGGCTATAGTGAGACGATCGCTCACTTCAAGCAAGAAACTGCCTTAAATTATCATGAAGTCACTCGTCAAGCGGTGTTGAACTTGATGGGGAGAGCGAAAAATCCCTGCGATTTAATCGGTGAAGCGTATGATGCAGCGGAAAAACTACCCCAGCATCAGCAAGTCAGCGATCGCGAAGCAATTTTCTTGTTGTATTTCAATAAACTGACGCTCTGTTATCTATTTCATAACTACTCTCAATCCGTTGAGAATGCAGCGCAAGCAGAGCAGTATTTAGACAGTGTGGCTGGAATGATAGTTGTCCCTATCTTCCATTTCTACGACTCTCTGGCACAGGTAGCTCTGTATCCAAATGCTCCTGGGAGCGAGCAACAAAAAATCCTCCAACGCCTTGCTGCCAACCAGGAGAAACTGAAAACTTGGGCGCATCATGCCCCCATCAATCACCAACACAAATTTGATTTAGTCGAAGCCGAGCGGTATCGAGTTTTGGGTCAACCGCTTGAGGCAATGGATTATTACGATAAGGCTATTTCTGGAGCTAAAGAAAATGATTATATGAACGAAGAAGCCTTAGCTCACGAACTCGCCGCCAAATTTTACCTCGAATGGGGTAAAGAGAAAATTGCCCAAGTCTACTTAACTGATGCTTACTACGCTTATGCTCGTTGGGGAGCTAAAGCCAAAGTTGATGATTTGGAAAAACGCTATCCCCAACTCCTGGATACCATTATGAGCAAGAAAAACTCTTTAAATAAAGAGGATACGTTCTCTAGTATTACCACAGGAACCGTAACATCCAGCAGTGGCACGAGTATTTCAGCCGTTCTGGATTTCACCGCCGCCATCGAAGCCTCTCAAGTCCTTTCAGGAGAAATTCAATTGGATAAATTGCTCTCCTCGTTAATGCAAGTGGTTATGGAGAATGGGGGCGCTACTAAATCAGCTCTCCTGATGCCTCAAGATGGAAATTTAGCGATTGAGGCATTAACTATTGCCGCAGGCGCATCCGACGAGGTGAGTCAGGCAAGAGATAGCTCAGGTGCAAACGCGACTGTACTGCAATCGATTCCCCTTCACGCAACGCAAGATATCCCAGTATCGATCGTCAACTACGTCTGGCGCACCCAAGAAACCCTGCTACTCAACGATGCCAGTACGGATACAACCTTTGTGGCTGACCCTTACATGCTCCAGCACAAACCGCGATCGGTGTTGTGTATCCCGATTCAAAACCGAGGAAAAGCGATCGCGATTCTTTACTTAGAAAATGATTTAACTCCCGGTGTATTTACCCCAGATCGCTTGGCAGTCATAACCGTCTTATCCTCTCAAGCTGCTATCTCAATTGAAAATGCTAAACTCTACGCCGAGGTACGCCAAGCCGAACGAAAGTATCGCAGTATCTTTGAAAATGCACTTGAAGGTATCTTTCAAACCACTCCCGAAGGTCGTTACCTCAGCGCTAACCCAGCACTCGTAAACCTCTACGGCTATGACTCGCCCGAAGAATTGATTGCTGCAATTTCTGACATCAGCCATCAAGTATATGTCGAACCGCAGCGTCGCGCTGAGTTTTCGGCATTAATCCAGCAGCACGGTGCCGTAGCCAACTTTGAATCTCAGGTGTATCGCAAAGATGGCAGCATCATCTGGATTAGCGAGAACGCTCGTGCGGTTCGGGATGCGAATGGAGTACTGCTTTACTATCAAGGATTCATTGAAGACATCACGGAACGCAAACAGGCAGAGACCGTATTGACCCAATATAATCAAATCCTGGAACAACAAGTTGCCGAACGCACTCAAGAACTCTCGCAAGCCCTCAAACATCTCAAAACCACCCAAGACGAACTGGTTCAATCCGAAAAACTAGCAGCCCTGGGGCAACTGGTAGCCGGTATTGCTCACGAAATTAATACACCACTGGGAGCGATTCGTGCCTCCATTAGCAATATTACGACTGCCCTGGCACAATCCCTGCAAGCATTACCTCCGCTGTTTCAGCAACTTTCTTCCGAACAGCAAGCCAATTTCTTTGCACTCTTGGACGCTACCCATCACAATCAACAATGCCTCTCCACCCGAGAGGAACGTCAATTGAAACGCACCCTGAAAAAAGAGTTAGAAGCACGAGGATTTGAGCAGATAGATACTTTGGCTACGGCTTTAGTGAAACTGGGGATTACTGGAGATATTGCGCCTTTTATTCCCTTGTTACAGGATGAATGCAGGGAGACTATTTTAGAAACAGCCTACAGTTTATTGACTCAACAAACAAATAGTCAAACGATTAAACTAGCAGTAGAACGTGCCTCAAAAATTGTCTTTGCCCTCAAAAGTTATGCGCGCCAGGATAACTCGGGTCAAATGACCCAAGCCAAAATAACGGAAGGGATGGATATTGTATTGACTCTTTATCACAACCAGCTCAAACAGGGCGTTGAATTGATTAAGGATTATCAAGACATTCCGGCCATCCTGTGTTATCCAGAAGACCTGAATCAGGTATGGACTAATTTAATTCATAACGCCCTGCAAGCGATGAACAATCAGGGTCGATTAGAGATAGCCGTTTTTCAGGCAGCGAGTCAAGTAGTAGTGCAAGTTACAGATTCCGGGTGTGGTATTCCCCCAGACATCCAAGATAAAATTTTTGAACCGTTCTTTACTACTAAGCCAACGGGAGAAGGCAGTGGCTTAGGGTTGGGGATTGTCAAGAAAATTGTTGACAAACATCAGGGCAAAATTGAGGTAGAGAGTCAACCCGGACGAACTACATTTAGCGTGTGGCTACCGATTGAGTAGTAAATAGTGAGCAGTGAGCAGTTATCAGTAGACATCTTGAGAAACAGAAATTTAACTTATGCCACAAAAGGGGTTCAGGTTTTTTTTGACATGTCTAGTTAACAGTTGTTCACTGCAATTTTTGGAAGATGTGAGAAATGAGCGAATTCGCTCTTGTGTGCAATTCGTCGGGTTAGAATTCGACGGCTGATAACTAGTCAATGTTAAGTCCAAGTCCTAAAGTCTATTAAGAAATTCAAGCATGACCCAAAAAGCTATTTTATGTGTCGATGATGAGAAAATCGTCTTGATGAGTTTACGAGATCAACTGAGGAATTACTTTGGCGATCGCTACATCTATGAATTTGCTGAAAGTGCGGATGAAGCCTTGGAAGTGATCGAAGAACTCAATCAAGACGAGGTAAAAATCCTCATCATTGTCTCCGATTGGCTAATGCCTAATATGAAAGGGGATGAGTTTCTGATCAAGGTCCATCAGCAATTTCCTGATATTGTTACAGTACTGCTGACAGGACAAGCGGATGAAGACGCCATTGAACGAACCCGCCAATATGCAAACCTGCACCGCTATATTCCTAAGCCTTGGGATGAAGAGACTTTAATCGAAGTACTCAGAGCGGGATTGGAGGAAACTAATGAGTAGAGGAGCGATTATCTGCGTTGATGATGAACGTTATATCCTCAATAGTCTAAGAGACCAATTATCCTACTATTTAGGAAGTACCTATGAGATTGAATTGGCTGAAAGTGGGGAAGAAGCTCTAGAAATCTTTGAAGAATTGCAAGAAGATGACATCGAAATTCCTCTGATTATTTCTGACCAAATTATGCCAGGGATGAAAGGAGATGAATTGCTGATAAAAATTCATGCTCAATATCCCAAAACTTTAAAAATTTTGCTCACCGGTCAAGCTAATGCGGAGGCAGTGGGGAATGCGGTTAACTTTGCCAATCTTTATCGTTACATTGCTAAGCCTTGGGAAGAAACCGATCTTTGCTTGACCGTAACAGAAGCTATCCGACGGTATGGTCAGGATAAACAATTAGCCCAACAAAATGAAATCTTACAAAAAATCAATGCAGAACTCGAACAATTTAATGCGTCGTTAGAACAAAAAGTAATCGAACGCACTTCCGAACTCGTCAAAGCGGAGACAGAACTGCGTCAATCCGAACAAAAATTTGCCGGAGCGTTTCGTTCGAGTCCAAGTGCGATCGCATTAACTCGCTTAAGTGATGGTTGCCATATTGAGGTCAATGATAGCTTTTGCGAATTTATCGGTTATACCCGTGAAGAAATTATCGGTCGTACCGCGCTCGAACTGAATTTTTGGGTCAATCTCGAAGCTCGCACCCACCTGTTTCGGGTACTGACGGAAAAAGGCACCATTCGCAACTATGAATTTGAATTCCAAACCAAGTCGGGCCAAATCAGAACAGCCTTGTTATCCGCAGAACTCATTAAGCTGAATGGAGAAAACTGTGTAATTGCAACGAGTCAAGACATTAGCGATCGCAAACAGGTAGAATTAGCCTTACATCAAGCGAAAGAAGCTGCCGAGCGCGCTAACCGAGCTAAAAGTAAATTCCTGGCGAATATGAGCCACGAACTCCGCACGCCGCTCAATGCCATTCTCGGTTTCACTCAATTACTCACCCGCGACTCCTCCCTCAACTGTGAGCAACGCGAATCGATTGACATCATTAATCGTAGTGGCGAACACCTACTCGAACTAATTAATGATGTTCTGCAAATGTCCAAAATCGAGGTGGGTAAGGTAACGCTCGATCCACAAAGCTTTGACCTGTATCGACTGTTGGACAGTCTGCAAGCTATGTTTCAGTTACCTGCCCAAAAGAAAGGTTTACACTTAATATTTGAGTGCGCTCCAGATATTCCCCGATACGTAGAAACTGATGAGAGTAAGCTGCGCCAAGTCTTAATTAACCTTCTGGGCAACGCGCTCAAATTTACATCGAAAGGCTGCATCACGTTACGAGTGTCCGCGCTTAGTCATCATCCCCAACACACAACAGACAACAACCAACAAACCATTCATTTTGAAGTCGAAGACACTGGCCCCGGTATTGCACCCGAAGAACTTGACATTATTTTTGAAGCCTTTACGCAAACGGCAACAGGTCGTAAATCACTAGAAGGAACGGGCTTAGGTTTACCAATTAGTCGAAAATTTGTGCAGTTAATGGGAGGAGATATCACCGTTCGCAGCACCTTAGGGAAGGGAACTAATTTTCAATTTGATATCGCAATTAGTCTCACTTCGGGGGCTGAAATCCCGATACTTCAGCCAACTCGTCGCGTTATCGGCATAGAAGCTGGACAACCAGAGTATCGCATCTTAGTTGTGGACGATGTTAAAGAAAGCCGCCTGTTCCTGGTGAAACTTCTCGCCTCTGTAGGGTTCTCCGTGCAAGAAGCTGCTAACGGTCAAGAAGCCATAGACCAGTGGAGTACGTTTCAACCTCATCTCATCTGGATGGATATGCGGATGCCAGTTATTGATGGGTACGAAGCCACTAGACAAATTAAAGCGATGGAGAGGGAGAGATGGGGAGATTCTTCCAATTCTCAATTCCCAATTCCCAATTCCCAATCCAAAATCCAAACAGTAATCATCGCTCTTACTGCCAGTGCCTTTGAGGAAGAGCGTCATCTAGTTTTAGCAGCAGGCTGCGATGAGTTTGTGCGTAAACCCTTTCGAGAAGAGGTCATTTTTGAAAAAATGGCTCATTACTTAGGCGTGCGCTATGTTTATGAAGAATTAGCGAGTTCAGAAAACACGAATCCAGTTGCTATCAACGGAGGTGCAGAGGACACTAAGATTGATTCACCCTTTGTCTTGCAGCCTGCATCCTTCCAAGTTATGCCATCAGAGTGGGTTGAGCGACTGTATCAAGCGGCTGACTCGGTGGATGATGAAGAGATTTTTAGGCTGATCGAGCAAATCCCGCCTGCCCATGCGCCTCTCGCTCAATCTATAGCCGACTCCATCCAGAACTTTCGTTACGATCGCTTAATTGATTTGATTGAAGCAGCTCAAAGTCAGAAACTCAAGAGTTAACAACATATCCAATCTTTTATATCCAGTATGACTACCAAAAAGACTGAGGCAGATAAAGGATATATCTTAATCGTTGATGATAGGCCAGAAAATCTGCAAGTCTTATCGAATACCCTGTCTAAGCAGGGATATAAAATTCGCTGCGTCGTCACTGGACAAATGGCAATTAGAGCTGCACGCTCGACTGCACCGGATTTGATTCTCCTCGATATCCGAATGCCAGACTTGAATGGCTATGAAGTCTGCGAATATCTCAAACGTGACGCACAAACATCAGAAATTCCCATCGTTTTTCTCAGTGCTTTAGATGAAGCCCTTGATAAGGTGAGAGCTTTTGCCGTCGGGGGTGCAGACTACGTTACCAAACCGTTTCAGGTGGAAGAGGTTTTGGCACGAGTGGAGCATCAACTCACTATTCGCAAGCTCACCGAACAACTCCAAACGCAAAATCAACAACTGCAACAGGAGATTGAAACGCGCAAGCATTCTGAAGCGCAATTACAACGAGAAGTGGCGGAACGCCAGCGAGCGCAGGAGGCTCTGGGCAAGGCTTGTGATGCCTTAGAAGCGAAAATCGAACAGCAGCTAGCCGAGCGGGAGAAACTGCTCAGTATCCTCAATTCTCTGCAAAATCCGTCCTACGAATATCAAGTTGGTGGTTCGCTGCCTCCGGATGCTCCTAGCTATTGTTCGCGTCAAGCGGATGGGGATTTATATCAA
>DATNPT010000120.1:0-4033 GCA_036703075.1 Chroococcales cyanobacterium
GAAGAAACGTTTAGAGCAGCTCGTAATTCTTATAAACTGGATTTGAGAGTTGGTAGTCATGATGCAATCGAGCTTTTTTCATTTCCTAATCCTCCAGAAAGACCTAGCAAGCCTGAAGCACGGGGTTTAAGGCATTTAGCATTTGCTGTTGATGACATTCATGAATCTGTTGGTTATCTCAAATCCCATAATGTAGAAGTAGAACCGATCCGGATTGATGAGATAACAGGTAAAGCTTTTACCTTTTTTAAAGACCCAGATGGTTTACCCTTAGAAATTTACGAAAGCTAATTCACCTGACTTAGGCAGAATGGCACTGACTTAAGGCGAAAGCTGTAGGTATTAGAGAAAACTCGGACTTGGGGGTTTCCCCCAAACCCCCCGCACAAGGTGATTAATGGTTAAGTCAGTGACATTCGACTTAGGCAATAATGCGACGATAACGCGCCTGTACTCCCATATGAATGCCATAGGCAACTAGTCCTAACGCGACAATCCCTAGCAACCACGGACCATGAGGCTGTTGTGCTAAGGCTTGTAATGCCCCGTCTAGCCCTCGTGCTTGGTTGGGATCGGATTGACGTGCTGCCTGGAGTAGGAAGAAACCAATAATCGCAAAGACAATACCCCGTGCTGCTTCACCAAATCGACCAATGCGCGTTGCCCAAGTTTCTTCTGTAGGACTCATCTCGCGCAACTTCATTTCTTTGCGGAATTTAGCTTTATAAGCTCTGTAGAGTTGATAGAAACCAAAACCAATGATGAATGCCCCAATAAGACCGACTAACCATTGACCGAAGGGCTGTGAAAGCAGGCGTGCTGTCCAATCTTGCTGCGAGTTGCTACTGCTACCGCCACCACCCGAACCCATTACCAGCCGAATTGCGCTGAATGCTAAACCGGCGTAAATCAATCCGCTAATTGCCGAACCGATCCGTCTTGCCAACGATTGAGGATCGTTACGTTTGTGTTCGGGGTCTTTAATAGCTTGTATAAAACGCCAAACTACATAACCAATTAGACCAATTACGAGCAGTACTAAGAGAAACTTGCCAAAGGGCTGCGCTGCGATCGCACCAAGAGCGCCTTTTGCATCAGTCGTTTGGCCTCCCGTGCCCAGTGCGGCTTGCACGGCCAAAATGCCAACAATTGCATATACGATACCCTTTGCTAGGTACCCAAACCGCGCCAGTCTTTCCACCCACATATTCTCTCCTTGAGAAGCTTCGCCGCAACCGTGCGAGTTACTCTATAAGAGCGAAAAAGCAACTACCTTATCTGGTTGCTGGTGCGCCTCGCGCTTGATGATACCCATGCAGAATACCTGCTGGATGCAAACGATGCATCTATCCCAGTACTTAAGCGATCGCATTTGGCATAGAAGTCAGGAGAGAAGATTTTCATGCTTACGTTGTGATAAGTAAGTTGCAGTTAAACGTCCGATTCTTTCTTTGCCTCCGTCTCCCCTTATCGGAGCCTCCCCGTCTGGAAGATTACTATCGCATGAACGCAACTCAGTATGAGCGCTCGTTGATGGAAGGTCGTCTCGGTGAGCAATCGCATACATAGATAAAGCCTACTGTGTAAAGGTCGCCAGAACAGCTCTCTTGTGTTACCAGGGACAGCTATCCGCTCTTTCCACTTGAAATATCTTACTCAAACCAGAAGATATGTTCTCAAAAAATGCCGTAAACAGAACGTTCAAAATTATCAATTTGACACCGCTTAGCAACCTTTTCACCGGAGTCTTCACACTGACTTCAGCCCTAAACTGCGCCACAAGTACCATGAAGCAATGCTGCAATACTTGCATCATTCTTAGTCAGCCGCACAGTCCGCCTAGAGTTTTGAACTCTGAGCTAATAGATTACGTGTAACGAAATATTTAACTGTCGCTCTTAGGGTTGACTCTCCAGTTCGCTGGAGACTTCATCATAGATTTAGTCATTAAAGAAAACAATACAGTTTAGAGGTTCGCTGCCATGAAACTAGAACTCAAAGTTCCAAAAATCGCCTGTTCTGCTTGTGTAAATACTGTGACAAAAGCCGTGACTGCTGTCGATCCAACGGCAACGGTAGAAGCTGACACAAAAACGAAAATGGTCAGTATTGAAACACTAGCTACGGCAGCCGCAATCAAAGACGCGATCGCATCGGCTGGCTATCCTGCCGCTTAGTCATTACTCTCAATTAATTAACTCAATTCAAGGGTGGCAAAGGAGTTTACCCAATGGACACTCTCACACTGAAGCTGCGAGGCATGAGTTGTGCCTCGTGCGCTAGCAATATTGAACAGGCAATTCGAGACGTTCCAGGAGTTAGCGAGTGTAACGTTAACTTTGGCATGGAGCAAGCCACAGTCAGCTATGACCCCCAGAAAACCAATCTAGAGCAAATTCAACACGCTGTCGATGAAGCAGGATACTCCGCTGAATCTCTCCAAGAACAAGAAATGATTACGGGAGAAAATGATGCGGAGAAAGATGCTCGTCTAGCAGAATCACGCGACCTCAGGCGTAAAGTTGTAATGGGAGCGGTAATTAGTATCGTCCTAATTGTCGGGTCGCTGCCAGCTATGCTTGGGCTACACTTACCCTGGATTCCAACATGGCTGCATAACCCTTGGCTTCAGTTAGTCCTGACGGCACCCGTACAATTTTGGTGCGGTTACTCCTTCTACATCAATGGGTGGAAAGCACTGAAGCGCCATTCGGCAACGATGGATACGTTGATTGCCCTTGGCACGAGTGCTGCCTATTTCTATTCCGTGTTTGCCACTCTCTTGCCTCATCTATTAATTGCTCAGGGTTTGATGCCGGAGGTGTACTACGAAACGGCTGCCGTTGTTATTACCTTAATTCTCTTAGGACGACTCTTTGAAAATCGCGCTAGGGGACAGACTTCTGATGCAATTCGTAAACTGATTGGTTTGCAAGCCAGAGATGCCAGAGTGATTCGTAACGGACAGGAGATGGATATTCCCATCCAAGACGTCCAGATTAATGATGCGATCTTAGTGCGTCCGGGTGAAAAAATTCCAGTTGATGGGGAAGTGATTGACGGTGCTTCCACGGTGGATGAAGCGATGGTAACAGGGGAAAGCGTCCCTGTGAAAAAGCAGCCTGGGGATGAAGTAATTGGTGCCACGATTAATAAAACAGGTAGCTTTAAATTTCGGGCGACACGAGTTGGGAAAGATACGGTTTTATCCCAGATCGTTAAACTCGTGCAGCAAGCGCAAGGGAGTAAAGCCCCGATTCAACGATTAGCTGACCAAGTGACGGGGTGGTTTGTGCCTGCGGTGATTGCGATCGCGATCGCTACTTTCATTATCTGGTTCGATATCATGGGCAACCTCACTCTTGCCTTGATTACCACCGTTGGCGTGCTAATTATCGCCTGTCCCTGCGCCCTAGGTTTAGCTACTCCTACCTCTGTGATGGTGGGAACGGGTAAAGGTGCGGAAAATGGCATTTTAATTAAAGGGGCAGAGAGTTTGGAACTTGCCCACAGGATTCAGACCATTGTGTTGGATAAAACGGGTACTTTGACGCAAGGTAAACCCACAGTAACTGAGTATGTCACGGTTCGTGGCACCGCTCACAGCAATGAATTAAAACTCTTGCACCTTGCCGCAACCGTTGAACGCAATTCCGAGCATCCTTTAGCTGAAGCTGTTGTTAGATATGCCCAATCTCAAGACGTACAGTTAGCAGAAGTCAGGAACTTTGAAGCGATCGCAGGTAGTGGCGTGCAAGGTACTGTAGGCGACAGACTTGTACAAATTGGCACGCAGCGCTGGATGGAGGAATTGGGAATCGACACCCATTCTCTCCAAGAACACAAAGCTAAATGGGAAGCAGCAAGTAAAACGGTTATCTGGATTGCTGTCGATGGAGAAGTTGAGGGATTAATGGGAATTGCCGATGCCCTGAAACCCTCTTCAGCCAACGCTGTTAGAGCATTACGGAATTTGAGGTTAGAAGTTGTAATGCTGACTGGAGATAACCGCCAAACCGCAGAAGCGATCGCA
>DATNPT010000123.1:0-19939 GCA_036703075.1 Chroococcales cyanobacterium
TCAAGATTATCGATTTTTAGCTGCTAGCCAAGAAGATGCTTTGCGGCGCAGTGAGGCACAAGCTAGAGAACAGGCTCGGCAACTCGAAAAAGCTTTATACGAACTTCAATGCAGTCAATCTCAGCTAATTCAGAATGAAAAAATGTCATCTTTAGGACGACTGGTAGCGGGTATCACCCATGAAATAAACGGCCCAACAGGCTTCATCTACGCCAACTTGCATCAATCCAAAGAATACATCGATGGCCTTTTAGAGCTGCTGAATCTCTATCAGCAGGCGCTACCCAATCCGCCTGTTGAGATCGAACATAAGGTGGAGGCTATAGATTTGGAATTCCTGGTAGAAGACCTGCCTAAGGCGCTAGAAAGTATGCAGGCGGGTGCTAAGCGGGTTTTGGGCATTGTGCGATCGCTAAAAAACTTTTCCCTTATTGATGAATCCCATCTGAAGGCAGTGGACATTCATTCTGGTATCGACAGCACGTTGATGATTCTGCAAAATCGCCTAGATGACCGAGTGAAGCAGCGAGCGATTGGGATAATCAAAGAGTATGGCAATCTACCTGCTGTTGAGTGCTTTCCAGTGCAGCTCAATCAGGTGTTTATGAATATTTTGACGAATGCGATCGAGGCACTTGAAGAATTAGTAGTTCCTGGAGAATCCCCAACCCAAAATCCGCAGATTTGGATTCGTACTGCGGTGACGGATGCCAATGAAGTAACCATCTCCATTGCGGATAATGGGTCAGGAATGGCAAAGGAAGTACTCCATAAGATATTTGACCCCTTCTTTTCAACGAAACCAATCGGCAAAGGCACAGGGTTAGGACTGTCAGTTTGCTACCAGATTGTTGTCGAAAAGCACGGCGGCGAATTGCAGTGTATTTCAGCGCCAGGAGAAGGGGCAGAATTCGTGATTAAGATTCCAATTCGTCAACAAAGCGCTTAGATTGTAACCCTATCAGTGCTTAGCATCTGCATAGACATACAACTCGTATTTAAGTTAATTGTCATTTTTATTGCATCTTTGCTTGTAGACTATCTCCGCATCTCGATTTATTAAAGGATGCAACTAAAAGGCATTTTAGCTTTATAACTTGCCGTAAATTCAGTCAGAAGTTGATGACATTGATGCAGATGCGATCGCATTAATCCAGAGTTTGTTTCCATCGGCACAGCAGAGAGTTCCAGTGCTAGTACGGTTTTCACCCCTTGGGGAGATGACTAAAACCCCTCTAAAACGGGATTCTGACATAAAGACTGTGATTTTTTGCGATATCAGACGCTCCTATTCCAGTTATTCTTTTAAACTTTCGCAACATAATAAAGTTAGACGAGGAAGGCATCATGTTACAGAGTGGGGGAATGGCACTGGAAGTCACTCACTGGATTTCGTGGTTGGCACAAGTTCCCGTGGATCGAACCGTCAACACGCCAGAGCAGGCGGCTTTGGTCTTTAGTGGACCCAAGTTTTTTACCGCCTTAATTTCTGGCGTCCTGTTGGCATTTGGCTTTCAGTTATTGTTAACTAATTTATCGGTCGCCGCCGGTATTTCTTACTTAGGGCATCACTCAGACTCCGATCGTGACGATAAGGGTGATAGCCTAGGCGGTACTATTCGCAAAATCGGTACAGGAGTGGGGATTTGGACTCTGGTCACGGTCACAATTGCCCTTTTCCTGGCTTGTTTCTTCGCCGTAAAACTGAGCTTGTTTGATGCCTGGTGGTTTGGGGCAATCGTTGGCTTGGTAATCTGGGCAACCTACTTCTCGCTGCTCGTTTGGGTCAGTTCGACAACGGTTGGTTCTTTAGTGGGATCGGTCGTGAATGCCGCGACTTCAGGTTTTCAAGCCATCCTGGGGACAGCTACTGCTGCTATTGGAGGGGGTGTCGCGAGTCGGCAAGTGGTTGCGACAGCTGAAGCAGCAGCGTCTGCTGTGCGCCGGGAATTGACGGCAGCGATTGACCCAGTCGGTATCCGCGAGAACCTTGAGGACTACGTCCAAGCGCTACGCCCGCCAGAATTAAATCTGCAACAGATTCGTGGCGAATTTGAAAACTTACTGAATGACCCGAATCTTACGGAAATTGCCAAGAGTGGCAACCTCCGCGATATCGATCGCAAAACGTTTATAGAGTTGGTTAGCAGCCGCACCGATCTATCCAAACGGGATGTGAATCGGATTGCCGATCAACTCGAAGCGGCTTGGAACAAAACGGTGAACCAACTGCCACCGCAACGAGATGCCATGGGAGAACTGGTGGACTACATTAAGTCAGCCACCGGCGATCAGTTGCTAGGGAAAGATTTTTCCCAACGGTTAGACGAACTCGTTCAAGAACTTCGCTCGCGCCGCCAGTCCAAAGAGCAAGACCAAGCTAAACAACAGCCAGCCGGGCCAGTTGCTCAGGCAATGACACTGGGCGTAAATAGCCTGATTGGTTTGGTCATGGGACGAACCGATTTGTCTGACTTTGATGTCGAGAGAGTGGTCGGTCAGCTGAAGAAAGTTAGAGAGCAAGTAGGAGATCAGACCAATAAACTTGCAGCACAAGTCAGCGGTGAAGGAACTGGGCAATCCTACAGCACAATTCGAGCGGATATCGAAAATTACATCCTCAATACTCCCTCCTGGCGGATTAATAATCGGGAGATCGTTGAGCGGGAGTTCCGAGATGTATTGTATGACCCGGACGCCGATCCCGGACATGTGGGCGATGAGTTGGAGCCGTTGAATCGGTCAGATTTTGCCGACTTGCTGCAACACAAGGGTCTGTTTACTCACACCGAAATTAGAAAAATTTCCAACTGGCTAGATGCCATTCGCTTAGAAGTTTTGACGGAAGCTAGAGCGGCAGACGAGCGGGGGCGATCGCTTGGTTTGTATCGCGAGGTGGAACAGTATCTGCTCGCCACTCCTAAACAAGACTTAACACCAGAAAAAATCCAGCTCAACTTCAAACCGATTCTGGAAGATTCCAATGCAGATTACGGGCAACTGAGCACCCGCCTCGCGCAATTCGACCATGAAACCTTCGCTCAAATCTTGAGGCAGCGCACAGATATATCGCCAGAGGAAGCTGAACTGATGATCAACGATCTCAGCAATGCTCGCGATCGCGCGTTGAGAGAATCTCAAGAACTGCAAGAAGCAGCTAAGGCACAAATCGAAGCCCAGTGGATGAAAGTTCAGTCCTTGCTGCGCGACACCGGCAAATCAGAACTCAATCCCGACCACATTCAGCGCGAACTGAGAATGGTGTTGGATCACCCAGGCGCAGGATTAGCCGCACTCCGGGCACGGGCAGCTCGATTTGACCGCGATACGTTGGTACAGCTATTGAATCAGCGCCAAGATTTGAGTGAAGAGCAAATTAATCGGACTCTCGATCAAATTGAAGGAGTCTGGACTCGCGTCACTCACACGCCCCAACAGATTGCAGGAAAAGCCAAAGATCAGTACGACCAAGTGATCGGGTCAATTGGCGATTACCTGCGAAACACGGGTAAGTCAGAACTCAATCCCGAAGGAATCCAGCGCGACTTAACCACACTGCTAAATAACCCGCAAGCAGGCATGTACGCCATCAGAGGCCGTTTAGCCGCGATGGATCGGGATACCTTGGTGAAGTTGCTCTCGCAACGGCAAGACTTGAGCGAGGAGCAAGTGAACCAAATCATCGACCAAGTGCAATCGACCATTCGCAGTATCGTCAAAGCACCTCGACGCCTCGCTCGCCGGACTCAGCAGCAAGTACAGGATTTCCAAGGTGCGATCGCAGATTACCTGCATTCTACTGGTAAGGAAGAACTCAATCCTGAAGGGATTAAGCGTGACGTGCAGTTGCTGCTCAACGATCCTCGTGCTGGCATGTCGAGCCTCAAGGATCGCCTATCCCATTTCGATCGTTCCACCCTGGTTGCACTTCTATCTCAACGGGAAGATATTTCCGAGGCGGATGTGAACCGCATTGTCGATCAAATCCTTGGTGTTCGCGACCAAATGATGGCACAACTGCGGGATTTGCAACTGAGCATTCAGTCCGCGATCGATCGCATCTTCGCCAAAATCCGCAACTACCTCAACAGCCTCGATCGCCCCGAACTCAACTACGATGGCATCAAGGCTGATGTCCGTCAACTCTTTGACGATCCCGGTGCTGGTTTTGAAGCACTGCGCGATCGCTTGAGCCAATTCGATCGCGATACCCTGGTTGCCCTCCTGAGTTCTCGCGAAGATATCTCCGAGGCGCAAGCCAACCGAATTATTGACCAGATCGAGCGTACCCGCAATAGCGTGCTGCATCGAGCCGAACGCCTCCAGTTGGAAGCACAACGGCGTTTGGATGAAGTCAAATATCAAGCTCAGCGCCAAGCCGAAGAAACTCGGAAAGCTGCGGCAACCGCAGCTTGGTGGCTATTTGCTACGGCAGCTGTTTCTGCACTTGCCTCAGCGGGGGCAGGAGCTTTAGCTGTTGCTGGTTAACGCTTAAACCTTCTCACTACAGATTTTGCTCACTCCTAAATGCCTCTCGATTTCGAGGGGCTTTTCTTTTATATCTATTAAGAGTCAGTGAGGCGATATATTAAGTGGCGTTAAGCGGAGCTATCGTCTTGGGAATCGCAATTTTTCTTCTCACTCTCACCCTCGTAATCTGGCAACCCAGAAAACTGGGGATCGGATTTACTGCTTTGGGGGGAGCGCTTCTTACTCTGGTTACAGGTGTTGTGTCTTGGCAGAAAGTTCCGATCGTTTTGGGGATGGTTGGGAATGCCATATTGACGGTAGTTGCGTTGCTTGTGATGTCTCTCATCTTGGATGAAGCTGGTTTTTTTCGCTGGTTAGGACTCTTGCTCGCTCGCGCAAGTGTAGGTCGTAGTCGTCTCCTTTTCCCCTTAGTGCTTCTTTTGGGGGCATCCGTTACCGCTTTGCTGAGTAGCGATGTCACTATCTTCATCTGGATGCCTGTTGTGATGGATATACTTCTGCTGCTTGGTTTTGTACCAAAAGCAATTTTGGTATTTGCCTTGGCTATTGGTTTTATGACCAGCGCGACGAGTTTACCGTTACCCGTTAGCAGTTTTGTTAACCTGATTTTGACAGAGTATCTAGATATTTCTTTTTTGCGCTATGTCATGGTGATGGTGCCGATTTATAGTGTAGCGATCGCAACAAGTTTGGGCGTTCTCTGGTTCTACTTCGATCGCTTCATACCACCCAGTTACGAGGCAACCGATTTGCCTCCACCCGATCGAGTGATTCGCGATCCCCTGGTTTGTCAGTGGAGCTTCGCAATTTTAGGGTTACTCCTAGTCGGTTATTTTTTGGCAGCATGGTTGGGTCTGCCTACGTCCTTTGTTGCGGCGAGTGGTGTATTGGTTCTGTTAGCTCTGGCTGGGCGTTGGTTCTCCACCGATGCGAGCGCAATCGTCGATCTTCGCAACGTTTTACGCGCCGTCCCCTGGCAAGCCATCTTATTTTACCTGGGGATGTATTTTGTCATCTTCGGTTTGCTCGATACCGGGATCGTGACTCTGTTGAGTCAGGCGTTAAAACAGCTATCGGCTTGGGGACTGACGCTTTGTGCCATAGGTACAGGTTTTCTGGCGATGCTGCTATCGGGTCTGACTACGAATCTGGCAGCCGTACTGATGAATGCTGTCGCGATTCAAGATGCCACGGGACTCGATCCAGCGATTCGAGAGGTCATGGTCTATGCCAATGCGATCGGTTGTAACATTGGGGCAAAGATTACGCCACTTGGCAGTCTATCCACCCTACTCTGGTTTGATCTTCTACGGCGTCAAAAACTTGGTATTAGCTGGGGTCAATATATTAAGATCGCGATCGCTGTGACCATTCCCGTCTTGTTTGTCAGCCTGCTCACTTTAGCCGTCTGGCTGCCCTGGCTCATTGCCTAATAGGTTCATGCTCCAGATGAGGAACCAGGGAACCACCTTAAGTATTTTCTCTTACCTCATCGTCTAATCAATAATTTAAGTAATATTAATAAAACGTTAAAGTAAAATGAAATACTATTAACTTATCAGGGAAACAATACATAACGTTTAAACTAGCTATAAAGAATTCGATAATTGTATTGTTTTAGGGTGTATCGGCTAGCCTCTCTATCACAGTTAACAGAGCAAAGAAGCTTAACCTATAGCCAATTGCTGCTTTCAGGGTGTGTTGTAGACTGTGCGAGCGCTAAATTTAAATAAAGCTGAAGTACTTTGCCAACACGAGGTGAGTCTGATGGCTCTCGACAAGCACTAGAGGAGTTGGTAGTTTTACAACTAGGTAAGCGATCGATGGCAATTCAAGCGGCCCGAACCCTCATTCCTAAGAGTCAAAGAGGGGAAGCACAGCCCAACCGCTTTCTGTGCAGTACTCTAGACACATTTTTTACGCTCACGCTGGACATGTTTTTCATTGCGGGTTTTGACGGCTATTTCAAGCAACTAAGCCCGATATGTGAAAAAATCCTGGGTTTTACCAGTGAGGAACTCCTGCGTCATCGGTGGATTGAGTTTATTCACCCAGAAGACCAGCAATCGACACTCGAACAGTTGGAAACGCTGGCTACTGCAACTGGGGCAATACAGTTTGAAAATCGCTTCCGCTGCAAGGATGGAGCGTACAAATGGCTGCAGTGGAGCGTGAGTACCTGTCAAGAGCAGGAATTAATTTACGCAGTCGTTCGCGATAATACTGAGTGCAAGCACGCCCAGGAAGCTCGTGAGGAAAGTGAAGAGCACTTTCGCTTGTTGGTAGAGGGAGTGAACGACTATGCCATTATCATGCTCGATCCCCTCGGTCGTGTGGTGAGTTGGAATACGGGAGCCCAACGCATTCACCACTATCGAGCATCAGAGATTATCAATCGCCACGTTTCCTGTTTTTATACCGAGAAGGATATTCATCTCGGCAAACCCGAACAAGGCTTAGAAATCGCGGCACGTCAGGGTCGGTTTGAAGAAGAAGGCCTTCGCGTGCGTCAAGATGGGTCGAAGTTTTGGGCTAATGTCGTGATTACTGCCTTAAAAACCCAGGACGGACAGCTAAGGGGTTTTGCTCGGGTGACGCGGGACATTACAGAGCGTAAACTGGCTCAAGAAGCTTTGCTCCGAGCGCATGACGAGTTGGAAAAACGAGTAGAAGAACGAACCGCCGAGCTAACAAAAACCAACGAGCTTCTCAAACAAGAAATTGCGGAGCGAGAGAAAACAGAAGCTGCGTTGCGCCAATCCAAAGCTCGACTCAAACAACAAGCCCAACAATTGGAGGCAGAAAAACAGAATGCAACCTCTTTACTAGAGGAATTGAAACAGACTCAAGCGCAGCTGATTCACAATGAAAAAATGTCAAGCTTGGGTCGGTTAGTTGCTGGAATTGCCCATGAAATCAACAATCCTGTTGGCTTTATTTATGGCAATCTCGATTATGCGACTTGCTACATCAAAGAATTGATGCAATTAGTAGAACTCTACTCCATTCATTATCCTCAGCCTGTTCCTCCAATCCAAAGTCAGCTTGAGGCTATGGACTTCAGTTTTTTGATGGCAGATATGCCAAAATTGCTGTCCTCAATGAAGGTGGGGGCTACTCGCCTACGCCAAATTCTTTTATCTCTACAGAATTTCTTGAGGGCTGAGCAAACGGAAATGAAGCCTTTAGACATTCATGAGGGGATTGATAGCACGCTATTAATCTTGCAGCATCGCCTAAAAGGAACGGATGAGCGTCCGCCAATTACAGTCATAAAAGATTACGGTCACTTGCCGCTAGTTGAGTGCTATGCAGGACAGCTCAATCAAGTATTTATGAATCTTCTTAATAACGCGATTGATGTACTAGAAGAGCAATCTGGCGATCGCGAAACGTCTCGATGCATTACTATTAGCACAGACGTTCGCGAGATAAATAGCGATCGACTCGCAGCGGATGACGCTGAGAAAAATCCTTACGCAATTATTCGGATTGCCGATAACGGTTCAGGAATAAGCGAAGAAGTCTGCAATAAGATGTTTGAGCCATTTTTTACAACAAAATCGGTAGGAAAAGGGACGGGTTTAGGGTTATCCATTAGCTATCAAATTGTTGTGGAAAAGCACGGAGGTCAACTCACTTGCGTTTCAGAACCAGGAAAAGGAACGGAATTTGCGATCGCGATTCCAGTTCGCCAGACTCATTAAGCTGGTTTGGAAGCGGTAATCAATCGTGGGTTGTTAGTGGTGAACTGACTTTTATCCCTTATGCGGTTGTTGAAGAATTGTTGTGCGTACTCTCATTCCTAAACCCAGGATTTCCTTAACAATAGGCTTTGTTAACTATCTTTAGATAGATTTACTGGGTTAGCTAACTTACGTCAAAGCAAGTCCTTAGACTTTTTTAGAAATTATTTTTGGAAAGTTACTTAGCCTTACTTCTTATCTTCATTATTCCTTTATATAATTCCAACGCCACTACGAGCAAGCTTTATAGCTATTTGCAGCTAATTTCATACAAGCCAATATAAATTTTTGATGAATTTATTGGCTTGGAGATAAATGAGATATTTTTAAAATAAGTTGCACATTGGATTTGTGATATGTTTAAGTGGTAAGTGAAGCAGCCTTTTTAGTCTCTGGATCAAGTTTCTTTATCGTGGTCACAGTAGAAAAAAGTAATTGGATACAAGAACGCCGCCATAGCAACCGGGGCTGTGCTTACATGTTTGCCCCCATGGTGAACTTTAACGAAATGGCGGAAGTGGGAGAGACTCCACCGTAAACTTCTCGATTCATCTATAGATTCTTCAAGAGGTTTCACAATCGCATCAAACTGGTAAAACAACGGAATTGCTTTTTAACAAGCTGTCAGGTTGTGGTTTGAAACCAATAGGTGGTTTGGCTGTTGTTTTTAGAGCTTAAGTTTAGGTTTCTCTACTTTGCCAAGGGTAGATAAAAATGCCCAAGCAATCCTTCAGCTAAGTTGCAGGACTTGCGCGTACTCCTTCCTGTCGGAGCTGCTAATACTTAGCACTCGCAGTATCTTTACTCCTGTCAGAACCTCTTAGGGCTTAATCTCGTTCTCCTCTGCTAGAGAGAGCGCCAGTCGGCAAGACTGATTGTGAGAAGCTCAAGACCGCATTTAACTTCAATTCCTTTATCAGGATTTCACTGATAAAGACTTTGCTGAACTGGCAAATCTCAGCTCTTGGCTATTACTCACTATTAGTAGTAGAGCCGAATAGATCGATTTGCCAAATCAGCCGTAGAACAGTGCAAGAATTCCGAGATGGTGAATTATGAACGATTTATTTAGCACGCTACAAAATATATCTCTAGTTACCAATATCTTTGGTGATGGTTTGGTTTTTAGAGATATTCTTCTCGATTGGTTTCACTTTTTAGGTGGTAAGCCTGGTGAGGTGGTTGTTATTGATTGTGGCAGCGATCGCAAAAACCAGGCGATCTATTGGGAGATGTATCAAGAAGGCTTGATTGACAAGTTACAGCTACTCCAGTCCGATCATGAGGACAACTATGGTGGCAGCGAAACGGGTTACATCAAAGAATACACAGCAGCCGCGATCGCGACTAAACCTTATATCCTGTTCTTCCATTCCGATACCCTACCCTACCGGAAGGGACACGATCGCTGGCTAGAAGAAGCGATCGCTTATCTCGATCGAGACGATGTTTTTGCAATTAGTGGCTCGTTCAACCTCCCTTCAAAACATCACGATGCTTGGGAGGAATGGTACTTTAGTCACAAGTGCAGCCTTAACTTCGCGCTCATGAAGCGAATTACCTATATGAAGGCTGTCCATGAGTTTGCCGGTCCTTTTATTATTTCTGGATTTAAAGGTGAGAATCCAGCCGCAGCCACGAATCAGGATCGATATATACTTGAGGTGGCATTTGAGCGGTATATACAGCGCCACAACATGTACAGCTTATGCAAAATTGAAGACCCCAACTGGACAGTATTTCACACCAATACTCACGAAGAACTCTTGCAAAAGACCCGTGAAAGATACTTGGCTCGTCAAGATATTGAACGCTTTGTGAACGTGGGCTATTCCGATGAGGAAGCAATTCCAGCCAATGCTCTCTATTATGGACAGCCCTCAATTGGGATTATGAAGAAGTTACGGGTTGCGATTGGAGAATCATCCGTTGGTCCTTCTTGGCGGTGGTTGAAACAACAGTTAATTCCTTAGGTGAATTTGCCATGTATTCAATTAAAAATAGTTAGTACAGCACAGCGCGAATGAGCAAAGAAATAACTTACCGCAATTTACCAGTTGATCAAATAAACCCTGTATTAGGCCGCACAGCCGCGTGCCCCTACAGCCTGTACTTCACTCCTGTAGAGAGAATTGCTCTAAAGGCAATTCTGCTAGCCTTCATTTCAGATAACTCTCAATGAAATCCAATCAGCATCGTTGGAGGAAAGTCTCCTGTCGCAACTCAAGTCAACCCATTCAGGATATTTTCAATGAATACCTCAAAAAATCAACCTATAGCTATCGTATGTGCTGCTGATGAAAATTACGCAATGCCACTAGCGGTTACCCTGCATTCAGCAGTTATAAATCTCAAAAATCATTCTAAAGTAGCTATATTCGTGATTGATGGCGGGATTAGCCAACGCAGCAAGCGTCGGATTATCAAATCCTGCGGTTCGCCGCAAGTTGATATTTTCTGGGTACAGCCAAATGAATCGTTACTTGCAAATTTGAAAGTCGAACGGTATTTAACCATTGTCACCTATTATCGGTTGCTGATTCCTCAAATTGTTCCAGCACAATTTGACAAGGTCATTTACCTCGATAGCGATATGGTCGTGAAAGGAGATTTAGCGGAATTATGGCAGATTGAGATTGGGGATAACTATGTATTAGCGGTCCAGGACGACAACCAACGATTTATATCTATGTCCGGAGGGCTTAGAAACTATCGAGAGCTGGGAATTAATCCAGATTACAAATATTTCAACGCTGGACTTTTAGTCATTAATCTCCATCAGTGGCGAAGAGAGAATATTGGCGAGAAAGTCGTTAAGTTTCTTCAAGATAACAAAGACTACGTGCGCGACCACGATCAGGATGGTTTAAACGGAGTACTTGCAGGTCAATGGGGAGAACTCGACCCGAGATGGAATCAAATGCCTCGCATCTATAGTTATTCATCCTGGGAGGATAGTCCCTACGACCGGGAATCATATAACGCACTTTTGCACGATCCCTACATCATTCACTACACCACTCCTCCTAAGCCTTGGCAAAGAGGTTGTCTGCATCCAGCTACAAATTTATTTTTTCAGTACCTCGACCAAACAGCTTGGTCGGGATGGCGAAATACTATCTGGAGACGTGCGTGGAGAAGAGTTTTGAAGGAAACTAAACAATTCTCTAGTTTTTGGAAGATGTTTCCTTTCAGATTACAAACGAATAAAGCTTAATGAAGCTATCACGAAGTAGCGTTCAAAGCGTAGACCTAATGGGAGCATGTCAGGTTTGCAAGTTGAGGAACAGCCCGCACTGGGCTTCGCCCCGCTACGCTAACGTGCCGCTACGCTGACATCCCCCAGCCTCTTCTCCCGTTGGGAGAAGGGGAGCAAGAATTCAAAGTCCCTCTCACCTAGAGAGAGGGATTTAGCGGGAGGGCTGACAAAGGTGACATGCTCCCAACCTAATACGGTTCAGAGCCAGGGTAGGGTAGGCACTCCAGAGAAACACTGTGATTGACGGTTCCCACCCTAGATTTTTGAGGCTTAACCTTGCGGGAGGAATGGTGGCGAGGTACTCATTGTTCATCATTGAGGCTTGCATACCCACTTCCACAAGGGGTGACTTGGTCCCTGCTGACAAATTCGGCGCACCTGTTGCTCTAGCCGCCTCTGTTCCAGAGCAGGTATTCCGAGCAAAAGATTGCGACTCTGCCAGACTAAGACAGCTGCCGTCATGCCAATACAAAAAGCAAGTCCGATCGCTGGTAGCGGATTATATAATATGCTGTATCGTACTGCTGCCCACGTAAAATACGAGCGCAATAGCGAAAATTCATAGCGCCAACCCCACATACTCACTGGTGCCAGCGTTACCCACAGGATACTGACAAACAACCACCGACCATAAACAGTCAGTTGATATAACCGTTGAATCTGTGCTTTGAACGTTGGGTCAAGATCTGTGGGTGCTGTTTGAGTTGTGTGAGGCTTTTGAGAGTCAGACCGATCCATCTTAGTTGCGAGGTAAGGGAAGAGAGAAGAATATGGGAAGAGTTTCTAAGAATTAAGCTGGAGATTGAATGGGTATGCTGTGCGTTTTTCCTCCATTTCTCCAGCTCGAAACTGATTGATTTTGGCTAAAAAGAGGTACGGGTTCCTTGCCAGTGAGAAAAGAGGCTACAGACCCAAAAGCGATCGCTCTCTTGCCAGAAATGTCCCCTCAACTTCTCTCCTTCTATCCGTGAGCCCATCCGCTAGACTTGGTCAGAAACTGTCGTATCTGATTCAGCCATCGGGGGCGGAGAGCCCGCACGCTCTCTCCACCAAGCCAGTAGCGTACTGGCAATGAAAATACTCGAATAAGCCCCTGCCGTAAATCCAATAATTAGACACAGAGCAAAATTCTTCAGGGTTTCGCCACCAAACAGGAAGATAGAAAACAGCGTTAACAGCACTGTTAAGGTCGTATTAATCGACCGAGTTAGGGTTTGATTAACCGCATCATCCACCACTTGATCGATGTGCATTCCTGGATGCTGTTGGATGACCTCCCGCACGCGATCGTAAATCACTACCGTATCATTCACGGAGAACCCAATAATCGTCAGCACCGCAACGACGAATAAGCTATCAATTTCTAAACCTTGTACCAGACCCAAGATGGAGAATATCCCAACGGTAATCAACACATCGTGGAACAGGGCAACGAAGGCGAAGAAAGCATAGTCGAACTGGAACCGAAAGGTTAGGTAGATCAGGATACCCGCGAACGAAAGGATAACCGCTAGCATGCCAGAGGCAAATAGCTGACGACCGAGGGTAGGACCAACGGTATCAATCTGAGTGCCTTTAGCATTAAACGCACCAATTTTTTGGCTCAAGGCACTTTGTAACTGCGTGCGTTTCTCGCCATCTAATGGCTTTGTGCGGATTGTTACCGCTTGTTGCTTCTCCCCCAAAATTTGGATACTGCTGTTGCTCAACCCTTGATCGTCCATAACTTGCCGAACGGCTGCGATATCGATGGGTTTGTCGCAGTTGCTCGGCACGCTACAGTCTCGCTCAAATTGCAACCGCGTACCGCCGACAAAATCTAGACCCAGACGTAAAGGCGATCCTAAGGTTGCCGTAGAAATCACCATACTAATGATGCCTGCGAGGATAAGGGCAGTAGAGATTGTCCACCAACGCGATCGCTGTTTGATTACATTCAGTTTCATCTTGACCCCTCTGCCTTATGATTTCACCGTCGCTGGTGGATTGGGAACGAATAGTTCTGGCTTCTGGCGCAACTCAGGGAAACCGAGAACCATGGCCAGCATGAAGGTACGACTACAAGTAATAGCAGTAAACATACTCACCGCTACCCCCAAGCCCAGTGTGAGTGCGAAACCCTTAACCAAGCCTGACCCTAGCCAAAAGAGTGCCGCACAAGCAATCACGGTCGTCAGATTACCATCTAAAATGCTAGAGAATGCCCGGTAAAAGCCAGATTCAACCGACCGGTATAAGGTTTTGCCAGCTCTGAGTTCTTCTCGCGTCCGTTCAAAAATCAGTACGTTCGCATCAACCGCCATCCCAATGCTGAGGATAAAGCCCGCAATTCCTGGTAGGGTCAAGGTTACACCCAACAGAGCAAAAGCCGCTAAAGTCAGCAGTGAATAAATCACCAATGCAACATCCGCGATTACACCGGGTAGGCGATAGTAGACAGCCATGAAAACCAACACCAAAGCCAAGCCTCCAATCCCAGCATAGATACTGCGTTGGATACTATCTCGCCCCAGAGTGGCACCCACTGTGCGGTTTTCCACAATCTCTACTGGCACGGGTAAGGCACCGCCGCGCAGCTGTACCGCAAATTCGTTGGCTGATTGGGCAGTATAGCGACCCGTAATCTCAGCCCCGCCCCCAGTGATACCATTTGCTGCGTATTCGGGTCCAACGCTAGGCGCACTAATTAGAGCTTTATCCAGAAAGATACCAATGCTGCGACCCGTACCAGCCAAGCTTTTCGTCAACTGAGCAAATTTTTCAGCTCCTGTGGCATCAAAGCGAATGGCAACTTTCCAAGCATTACTCGCTGCTTGAGCGGGTTCAGGTCGAGCATCTTTCAGGTTTTTACCTGTTAGTTCTGGAGGTCCAAACAGTTTGGAGATCGCTTCATCACTACGAGCAATGGCAGCTTGGTTTTCCGCCAGCGCTTTTTCATCGCCACTTTTCCTTAACTGCTCCTGTTTGAGTTTTAGTTCCTGCCGTACCTGTTGCTCGATCTGCAACTGCGCCTCGGTTCCTGGGTTTTGTTCGCGAAATTCTAGCTGTGCCGTACCCCCTAGCACCCGTTCCGCTTGTTGTGGGTCATTCACCCCTGGCAACTGTACCAAGATTTGGTCGGAACCAACCGTTTGCACCACAGGTTCTGACACTCCAAGACCGTTCACGCGATTTGCAATCACGCTGAGAACATCTTCTAATTGTTGGGGTGAGATTCTGGGAACATCTTTGGTTGTTTTAACCTGAATTGTCAGTTGTGCTCCTCCCTGCAAGTCTAGTCCTAGCGGGATGGGAATCTTCACTAGCACTACGATCGCTAGGATTACGAGCACCAGAATTAAAGCCAAAATTGAACGCTGTCTTTGCATACTTACGACCCGCCGCCACAAATGATATGATAATCTGTTTTGACAATGGCAAAGTCCCTGGTTCGATATCGAAGTAGCTAGCGGCGGGCAAGCTCTTGCGTGGCATCGCGATTAGGAGCTCACATGAGCCACTATCTTTTGAACAAGGTTGCATCAATCGACCAGCCAGCGTTCTCAAACATAGAGATAGCTGACCTAAACCCTCAGTGCTACCATCTTTTGTACAGCTTCCACAATCTGTGGCGGTTGTACGATAGTTAGGTTTTCCAGGGTACCGTTGTAAGGGGTTGGAATATCCTGAGAGGACAGCCTGAGAACGGGTGCGTCTAACTCATCAAATAAGCGATCGTTAATTGATGCGATTAGTTCTGCCGCAATTCCACCTGTTTTCATGCACTCTTCAACAACAATCACTCGGTGAGTTTTGCGAATCGAGGCACCAATCGTCTCAAAGTCTAGGGGTTTCAACGAAATTAGGTCGATGACCTCTGGGTCAAACCCCTCTTTTTCCAGTTGCTTCGCGGCTTGCATGACGTGGTGGCGCATCCGGGAGTAGGTGAGGATTGTCACGTCCTTGCCCGTTCGGACTACTTCCGCTTTATCGAGCGGGAGAAGATACTCTTCTTCCGGTAAATCCTCCTTTAAGTTATAAAGAAGGACGTGTTCAAAGAACAACACTGGATTGTTGTCACGAATAGCTGATTTGAGTAACCCTTTCGCGTTATAAGGAGTCGAACAAGCAACGATTTTTAGACCGGGTACGGCTTGAAAGTAAGCTTCCAGTCGTTGGGAGTGTTCAGCACCGAGTTGCCGTCCCACACCACCAGGTCCGCGAATCACCATCGGAACTTTGAAGTTACCGCCGGACGTGTAGCGTAGCATCGCATTGTTCGAGATTTGGTTGAAGGCAAGGAGCAAAAAGCCCATGTTCATCCCTTCAATAATGGGTCGCAAACCCGTCATTGCAGCACCCACGGCTAAACCTGTAAAGCTATTTTCTGAGATCGGGGTATCGAGAACCCGCAGATCCCCATATTTTTTATACAAATCTTTGGTGACTTTGTAGGACCCTCCGTAGTGACCTACATCTTCACCAAGAACGAATACAGTTTCATCGCGTGCCATTTCTTCATCAATGGCTGCACGTAAAGCATTGAAGAAAAGTGTTTCTGCCATCAAGACCTCACCAGATTCGGCAAATGCCATCCTAACATTGCCCATGCCCCCTGAGAAAACCTATGATTACACTTACCAGGCAACTGTTTTTTCGTTCCCGATTGAGATTCTCTAAGTCTAAGTTTTCGTCAAGCTTCATACCGTAGTTCAGTCATTTTGCGGAGAGCGATTCCGCTAAATGGCTGAAGGCACTGAGATGGCAGTGTTCTACTGTTGATGTGTCAAGGTGTTGAATTGATGATGCTCGGTTGACTGGACAGGGAGTATGCAATCAGAGCTTTCGTTCCCAAGCTCCACTAAACTTTCTTAGGCAAGGCTGATGCTACTTCCCCAGTAGCCACTCTACAAGGCAGCCTGTGAGACTCCAAAAACCGGCTGCAATCCTGCTACTTTCAAGAGCCAGTATCTAAATAGTTGGACTTAGAATAGAATTCTACCTGGGAAAAGTGCAGAGTCCGACCTAAACACACTTGGCTTACATTATAATGCTGATTAATAGTTTTTAACTAAACTTTACAATTAGACAGCAGGACACTATAAGGTATCTATGACCATGACACCGAACAAGTCTGAAAAAAGACCAGAAATGATGCGGCGGATTACTAGCTATCAGGCACTATGGAAACCGCAAGAAAATAAAGGTCACTTTTGGTTTACTTATTTTGACGGAGATCGAGAACGTACTAGAGATTTGGATGCAGAAAGCTTCCGAACAATGATGAAACTTCTTGACACCGATAAGCCAATTTTTGGCGACCACATTACCTGTGCCGTTGCCGTGCATTCGCAACCAACTGATATTAAAGTCGGTGCATGGGCATAAAGGTAAGAATGACTGAATGCTTTGCTGGCAAAGTTCGTCATTGTCTCAGGCGTGTTACAAAAGTATAGAGATAGCAGCCTTTCTATTCAGTAAAGTTGTCAAAGAGTTTCCCGGTGTTGTACGAGTGTAGAACGACTTGCCACGATCGCTACAGAAAATAACAGCTAATTCGTTTGTGTTTTGTGCAATACCGCTTTCCAAAATTGCCCACAATAATCGATGTTTCTTTACCGCAGTAGCAATTAAACTTTTAAAGTAAAGAGGACGAGCCTTGCTGGTTTTCTGCTCTCAAGTGTAAAATCGAACGAGTTAAATCGTGCTGTGTATAACTTGTATTACTTGTATGTGTACTTTTTTGATGTCTGACAAGTGCCAGCAAACTCTATTAAACTTTATCGAATCTTCAAAGATCGTTCTATAGTTAATATCGTCTCTTTAAATCTAAACTAGATTAGCTGGTCAAAGCCCGAGGCTGACCGTGGAGGTAAGACATTAAAAAGCTGCACTATGAAAACTTTAGAAATACTTTGCAGTATCTTTAAGGATTTATTATAATAATTTATAATATCTACACATAAGTATACACGCGAGGGAAGAGACTAGAGGTGTTAGGAAAGGACGCAAAAAATGCAAATGAAACGGATTACTAGCTATCAGGCGTTGTGGAGGCCTCAAGACAATAAAGGTCACTTCTGGTTTACTTACTTTGATGGTGACAGAGAACGCACGATCGATCTAGATGCAGAAAGCTTCAGGATTCTTTTGGAAATTCTTAACACTGATAAACCGATTTTTGGAGATCACACCACAGCATCAGTCGCGGTTCATTCTGAGCAGACGGAACTGAAGATAGGGGCATGGGCTTAGCGGAGAAATCGCTTTAGTCAGAACAATTGGACGCTATGAACTTGCTAAGTTCTGACACAAAGAACATCAAGTAAGCTCTCGGTTAACGCTTACTCTTTTAGACAATAGTATTGTTTTTGTAATACTAAAAAATTCACTCGTATTACCTATTACATGGTATTACAACGGGCTGACAGCAGCAACGTAGTCTCATAAACTTCATGAAGTCTTTAAAGACTCATAGATTTAGATTTAAAGGAGGTAATCTAGCAGTCCTATTGGATTGGTGAGAAAGCTTTCTTGCATGAACCACACAGAAGCAGAGGTAAGAGAATGAGGCTCCCATGAATCATTGTTCGCTGGAGACTGAATCAATACCAGTATCATTCCCTCCCTCGCACTTTTACACCTGGCAGAGCTATCGTTGTGCCTACGAACTCTATCCTTCCAGTGTGGAAACGACTGAATGCGACACACCTCTGTTGTTGCTGCACCCAATTGGTGTGGGGTTATCGCGATACTTTTGGCATCGTTTCTGCCGCGAGTGGTGTAAAAACGGTCATAAAAATTCGATTTACAACCCAGATTTGCTCGGGTGTGGCGAGAGCGAGATGCCCCGAGCGGTTTACACTCCTGAGGATTGGGCCGAGCAGTTGCAATACTTTTTGCAAACCGTCGTTAAAAAACCTGTAATTATCCTGTCGCAAGGGGTTGAGTTAGTCGTGACTCTCGCCCTCCTCAAACAGCAAGCTGAGCCAAATTACATTAAAGGAATTGTTTTAGCGGGTCCTCCCACTTGGCAATTGATGACGAGAAAGACACCGATTTGGCAGCAAAAGTTGCTTTGGAACGTATTTGATTCCCCGATAGGCAGTGTCTTCTATCGCTATGCTCGTCGCCGTCAATTTTTGCGCTCGTTTTCCGATCGCCAATTATTTGCCAATAATACTGAAGTTGATGCTCAATGGCTAGATACTCTAGAACAGGGTGCCGTCAATCCCGCCAGTCGCTATGCAGTTTTTTCCTTTCTGGCTGGGTTTTGGCGGCAGAACTATGAAAATGCGATCGCATCTATTACTCAGCCAACACTAGTTGTGGTGGGCAAGCAAGCATCGAGCATTAGCAGGACGGGGCGAGGGGAGACACCGGAGGAACGAGTAGCTGAGTATCTCAAGCACCTGCCTCAATCTCAGGCTTGTCAAATCCCCGGTCGTAATGTTTTGCCCTATGAGTCAACGTCTGAATTTGTGGCTGTTGTGGCTGAGTTTGTGGAGCGGTTCAACGGCTAAAGAGCCTAGCTAAAGGCAGAAGACTCCAGGGCAGAGGGCAGAAGTTTATTAGTGGTACATAGTCCTTTGAGCCGTTAAAGAAAGTCCTAACTTTGATGGTGATAGCTATAAAAGTAGCCGTTCTGTAATGAAATTTCTTAAGTCAGTGCAGTATCATTATGATAAGCATTATTAAGAAATGTAAAAATACCGAATCAATGCCAAGGAGTCATGTTGGCAACAGTAAATCTCGCCGTGTCGTTGTAATTGGTGCCGGAATTGGCGGTCTAACTGCTGGGGCGCTGCTGGCGCGTCGGGGTTACCGAGTACTGGTTCTTGACCAAGCTTTTGTACCGGGAGGATGCGCGTCCACTTTCAAGCGTCGTGGGTTTACATTCGATGTTGGCGCAACTCAGGTGGCGGGTTTAGAACCCGGTGGGATTCACAAACGAATTTTTGATGAACTAGAAATTGAGTTACCAGCAGCGACGCCCTGTGACCCCGCTTGTGCCGTTTTTCTCCCTGGTGAAACAGAACCGATTAACGTTTGGCGCGACCCGGAAAAATGGAAGGACGAACGGCAACGGCAATTTCCTGGCAGCGAACCGTTTTGGCAACTGATGGCGACGCTGTTCGAGGCAAGTTGGAAGTTCCAATCTCGCGACCCAGTTCTGCCACCGCGTAATTTATGGGACTTGTGGCAGCTAACATCAGCCGTTCGTCTCGATACGACGATTACTCTACCCTTTACCTTCATGACGGTAGGAGATGCGTTGCGAGGGTATGGACTTTATGAAAACCAGCGTCTGAGGACGTTTCTCGATTTGCAGCTAAAGCTTTATTCCCAAGTCAATGCGGATGAAACAGCGCTGCTTTATGCGGCAACGGCGTTGGGGGTTTCTACCGAACCGCAAGGGCTATACCATTTTAAGGGTAGTATGCAAGTGCTGAGCGATCGCCTT
>DATNPT010000125.1:0-8541 GCA_036703075.1 Chroococcales cyanobacterium
AAATCTTATCTTGTCCATTCCTTCTTCTCCCGTGCCCTCACCAAAAATTCCAGCTTGTTGCGATCGCGTTCTTTCTCTCCAGTCGTTTCGCCTTTACGGAAAATCGATCCAGTGGGACAGGCATCCACACACTTACCGCAGGAAGTACAGGCATCCACTGCACCCCAAGGCTGATTCATTCCAGATACGATGTAACAATTCGCCCCCCGTTGTGCTACATCCCAAACATGCGCTCCCTCAATCTCATCGCAGACGCGCACGCAACGAGTGCAAAGGATGCAACGGTTGTGGTCGATACTAAATAGCGGATGGGAAATATCGACTTTGCGATCGGGGAAACGATACGGGAAGCGAGAATGATCCATTCCCACTTCAATGGCAACATCCTGCAACTCGCAATTCCCATTCGCCACACAAAAGGAGCAGACATGATTACCTTCAGCAAACAGCAACTCAACAACCATGCGGCGATACTCTTGCAGCTTGGGCGTGTTGGTAGAAATGTCCATCCCCTCAGCCACCTGAGTCACGCACGCAGGAAACAGTTTAGGGGTTCCAGCAATTTCTACCATGCACAGACGGCAAGCTCCGATATCTGAAACACCGTCAAGATGACATAGTGTGGGAATGGGGACTCCAGCCTCTCTTACCGCTTGCAGGATGGTTGCGTTCTCTTTGATCGCCACATCGATCCCATCAATTTTGAGCGTTTTGACTGACATATCAACCTCACGAAGATTGCGAAACGGGGACTTTGCCGTTGTGTTCGGCTGGAGATTGCAGCAAATCTAAATACTCCCGCTTGAAGTATTTCAACGTGCTGAGTACCGGATTAGGAGCCGTTTGACCCAACCCACACAGGCTCATTTCCTTAACCATGTAGCAGAGAGCTTCTAGCTGCTCCAAGTCTTTCTGCGTCGCTTGACGGTTCGCGATCTTATTCAACAGCGTGTGAAGCTGAACCGTTCCCGCACGGCACGGGATGCATTTGCCACACGATTCATCCCGGCAGAATTCCATGTAGAACTGAGCAATCTCCACCATGCTCGTTTCCTCATCCATGACAATCATGCCGCCCGAACCCATCATCGTGCCCAGCTTTTGCAGTGATTCGTAGTCCACAGGCGTATCAAAGAATTCTGCCGGAATACACCCTCCAGATGGTCCTCCCGTTTGCACGCCTTTCACTTTGGCACCGTTGGGTACTCCACCGCCCATTTCTTGTACGATCTGATGCAGGGTGGTTCCCATTGGGACTTCAATTAAACCCGTGTTCTCGATCTTGCCTGTCAGTGCAAAAACTTTGGTTCCCTTACTTTTCTCCGTGCCGATGCTGGCGTACCAGTCTCCACCATTACGGATAATCGGCGCGATATTGGCATAGGTTTCGACGTTGTTGATTAGGGTGGGACAATCCCACAACCCGGATTGCGCTGGATAGGGTGGACGGGGACGGGGAATCCCGCGTTCGCCTTGAATGGAGTGCATCAATGCGGTTTCTTCACCACAAACGAAAGCACCTGCCCCAATCCGGATATCAATCTTGAAGTCAAACCCAGAACCAAAGATTTGACTGCCCAGTAATTCATATTTCTTGGCTTGCTGAATCGCTTTTTGTAGGTGTTTGATGGCGAGAGGATACTCGGCGCGGATGTAAATAAACCCGTGATTGGCTCCAATTGCATAACCTGCGATCGCCATTCCTTCCAACACGCGATGGGGATCGCTCTCCAGCACGCTGCGATCCATGAATGCACCGGGATCGCCCTCGTCCGCGTTGCAAATCACATATTTTTGTCCCGGCGGCATCTTCGCCACCGTTGCCCACTTCAGTCCAGTGGGATATCCCCCGCCACCTCGTCCGCGCAGTCCACTCTTGGTGACTTCTTCAATCACCTGTGCAGGTGTCATTTCGGTGAGGGCATGATAAAGCGGCTCGTATCCACCTGCTGCAATATACTCTTCAATGCGCTCTGGGTCGATCTTGCCGCTATTCTCCAATACAATCGGCATTTGGCGCGTCAAGAAAGGATGGTTGGGGTTGCCCTTGGTTGCGGTAGCAATTCCTCCCTTCAGTGCAGCAATGATGGAGGGTGCATCGTCTGGAGTCACCTGTTCGTATAGCGTACCACTGGAAGCGACTTCTACCAATGGTCCCCGCCCACAAAACCGCATACATCCAACACTGCAAACCTTTACCTCTGCCTCCAGTCCTATCTGTTGAACCGCAGCTTCCAAGCCATCTCTCACAGCAGCAGAACCAGAAGACAGGCAACCTGCGGCTGTGCAACACCGAATTAGAGTTGGTTCGCGGCGATCGCGTTCCTGTTTCGCAATCTCATGTAATTCTGTGATATCCATGCTGTTTACCTTCTGTCACGCCCTTGTGACTTATGAGCGGCTTTCCAAATGGGTGAATCTTGATGCCAGCGTGTTTGTAGCGATCGCAATCCAGAAAGCCATTAAACATTCACTGTTGCAGCGTCTTAACCTTATTTAGAGCCGTTTCTAGGGTTTCCTTACCGCTGACTGTGCCATCGATGACCATCGCTGGAGCAATGCCACAAGCGCCTAAACACCGTGCCGCCATCAGCGATACTTTGCCATCAGATGTTGTTTCACCAACGTCGATCCCCAACTCTTTTTCTAGAGCTGCCATTAATTTACTGGCACCTTTGACATGGCAAGCCGTTCCCAAACAAACCACACAGGTATGAACACCACTGGGTTTAAGTGAGAACAAATGATAGAACGTCGCCACGCCATAGACTCGGCTTAATGGCAGTTTCAGTCCTCTAGCAATGTAAATCAGAACATCTTCTTCTAAAAAGCCAAATGATTCCTGTACTTTGTGAAGTATCTCAATGAGCGCATCGGGTTGGTATTGATGCCGCTTCATAGCCATATCCAATGCTTTAAAGCGGCGATCTGCGCTTCGCAGCAGCGCTTCGCTATCGCCACTGGCATGACCCTTAGCAGAAGGTGATTTGGACGGGGATGCAACGCCACCAACTGCCGAATGTTGTTGGTCTTGAAGAGATGGGTAAGGCATATTCATTAACACTCAATTACAGCAACTTAAACTCTTTTTTGCTGATTACTGAATAAGATTAATCAACACTAAATTGCGTCATTTGTAAGAATCTATTATTAAATTTTAAGTTCCTTAGAATGCAGCTACTTTTGCAACAGTTATATTGCTTAAGTCTCTTCAAATAAAAACTTTCAGCTTTCTACACTATCTTATGAGGTAACAATTGGTAAATTGACAAAGCAGATAAATTTCTTTGCAATCTGTCATGAATTTGGGTTAGGTAACAGTAGCTTGAAATTATAAGTTTTCTTGATAGTTGAGTTTGACTTGCATTGTCAACCTTCTAGAGCTATTACACGATTAGAGCGCAAGCTTTTCCGTATCGATATGGGATTGTTTCGTCTATCCGCTACAACGTACTTGTTCGGCTGCTCTACCTGTATATCATTCTCATTGTAGAAAGTGGTAAAAAAGCAATGGTGCAATAGCGATCCAGATGAGGACTACTATCCAGACTCGTCCCGCCACAATGTTGTAGTCACTAAGGAGCCTACTCCATGAATGCCCCGCAATGTAGTGACCAAAGGTAAATTCAAAGACAACAGTAAGTCCAAGCCAGATGAATCCAATAGTGAGTGCCTGCTCTGGTGATTCAATACTCCAAAGGCGTGTGAGTACCCAGATATAAAAACCGAACAGTAAAACTCCAGTAATAGTCGAAACCTGATGGGCACGTAACTCATTGAGATATTTCCTATAGGTAACTTCTCTAACTATCCCATTGATGATGCCTATAAATATCATTGGAATCCATGCGAGAATGTAGCGTAAAATCATGGCTTATTCCTCTTAATCACATTAATAAGAACTTCAGCAAGCTCTCGTCGGAGTGTCGCCTTCAGATTTGGTGCGTAACCGATACGAATCAGCTTGATTTTCCTCAAGAATTTCAGTCTTGGTATTAACTTGAGGGTGTACAGTCAGGACTGAGCAGTAGGCATGGTGAGTCACGTAATTGCTGACGCTGCCTAACACTGCCTCTTTCAAACCCAAGTGACCTCGGCGACCTGTAATGATGAGGTCAGCCCCCCAACTACGGGCTAGATCGCAGATAGCATGACCGGGAGTGCCGGGAGTTTGGGTAAACTCAGTCGTCACACCCAGTTCAGTTGCTTCAGTTGCAAGCGATCGCAATCGTTCTAATCCTTGCTCTTTGTGTGCTTCCCATTCCTCCAAGTACACTTTCACTGCCTCATCCTGCATTTTCGGGTAATAGACCAAACTGGAGGGAGCAGGCATTACTGGATAGCCTTGTTCGTAAGGGGACAGAACGTGCAAAAGCATGAGGCAGGCATTGGTGGATTTTGCCAAATACAGGGCTTCATCAAAGACACACTTGCTCATGTCAGAGTTATCTATGGCAACAAGAATCTTGTGAAACATCTAGACTTCCCCCGATTAAGTTGAGCGTTCTTTGGAAACTTTACCTGCATTGAGCATCAACAACTGTTGAGGGAGGGACACGGGGAATACGCTCTCTCACCCATCCCCGTGTCAATCTCCCTAACCTCTAACGGTGTCCAATATCCAACCCTTCGGCAGCCGCGACTTCTATGAGTGTCTTGAGTACGGAATCCGGATTGAGACTCATCGAGTCAATGCCCAACTCAACCAAGAAACGGGCAAATTCGGGATAATCACTGGGAGCCTGACCGCAAATCCCAATCTTGCGATCGCGCTTCTTCGCCTTCTCAATCACCATCCGCACCATCTCTTTCACGCCTTCGTTCCGCTCGTCAAAGATGTCAGCAACCAAGGCAGAGTCGCGGTCTAAACCCAATGTCAACTGCGTCAGGTCATTGGAACCAATCGAGAACCCGTCAAACACCTCACTGAACTGGTCAGCCAAAATGACATTGTTGGGAATCTCGCACATCACATAGACCTGCAAGCCATTTTCCCCACGCTTGAGTCCGTGTTTCTCCATCTCGGCTAACACCTTGCGACCTTCAGCAGGAGTGCGGCAGAAGGGAATCATCGGGATGACATTTGTCAAGCCCATTTCGTCCCGGACTCGCTTTAAGGCAATGCATTCTAGAGCGTAAGCTTCGCGGTATTTCTCGTCATAGTAACGAGAGGCTCCCCGCCAGCCAATCATCGGGTTTTCTTCTTTCGGCTCGAATTGTTTGCCGCCTAAGAGGTTAGCGTATTCATTGCTCTTGAAGTCGGACATCCGCACCACTACCGGGTTGGGATAGAAGGCAGCTGCGATCATCCCGATTCCGTGAGCTAATTTGTCTGCGAAGAAGTCAGGTTTGTGGGGATAGAGCGCTGTAAGCTCAGCAATTTCTCGCTTAACGGATTCATCCTCCAACTGATCGAAGTGAATCAGAGCCAGTGGGTGCGCCTTGATGTGGTTGGCAATGATAAACTCAAGCCGCGCCAAACCAACGCCATCGCAAGGAATCGAGGATAAACCAAATGCTTCCTCTGGGTTGCCCACGTTCATCAGAATCTTGGTGCGGGTGCGAGGCAGGTTGTCTAGCTGAGTCTCCTGCACCTCAAAGGGCAATAGACCGAAATAAACTTTGCCTTCTTCCCCTTGGGCACAGGAAATGGTCACCGCTTGACCCGTTTTCAGAACACCAGTGGCATTGCCGCAGCCAACAATTGCAGGGATACCCATCTCCCGCGCAATAATCGCAGCATGACAAGTGCGTCCGCCTTGGTTGGTGACGATCGCACTCGCTTTCTTCATAATCGGTTCCCAATCTGGGTCAGTCTTGTTAGTAACCAACACTTCACCCGCTTGGAACTCGTCAATTTTGTGGACATCCAAAATTACGCGAACGCTACCTTGACCAATCATTTCGCCGACAGCACGACCTGTTACCAGTAACTCACTGCTTCCTTGCAATTTAAAGTTGCGGAGGACGCTCTGCGATTTCTGGGATTGTACTGTTTCGGGACGAGCTTGGACGATGAACAGGTCGCCAGTGATGCCATCTTTCGCCCACTCGATATCCATCGGAGTGTCGGTACCGCGAACTTGAGAGTAGTGTTCTTCAATCAAGCACGCCCATTTGGCAAGAGTAAGAATCTCCAGATCGTCGATCGCGTATTTACCTCGCTCACTTGGCGGTACTGGCACGTTTTTCGTCTGTTTACCACCGCCGAGGTCGTACACCATTTTGATTTCTTTACTGCCCAAGCGTTTCTCTAGAATCGGGCGGAACCCTGCTTTGAGCGTGGGCTTGAATACACAGTATTCATCAGGGTTGACAGCCCCTTGAACAACGTTTTCGCCCAAACCATAGGCAGCAGTGACCAAGGCAGCATTCTTAAAGCCGGTTTCGGTGTCGATGGAGAACATCACGCCCGATGCCGCCAAGTCGGAGCGCACCATCTTTTGGACGCCGACAGAGAGGGCAACCTCGAAGTGGTCGAAGTCTTTGATGGTGCGATAGGAGATAGCGCGATCGGTAAATAGAGAGGCGAAGCACTTGTGGCAAGCTTCCAAAACGCCTTGAACGCCATGAACATTGAGATAAGTTTCCTGCTGACCTGCAAAGCTAGCATCCGGCAGGTCTTCGGCAGTGGCACTGGAGCGAACTGCAACATCAGTGTCACTACTATACTGTTCGCACTCCGCCTGATATTCTGTTGAAAAGCGGCTGCACAATGTCGCATCACCATACCGCTTGCACAAGTTCAGGTAAGCCTGCGTAATAGCGGCTTCTAAATCTTTGGGAAACGGCGTGTGGAGAATCAAGGCGCGAGCCTGTCTGCCCCGTTCCCGCAAGTTATTCACATCCTCGACATCTAGGTCGGAAAATAGCTGGCGCAGCTTCTGTTCTAAACCCGCTTTCTCGATAAAGTATCGGTAAGCATAAGCTGTAGTAGCAAAGCCAGTGGGAACATTGATTCCTTTGGGTGTCAGTTGTTGGATCATCTCACCCAAAGAAGCATTCTTACCACCCACCAAGGGGATATCAGCAATGCCGACTTCCTCAAACCAAAGGACTAATGCTTGTTCTTTAGGAATCTGGCGATACTCTTGCTCGACTGTTGTATGCAACATGAGTTCAATTCCTCTAATATTTAGGCTCGGTTGACTCTGACTCGGCAGGCAAAGCCTTGGAGAGGCTATAGCTTCAGGCTCCGATGCAACCTTTGTCCTACACTTCTATTTGTAGGAAAACAATTTGAGGAAATTATGAGGAACTTAACAATTAGGTTCCTCTTTCTAGGAAAATTTATACTATGGACCGATGTGTCTAGTCTTTTACTTGTTCAAAAGCTAGCTATTGGTGGAACGCGCCAATAGCAGCTACATCTTTATATTTGCCTTCAAGAGTAATGCACAACAGCAAAGTAACTCACGCCTGAATTTTCCAGTTAGGACACTGTAGCGTCAAGGAATGAGTTCCGATGAAAATTCTGCTAGTAGAAGACGATGAGATTACAGCTAACGTCCTGGCACAAGAACTCACCACCCATCACTACACTGTTGAGATAACAGCGGATGGTCAAACGGCTTTGGAACTGGCTCAAGCCTTTCACTACGATCTGCTGGTGTTGGATATCATTCTCCCTAATCTGGATGGAATTAGTCTTTGTCGCCAAGTGCGATCGCACGGTTTACAGATGCCGATTCTGCTGCTGAGTGCCAAAGACAGCAGCACCGTCCGGGTAATGGGTTTGGAGGCGGGAGCCGATGATTATGTAGTTAAGCCCTATGAACTTAATGAATTAATCGCTCGGATTCAGGCTTTACTGCGACGGGGTAGTTCTACATTATCTACAGTGTTGATGTGGGAGAAGCTTCAGCTTGACCCAGATGCTTGCCAAGTTACTTATGGGGGAGAACTTTTACACCTAACTCCAAAAGAGTACAGCATACTAGAGCTTTTCCTCCGGAATCCCCGGCGTATCTTCAGCCGGAGTGCGATACTAGACCACATCTGGCCTAGTGGCGAATTTCCACAAGAGGAGGCTGTTTCCACGCAAATCAAGGGTCTGCGGCATAAGCTAAAAGCAGCCGGAATGACCACAGATTTGATAGAGACGGTTTATGGATTAGGCTATCGGCTGAAAGCGCCACCGGACGATTCCCCCTCTCAAAGGATGTCTCAGGAGGAAGCGGGACGGGGAGTACGAGCGCGTGCTGTGAGCCTCGATCGAGCAGATAAGCGTCAAGCTCAAGCCAAAGTGCTGGCAGTAGTGCAACAGATGTGGGGTAACTTCAAAGAGAGCTTGGGGTCACAGATGACGCTGTTCGAGCAAGCGATCGCTCAAATCTCCACCGGAACCTTGGACGGCAAACTGCACTCAAAAGCCCAGGCAGAAGCTCACCGCTTAATTGGCTCATTGGGTTCATTTGGCTTACCGAAAGGTTCAGAGGTGGCGCGGCAGATCGAACAGTTGCTACGCTTAGAGCCTCTGGGGCAGAATGAGGCACGGCAACTTGAGGAATTGGTTGGGCAGCTCAAACAAGTTGTGGAAAA
>DATNPT010000135.1:0-10923 GCA_036703075.1 Chroococcales cyanobacterium
TTTTCATTCTGAATTAGCTGAGATTGACTGCATTGAAGTTCGTATAAAGCTTTTTCGAGTTGCCGAGCCTGTTCTCTAGCTTGTGCCTCACTGCGCCGCAAAGCATCTTCTTGGCTAGCAGCTAAAAATCGATAATCTTGATAACTCAGGTATTTATCTACTGCCCATTTTTGTGCCGCTTGTAATTCCTCACCCCGTAAAAGTTGTGAAGCATCCTCACAATTGGAAGCCAACCAAGCTGCTAGCTGTTCTGCATAAGGTCGCAAGTTACCTAATATTTCCTCAACGTAATTTGGATTAAAAACTAAGTGATAAATTCAGTGTCTCTGTGGGATTGCAGGAACATCAATTGTTAAGTTCGGGATAGCGATCGCGTCATTCTCTCTCCCATACGATATATTGCTTAAGCCATGACAACAGTTCTTCAGTAGCCCAAGTCGCACCATTCCCACCTGCTGCCACAACTTCTCTACGCACCAGATAACTTGCCGTGAAGGTGTAGACAAAAATCGGCAGGGTAAAGCCAGCCTCATGGATGGCATTAATTAATAAAATTAGACCTATTTTGGCACACTTCTAGTTTTTCTAGCTTTTCAGGATGGGTGGCAAAGTAATCTTTAAGCCAGTTACAACCACGCACTAAAAGTTCATCTAATTGTTCAATTTTCCACAGTTGTACCGTGCCGTTGTCTCCTGCACTAGCTAGGTACTGTCCATCTGGGCTAAAACTTACACTCCAGATCTTGCTTTGATGACTATCAAATTGGGCAATCTGCCGCCCCAATCTATCCCAGAGTCGAATTGTGCCGTTGGCTCCTGCTGTTGCAATGCACTGACCATCTGGGCTGAAACTCACATCCAAGATTCTACTATGATTACCCTGCCACTGAGCTATCTGCTGACCAGACAAGCTCCAAAGTCGGACTAAATCGTCTTCCCCTCCTGTAACTAAATACTCTCCATTAGGGCTAAAACTGATACCCCAAACCCAGCAATCAGTATTTTTAAACTCAGCTAGCTGCCTTCCTGACAAGTCCCAAAGTTTCGCTCCTGTCGTGAGCAAGCCCTGTCCATCTGGGCTGAAACATATATTTGTGACTACTCCATGATGACTTTTCCATTCGGTTAGTTTCTGTCCTTCTAGATTCCAGAGTCCGGTTTTGCTATTGGCTCCCGATATAGCAATACACTGCCCATCTGGACTAAATTTCACGACAGGACCGATATAATTTCCATAGGTATTGAAGGCCGGGTAAAGAGTCTCAAATTGAGTTATCTGCTTGCCAGATAGGTACCAGAGTTTTACTACACCGTTGTTATCTACTGTGGCAACTTGCTGTCCATTTGGACTAAAACTCACGCTCCTGAGTCCTCTATGAGAGCCTGACCATTGAGCAAGTTGCTGACCTGAAAAATTCCAAAATCGAACTGTACCATCTTCTCCAGCACTGATAACTTGCTGTCCATCCGGGCTAAAGCTCACCTGCCAAACGGTATCCTGATGACCCTTCAAGTTAACTGGCTGTTTTTCAGATAAGTTCCAAATTCTTGTTGTGCCGTCTTTTCCTGCTGTGGCAAGGTATTTTCCATCCGGACTAAATTTTACACACTTCACAGACCACTTGCGCCGATCCTCGCTCTTACTCTTGCCTCTATGACAGTTCAATTGAGTGACTAATCGCCCAGATAAATCCCACAAACAGGCAGTACCATCAGCTCCTGCGGTGGCTAAGTGCTGTCCATCCGGGCTAAAACTCACACTCAAGAAACTTTTATCAGACCACTGACCCACTGAAACCTGATAACTCTTCGATTGAGCTAGCTGGTTGGCAGACATATCCCAAAGGCGGAGCGTGCTATCTTCGCCTGCTGTAGCTAAATACTGTCCATCGGGACTAAAACTCAAACTATTGACCCAGTACTCATGCCCCTGAAACTTAGCTAATAGTTGCCCTGACAAGTCCCACAGTCGAGCTGTACAGTCGTCTGATGCTGTAGCCAAAAGCTGTCCATCGGGACTAAAACTGACGCAGGTAATTTTGTCTTGATGACCCTGAAATTTAGTCAGTAGCTGCCCGGATACATTCCAGAGGCGGACAGTGCCATCCTCTCCTGCGGTGGCAACAAGTTTGCTGTTTGGGTGAAAACTTACACTGTATACTCCGCCTTGATGTTCCTGAAATTCAGCCAATAGTTGTCCGGATAAATCCCAAAGTCTGGCTAGTCTGTCTTCTCCTGCTGTAACTAAGCACTGCCCGTCTGGGCTAAAACTCACAGCCCTAATCCAGTCCTGATGACTTTTCCAGTGAGCTAACTTTTGCCCAGAAATGTTCCAGAGGCAAACAGTACCATCTGGTCCTGTTGTGGCTAAATCGCGTCCATTTTGACTAAAGCTGACACTCCAAACTTCACCCTGATGCCCAATCAAACGATTCTGTTCTCGGATGTTATTGAGAATCGTCTGTAATGCCAATAGAGGACTGGTTGCAGGATAGTCCTGAAGAGGACAACCATCCTCGATGATGGCTTTCAAAGCCTGGCCAGCTTGCAGTGCTGAGAGTAAAGCCTCGATTTGTGCTTCCTCAAACTGTTGCAGGGCAAGTATCCCAGCTTGCTCCAGTCTTGCGTGTGCTTCTTGTTCTTTCTGATTAGCTTTGGACTGAGCTTGGGATAGGCTTTGATTAGCTTGAGTCACTTCTCGAATTTCCAAAGATTGAGAGGCAGCTAGGAATTGGAAATCACGATCGCTTAAGCTTTTATTCGCTGCCCACACTAAAGCCTCTCGTAACTCCTGTCCGCGTAACAAAAAAGATTCATCTTGCCGATTGGACGCTTCCCAGGCAGCTATTTTATGACCATAGGGCCGAAGGTTGGCTAAAACTTCGTTTACCCAATTGAGATTGAAAATCGACTGGTAGATGCGGTTATAAACTTTTAGCTTGCCATCCCGGTTAACGACTAACCCTGATAGCCGCAGTTGCATTTGTTCTGGAGCATTATTTGCAAGGATTTCTCCATGCTGCAAAATTTGCTGATAGAGTCCTAAGAGACGGAGTGTCTGCTGCTCGTTGCTCAGAAGGCGATCGCGCTCCGCGCACCGGCAAAGCCGATCGCGTATTGTCTTCACATGCTCTGGGCGATCGTGTACTTCCCAATTCTCGATGATATGCGATCGCACAAAATTCTCGACCCATTCTGCTTCACTGCCTTCTGGAATAGAGGATTCAATATTGTCTAAACTTTCGCCTAACTCTAAATTCCTAATTTTTAACTCCTGAACAATGAGTTTACATAGCTTTTGAGTGAGAAATGGCTGACCTCCTGTCCAGTCCAAAACCTCTGTCAGGACAGCGATAGGTCTACTAACTTTTCCCTCAAAGCCTTGAGCTAATGGTCGAGCTTCGTGCCATTGAAAACCACTCAATTCAATAGGAAGACCAATATTAAAAGGTGTACTGTAGTTAGCTGAGCGAATCAGATCGGGAGGGGTTGCTACTCCTAACAAAACCCAAGTTAGACGCCTGTAGTCGGGCTGATCGGCACGCTGGTTGTAGCACCATCGAATCAATCCGAAAAAGTCATCTACATGGAAATTCAGGCTGAGAACGCTGTCGATTTCATCAACGAAAATCGCAAGGTTTTGAGGAATTTCTCTAAGCAGTATCTCTCGAATAAATTCACTCAAGCGTTGCACGGGGGTGAGAAATTCGCGATCGCACCACCAACTTGCGAAATCGAACTTGTCTAAAAGATTGAAGCTACTTGCTAAGGTGTAAGTAATTCCCGCATACCACTGGTTCGGCGTAATGTCCTGGCTACCAATTGCAGTTAAATCGATCGCAGCACAAGCAATCCCCTCAGCAGAAAGCTGCTGCATGGCTCGTACCCGTAAGCTAGACTTACCCATCTGCCGGGAGTTGAGCACGTAACAAAACTGCCCTGCTTTGACACCTTGGTAAAGCTCGTCGTCTGCCTGCCGAGTCACATAGGTAGGGGCATCTAGGGGCAAACATCCCCCGACTTGGTAGTCATACGCAGAGCTGGATGAGGCACTCATGAAGCTAATTCTCAGACCAAGTGGTGTTCTCTCCTGTCAACTGTGAGCATAGCGAAGAATCGCCGAAATGCTCAATAAAAAACCCCTCTATAGGATACAGAGGGATTTATTCTTGGCAAAAGTATGGAATTGAAAAAATTTACCACTTCTGCTTTTAGATAGTCTTAAGCAGAGGCAATGATATCATTGGTTTGGTTATCACTCTCTAGTTAGATGCTAACAATCTAATGGAGAGACACGACTATTCAACAATGAGTTTGCCTACCATGCCAGCGCCTCGGTGAGGTTGGCAATAAAAAGAGTATGTTCCCGTTGGTGCATCTTTGGGGATGGTGGTTTCGTATGATTCACCGGGCGAAAACAATAGCTTTTCTTTGGACAAAGATTTGGCTAGTGCTGCATCTTTACCTGGGATTGCGGTGGCATCAAAGACAGCGTTGTGAGGGGCCAGCTTGTTCATCTGCCACTTAATGGTGTCCCCTGCCTTAACTGTCAAGGTGTCTGGCACAAACTTCAGTTGCCCAGAGTCAGCTCCCAATTTAACAGTGTAAGTTTCTGCCGCCGCTGGGGAAGCTGAGAACGCGAAGCTAGCAACTACTAGCAAGATTGCAGACAGTAGCAAGCCCAGCTTGCGTGGAATTGCAGCTTTAAATTTCATCATTTTCTGCCTTTCAAAACGTGCGTAAACGTGTTGATTTCTTGGTGTGACCAAGTCATCGCATCCAATTTGGATGTATGCCCCTAGCTGGGGAAGAGACCAGTGTTTTTTGTGCCCTGAGTCTCAGTTATGGTGGTTATTTCAACCATATAGCGCTTTTGCGGCTACCTCGCCAGTCAACGTTTTTTGATTAAAGGCTGTGGCGTCAACCTGTTGCTTCCATAGGTCGTCACTCTATGTTTTGTGAGCAATTTGTTGATGCTTGAGTAGATTTGCCCACAGAAGCCTTAACTATCAATCACCTCCGAAAATGTGCTGTTGAAGTCTTTCCTTAATATCTTAGAGCAACTATTTACCGTTCTTACCGTTGGGCAAAAGCTTCCTCGAATAGCTCTTTAGAATTCTGAGGTACCCCATCCTGGAGCTTTTTGGGCTGCCCTCAGCACAAATGCCGCTAGCTTTTCGACCTGTTCGGGTGGCATCCAACTCTCAGGAACTTCGCGGCACCAAAAACTGGGTTCGCTGCCGTCATAGGCCATTGGTTCTCTCAAGAACCCCACTAAGCCGTTGATATTATCGCGGGGGGGCGTAGCACCAGCTAGGGTATTCAGAGCCAGAGACACGGTTGGGTCTGGTAACGTCGCTCCTCCAACATGACAATTCAAGCAATGTGCCTCAAACAGTTCTTTCCCTTCGGTTAAATCCTCAGGGGAGAACAGCTTTGTCTGACCTTGCCCATCCACATCAAGAGCTACTGGTTCTGCGGCTTGCAGGTAGCGCCTGACATAGTTGTCGATCGCAGCGTGAGCGGGTGAGCTGACCATAAAAACGCTAAAGGCAGCTATTAAGGTAGCGAGGAGCCAGCGAACTGAGAACCGCTGACGCCCTAAAGAATGCCAAAATTGATTGATTTTAATGAATTTGGTCAGCATCTTTACTTCATCTTCGATAGCGACTGGCAGCAGACAGGCTGGTTAAGTTGGGTCTTTTCTGGTAGAGCGTTCCCGCATCTACTCAGTTTTGGACACCAGTGAAAAATTGCCAATCCTCTGGGTTTGGGAGTGTTTTCAAGAGTTTTGAGTTTTGAATTATGAATTTTGAACTCAAAAGTCAACGCTCAAAACTTTGTCAACGGAGTTATTAATCTTTAACTATTCATTCATAACTCCGCGAGCGGTGAGATGTCCCTCTCAAAAGCTGACCTATCGTTACCCGATAGTCTCTCGCAAGCGAATGCAAGATTGGGAATTGGCGAAATCTCTATCCGCCTGACTCGCTCTCTTTGCAAGAGAAAAACCTAGGTAAGGATAAGTAAGATTTGAGAGAGATGCTTCACACTCGTTGAACACGAGCCACGAGTCAGGAGAGAATTATCTTCCCTCCCCATTCATCCCGATCTTAGAAGAATGCTTTGCCGAGTCCCCAGCCTTCAAGGATTTTGGGCTGCATGAGAATATGACCAGCGATCGCTTCCAAGTCTTTCTCGGTGAGATTTCTCATTTCTGGATAGATATCGGCACTCTTCGTACTGGGGTGTAACTCAGCAATCTCAGTTTCCCCGTCATAAGTGGTGGGATTGTTCATGTAATCCACCAAGGAAGCAATGCTGTCACGAGGGGGTGTTGCTCCGGCCAGTGTATCCGGAGAAAGGCCCACGTTGGGGTCAGTTTTCGTTCTGCCCCCAGCATGACACTGAGCACAGGCATCGTTAAATAGCCGCTTACCTTCCTGCACTTGTTCGAGGCTAAGAACAACTGTCTTACCCGCATCAGTTGCTTTCACCGTGCGGACGTCTGGGGTTAGTTCAACAGCAGATGCACTTCCTATCGCTAGTTGAAAGGCAAAGAATACAGTTGCCACCACAAGCAAGATGAATCGCTTCATTCTTGGTTCTCCTTCAAAAATTGGGCTCTTTTAGATTGGACGCTCAACACAGTACCGACTCGATCTATGCACTGTATCCGCCAGTTGAGGGATACCGCCGCTAACCATTGCTCAGGGGAAAAGACTTTTCCTCCAGCGAAGGAAAGACGTTTTAACTTTTGGACTTTCCTCAAGTTATTGCTCACCGCTAGCCGGTTGAGCTGAATCACCCTGACTAGGCGGTGAGGCTGAACCCTGTTGTTTGGACAAAATTTTAGAAATAATTGCCTTAGCATCCTCCAGGGCTAGACGGGTTTCTTGAGTTTTGTATGTTATTCCCAACTGTTGGCACAGATGAAATACTTCCTCGGCTGGAAGGTCATACTCGGCAGCAATCTCCGCTATTGACAGGTCTGCAAACCCCATAGTTACTGGTTGGTTGAAACAAGATCGAGTCACTCTAATTGAATATGATGCCACTGTTGCGACCCCTTTCCTTCACGGAGTTAGCAAGCTGGGATCGATTAAAAGCTCGTAGATTGAACAAGACATGGAGAGGAGGAGACGCGCTCGACACAAAGACAGCCCTTCAACACCTAGACTAGGCAAACTCTGGAATAGTTGATAGAACAGGGTATTGGTTGCAAGCGTTTCATGTCAGGGGCAATCCGATTGTGGCGTTATTTTCCAACAATGTCGATCGCGTTCCAGAGCGGTGTCAAGACGGGGGCTTTTGTGAAGAAAGTTTGCTCGTACAGGAGCGGCTCGACTCGACAAGCACTCTTTTTGTTGTAGCTGAGGCTAAGGGGAATTACCATCTGGATGCATCCAAGAGCGATCGCTCATCATCTGGAGCCCCCAGAATACCGCCATCGATTCAACTGCGCCACTACCAAAAGCAAGCGGTAGCCAACTGGTTTACCAATCAAGGGCGCGGGACGCTGAAGATGGCAACAGGTAGCGGCAAGACGATTACAGCATTAGCGATCGCAACTGAACTGTATCAAAAAATTGGCTTACAAGTCTTACTCGTCGTCTGCCCCTATCGCCATCTCGTTACCCAGTGGGCGCGAGAATGCCAAAACTTTAACTTAGAACCCATCTTAGCCTTCGAGAATGTCCGCAATTGGCAAAGCCAACTCTCAACTCAGCTTTACAACGTACAGTCTGGCAATCAACCCTTTCTCACCGTCATCACCACGAATGCCACGTTAATCGGAGAAGGTTTGCAATCTCAGCTCAAGTATTTTCCCGAAAAGACGCTGATTGTCGGAGATGAAGCCCATAACCTTGGGGCACCCCGCTTAGAACAAAGCCTACCTCGCAACATTGGCTTGCGCCTCGCCCTATCGGCAACGCCGGAACGGTACTTTGACGAACAGGGTACGGACTTTTTATTTGACTACTTCGGTTCGGTATTGCAGCCGGAACTCACGCTAGCCGACGCTATTCGACAGGGAGCGCTTGTTCACTATCTCTACTATCCCATCCTGGTGGAATTAACTGAAGCTGAGGCAAGGACTTATGCCAAATTAACGAAACGGATTGGCTGGGTACTAATGGATGAGGAGAATAGCTCGAACGTCGAGAACAATGACACCCTAACATCCTTATTAATGCAACGCGCTCGGTTAGTTGGGGCAGCAGCGAACAAATTAGTAGCGTTGCGGCAATTGATGCTGGGGCGTCTAGATACCTCTCACACGCTGTTCTACTGCGGCGATGGTTCAGTAGAAACTAGCTTAAGTGAAGAAAGCAGCCATCAGCTAGCCGCCGTTACCAGATTGTTAGGTGCAGAACTCGGCTATCGGATTAACACCTACACATCCGAGACACCTTTGGCAGAACGGGAAGAGTTGCGCCGTCAGTTTGAACGCGGCGAATTACAGGGGTTGGTGGCGATTCGCTGTCTCGATGAAGGTGTCGATATCCCCGCCGTTCAGACGGCCGTGATTCTCGCTAGTAGCGGCAATCCGCGCCAATTCATTCAGCGACGGGGGCGTATTTTGCGTCCTCATCCTGGTAAGCAACGTGCGACATTGTTTGATGCGATCGTTTTGCCACCGGATTTGGGGAGAGAAACTCTGGAAGTAGAACGCAATCTGCTCAAAAAAGAATTGCGGCGATTTTTGGAATTTGCCGACTTAGCAGATAATGCCGGAGAAGCTAGAATCAAACTTCTACAGCTTCAGAAACGGTACGGGCTGCTAGATATCTAAAAGCTTATTTCCAAGCGATTCTCTAGTCTCCACAATTCTTGAGATGCTCATGTCTGACAGAATTATTGAAATTATCAACCATCTGAAATCACTGACCTTATTGGAAGCCGCTGAACTTGTTTCTCACATTGAAGAATGCTTTGGAGTTAATGTTACAAATCGTCAGCCCTTCCAAGGCAGTCTTTGTATTGAGCCTCCTACCTTTGTTGTTGTTTTAGAAGAAGTACCTGTTGATAACAAAATAAGTGTTATTAAAACTCTGCGTATTTTGAAAGATTTGGCTTCGTGGGAAGCTAAGGAATTTTTAAAGTCACTGCCGCAGGTAGTTGAAACAACAAATTCTATTAGTTTTGCTGAAGATATCCAACGACAATTTGAGGCCGCTGGTGCCAAGGCATCTGTACAAAGAATGTTCTAGATCGCTTGACCCAGAGTCTGCTCGGCGATACTGTTAAAATTATTTTGCCGATCGCACTTTATCAGTCATTAACTAGTTCTAACCCAGTCTTTCTAGTAACTTGTGGTGCTAGAGATTTCCTAGTATGGGGACTTACAGCAGAATTCAGGAATCGCCAATTACAACCCGTTACCAATCAGAATAAAGGGTGCCCAGTAGTAGGGGTGATTGAGGCGAGATGCCACCTGCTTTGGCACACTCTCATGAATCCGTTGTTCCACTCGTAAACCCCGTTGCCCACCCAATGTCTTATACTCACCCGTAATCAAAGCAATTTGGGCTTGGCGCAGTGCTTCGGCTTTAGTGGTGTTTGAATTTTGCACTGCCGCATAGAAGGCATCCATCAACGCTTGCGTACCACCATCATCTACTATCCATAAAGATGCGATCGCAGCTTTCGCCCCCGTTTGTTGCATCTGGTAGCCAAAGCCCAAAATCTCCTCACCGTTACCCAGTTTGCTGCCTAAGCCAGTTTCACAGGCACTTAACACCACTAAATCCACATTCGGCAGCGACCAAGTTTCTACATCTCGCAACGTGGCACGACTGCCGTCACCAAACAAAATAAAGGAATCGTCTGGCTGACCAATCACAAACGCCGCATGGGTAGCGAGATGGACAATGTTGTAATCATTCAACCGGGGAACGGTGGCATCGCGGCTGAAGTTGCGGTTCAATAGCTGCGTCGTGCCAGGAATTGCCGCTACCAAATCGGCAACCTCACGACCCGCAGACGGCAATCCAGAAAAGGAGTACTGTTCGCCACCAATACTAAACTTGTAATTGCCTTGACTAAAAGCCGCCGCTAAAACATGAGGTTGAGACTGGGGTTGAGTGTTAAAGTCAGTCAAGCTAGCTGACGTGATGTTATTGATGCCAAAGCGCTGCACCAACCATTGCTGACCATCGTACAAAGCGGCAAGCGGAATATATCTAAGCTGACCGTCAGGAGCGTATATGATGGTTTGGGCTTGGGCTTGAGTCAAGTCGTTTTCGATGGGTTTAATCAGCCAGTTGTAGAGTTGATTAGCTAGAGGCTTGGCATCATTAGCTGGGTCGATCAACGCACTGCGGAAGTTTGCGATCGCTTGATTGAACTCTTCTCGCTTCACTGGTACACTGCGATGAATTGGAGGTGCGTCGGGTGTCACGAGTACCAGTTCCAGTCTGTCTTCCAGAATCAACGGATACAGCAGTACGGCGTGTTGTTGAAGTCGCTGGAGGCTGCTGCGTAATTTGTTGAGGGTGCCTAAATCGAGATTTTGTCCTACGGCTGTGGTTTTGAGCTGTTGGACTAAAGCGGCAACAGCAGGAGATTTAATGAAGGCGTTGAATTGTTCTCTCTGTATCTGTTCTAGTTTCACCAGTTCAGCAATGCGTTGCACTTGGGCGGGTGTGCGGTTAGCCTCAGGAATTTTACGCAGTGCTTCTAGTTCTTTGCCGAGGGCAATGGCTTTGTCTTGAATGGCAGCGTAATCGTTTTGGACTTGCCGTTCTTGGGGCAGTAATGGCACTCCTTGAGCCGTTTGATTGTTACCTCGTACTGTTTTGAGATAATCCTCAAGTTCTTGGACTTTGAGTAAATCCAGGACTTGTTGTGCTTCTAGGACTCGGTTTTGTTTGAGCAGCAGGTCAGCTAAGTCTTTATAAGTATTGGTAACGGTTTTTG
>DATNPT010000139.1:0-9373 GCA_036703075.1 Chroococcales cyanobacterium
GGCTTGAGGCGATCGCGATACAGTTGAGTTAGGCGATCGATAAAGCCTTCATCCACATGAGTGACGAGGCGCGGCATCGAGTAAAACAACGTGTCGTCACTGTCGTCCAGTTTAGTGCGTTGATGGGGTCGAAGTTGCATAGTCGTTAAATCAGAGAACTGAGAGTAAATTTCAATGCCTCACCGAGTGAGCGATCGGGCGCAACAAGTAAAGCTATCTTTATCAGTTTAGAAAAAATTACGAATTGTTAAGTATATTCAGCAATAACCTTTGAGAAGCGAATTGGGTGTCAGTTCCTATGCCAGAGTCTTTAGTTACCGTCACAGTCAAACTTTTCGCCGCTTACCAGGAAGCTTATGGTGTACCAGAACTGACATTGGAATTTCCCACTGGAACACCTGCGAAAGCTGTGCGAGAGCGATTGGTTGCCGAACATCCAGAACTTGAGCAGTGGCGTAATCTCACTCGTTTTGGTGTAAATCTCCAGTTTGTCGAGCCAGACACCATCCTTCAAGATGGCGATGAAGTCGTGTTAATTCCACCTGTTAGCGGTGGCTAGTGCAAGAAGGCAGAAGCCAGACGGCAGAAGGAATATTGCTTATACACTAAGCTTTTTAACCTTTTTCAACTGGATAGTTATTTCTGCCATGCTGCACTAGGACTTTTCAAGTTCTTTGAATAAGTGAGGAATCAAGATTATGAAAGCTAAGCATGCGATCAATCTGCACAAAGGGTTAACTTTCCCAGTGATATTGGGGCTTATGTTCGCCTACCAGAATTTCACTCTTGGCCCTTGGGTTTACCTCTCTCTCCAAAGTACATACGGACTCCTGTGGTTACTCAAGGATCGTCTCTACCCTGACAAGCAATGGGAACAAGAAATTACTCCGTTGCAGAGTGTTTTTATCTTTATGCTGGTGAACTTGTACTGGGTAGCCCCCTTTATTCTCATCAGTAGTGACACTGTGCCATCACTCCCCTTGATAGCTGCTGCCATCTCCTTAAACATCTTGGGAATATTTCTGCACTATGTCAGCGATGCCCAAAAGTATTACACGCTCAAGTATCGGCAGGGATTAATTACAGAAGGGTTTTTTGCCCGTTGTCGTAACACGAATTACCTGGGAGAGGTCTTAATATACGGTTCTCTTGCCATGCTTACTCAGCATTGGCTACCCTTTTTGATTCTTTTCGGCTTTGTTGCTGGCATATTCATTCCCAATATGCTTAAGAAAGACAAGTCACTCTCTCGCTATCCTGAGTTTGCTGACTACAAAGAGCGCTCTGGCTTGTTGCTGCCACGGCTGTTTGTCTCAACAGTTCCTGATTCACAAGACAATAACGCGATCGCAAGAGCAGATTAAGTATTGGCTCGCTTGCTTAGCAGGACAAACCGCTGAGTCAGCGATATCAGGCATTTTCTCTAACTCTCCGCGGAGATACCTACTTACCTAAAATAAACCCGACTTTTTTTGTCGGGTATGTTTGACGGCTTTTTTAAACCTGTGTTACTATCAGGCGACTGCTGATGGATATGCGAATAAGTAGAGGTTCTAGTTATGACCCAGGCGGCTATACCCCAGAAATCACCAACGTCTGCCACGTTTAAAAGCCTGACGTGTAAAGAATGTGGTGCCGAGTACGAACTTCAGGCAATGCACGTTTGTGAACTGTGTTTTGGTCCGTTGGAAGTCAGCTACGACTACGACGCTCTTAGACGCCAAGTAACCCGCGAAAGTATCCAGGCTGGGCCGCATTCGATTTGGCGCTACCGCCCTTTCTTACCTGTTGCCACAGACAACCCAATTGATGTTGGTACAGGTTTAACGCCGTTAGTAAAATCGAATCGATTGGCTCGACGGTTGGGGCTGAAAAACCTCTACATCAAAAATGATGCCGTCAACATGCCCACCCTCAGCTTCAAAGATCGGGTGGTCTCGGTTGCCTTAACTAGAGCGCGGGAATTGGGCTTCTCAACCGTATCCTGTGCTAGTACCGGAAATTTAGCTAATTCTACAGCTGCGATCGCGGCTCATGCTGGTCTCGACTGCTGCGTGTTCATCCCTGCTGACTTGGAAGCTGGCAAAGTCCTTGGCACGCTAATCTACAACCCCACGGTAATGGCAGTGCAAGGCAACTACGATCAAGTCAACCGTCTGTGCTGTGAAGTTGCCAACACCCACGGCTGGGGCTTCGTTAATATCAACTTGCGCCCCTACTACTCCGAAGGTTCCAAAACTCTAGGCTTTGAAGTTGCCGAACAACTTGGTTGGCAGTTACCTGACCATATTGTTGCTCCCCTAGCATCGGGTTCCCTGTACACCAAAATTTATAAGGGATTCCAGGAATTTATCAAAGTAGGTCTAGTTGCCGATAAGCATGTTCGCTTCAGTGGAGCTCAGGCAGATGGTTGCTCGCCAATTGCTCAAGCTTTTCGGGATGAACGGGACTTTGTCACCCCAGTGAAGCCCAACACCATTGCGAAATCTATTGCCATTGGTAATCCGGCTGACGGAATCTACGCCCTTGAAATTGCGAGTAAGACGGGTGGCAACATTGAATCCGTTACAGACGCGGAAATTGTCGAAGGCATGAAGCTGTTGGCGGAAACTGAAGGTATCTTCACAGAAACGGCTGGCGGGACTACGATCGCGGTACTGAAGAAACTGGTAGAAGCTGGGAAAATTGACCCAGATGAAACCACTGTTGCGTTTATCACAGGCAATGGTCTCAAAACTCAAGAAGCTGTCCAGGGCTACATCGGTGAACCTCTAACCATTGAGCCGAAGTTAGATAGCTTCGAGCGTGCATTGGAGCGCTCTCGCACTCTCGATCGCCTTGAATGGCAACAAGTTTTAGTCTAGCGATCGCAAATTGCTTTCCGAGTAGGACGCAAATTAAATCTGGATTATAAATTATGAATGCAAAAAAAACACTCCGGTCATTTCATAATTTATAATTCCTAATTCATCATTCACTTAACTACTTTTCAACTCTCAACGTTCGACACACAATTCCTATGACCGTCAAAGTTTTGATTCCTACAGCTCTACAAAAATTCACCAACGAGCAAGCGACAATTGAATGTAGTGGCAATAGTGTTTCTGAATTGCTCGACTCTCTGGAGCAAAGCTGTCCTGGTATTAAAGACCGTCTTTGTGACGACCAGGGTAAGCCACGTCGCTTTTTGAACTTCTATGTCAATAGCGAAGACATTCGGTTTCTAGAAGGGACAGATACATCGCTCCAAGATGGAGATGAAGTGAGCATCGTGCCAGCAGTTGCTGGTGGCTAATGCACTTGGAATACGTCTGGCTAACTTCAAGCCTGTTAGTACAACTAAAACGCGATCGGTAGAATTTTTTTCTTCTTTCTCATAGCGATAATGAATGGAGAGAATAAGTTCTACCGATTATCTTTTTCAACGAATTTGTCTATAGAAGTTATTAGTTTTATCTATAACAACGCAATTAATCCTCCAAAAATTAGACGCCTGATGACAACGGATATAAGTTGTTTATCAGGCGTCGATCGTATGTAAAGATGAAGATAAATATACAAAGTCCAACCTAAGCGATCGCCTACACCTAAAGATAGAGATAAAGGATGTAATTGAGCCATGGCAGAAGAAAAAAGCCCTAACCCAGAGGCAGAAGTAGCAGAAGTTACGTCTCCTTCTCCTAATCCACAAGCTGGAGAATCGGGAACACCAGCCGCCTCAATAGAGAATGCTCCCAGTAGCGATGAACCGCAAGCCTCTGATTTTCCTACAGCGAATGCACCCGATCCGAAAGCGGCGAACCCAGAGGTGAACGCCAATGCTACCGCAGACAAGCCGACTGAAGAAGCGAGTCTTGCCCAAAAAGGCGCTCAAGCGATAGACAAAGAGAACAAGACTGAAACAGAGCCTGCGCCGAAAGATCCAGCGGACAAGCCAGCCAAAACGCCCGCAGCAAAGGCGGCTGACGGTAAGCCTGACGCCAAGGCGGCAAAAGCCAAGAAAGAGAAAGCACCAGCTGTTGAAGATAAACCGTTTACAGAATTTATTGAGCAAGATTACTTGCCAGCCTTAAGAACTGCCCTAGCTAAACAAGGTGCTGACGATGTCGATTTGGCGTTTACAAAAGACAAAATCAAAGCCGTTGGCTTCAACCCAACTGAGGAATCCTGGCAAGTGGTTGGTTCCTGGCAGGATGGCAAGCGTCAGTTCAATATCTATTTTCCGAGCGAAGATATCAATAAGCCGAAGATTTTCTCCTGCTCTGCCAATGGTGCTAACGCTAGTACCCTAGAGTCTTTCATGATTGACGAGCGTAAGGTAACACTAGACCTGCTCGTGCTATACACGATTCAACGCTTGAATGCTCAAAAGTGGCTAGCGAGGAACTAAGCAAAGGTATCTAAAGTTCGTGGAAGTGGTAGAGAACGGTACCCGTGTTAGGGTCATTCGTGACGTTAGCATAGCCCGCTCTGAGCATCTGAGTCATTGCCGCTTCCACTTCTGCAAAACTCGCTCCCGTTGCCATCACACCTTGTGTAATTGATAATGTACCTCCCTTGACATGAGCGGCTTTGAGCAACTTCACCGTGAGTTGCTCTGGGTTTGGGCGAGTAGCTGTTGCGGTAATTTTCGGTTGGTTCAGAGGCAACCCATCTGGACCAAAACCACTTTTCGCTAGAAGTTTGAGCTGGTACTCATCAACCATACCGGGAATGAGGAACAGATCGACAAACTGTCCAAAACCCAAAAAACCGAGGGTAAACAGCCACAATAAACCCGTGGCAATTTTGCCATTGTATAAGCGATGGAGTCCTCCCAAGCCGAAAATCCAAGCTGCACTAAGAATGTAGGATGTAGCGAGTCGCTCAGTATTTGTACGGCTCATAGCCTCAATGCCTTAAGATTTTATCTAAAAGTGTTCCTATTTTGTTCTACCTAGTATTAGGATAGACATTCTTCAGCTTTCACCAGCATTCGTTACAACATCAGTAACGAGCGTATTTTTTGAGCAATTAATCCGATTTTTCAGCATTTTCTCTAACACAGCATCTGCATGCGGATACAGAAAATCGACAAAATGTCACAAAAATTGATTAAATGTTGCAACTCTTAACGAAAACAGGATTTTTTCACTCGCCTAGAGCTTGGTAGACTCAATATGCAGTTCAGTATGGGCGTGCGTCGAGTTACCTGCAAATCGCCACACCACCCAAACCAGATTTATAAGCAAAGAAAACGAGCAACATGGTAGATTCCCTTAAAAAACCTGGCTTTGAAGAAATGCGACCAGGGGTGAAAGTCCCGGCGAAGGAAACCCTACTGACGCCCCGGTTTTACACCACAGATTTTGATGAAATGGCGCGGATGGACATCTCGCCCAACGAGGATGAGCTGCAAGCAATCCTAGAAGAGTTCCGCGCTGACTACAATCGTCACCACTTTGTCCGGGACGCGGAGTTTGAACAGTCCTGGGATCATATTGACGGGGAGACTCGTCAGTTGTTTATCGAGTTTTTAGAGCGTTCCTGTACGGCAGAATTCTCTGGATTCCTGCTGTACAAAGAATTGGGACGCCGCTTAAAAGACAAAAGCCCAGTCCTGGCAGAGTGCTTTACGCTCATGTCTCGCGATGAGGCACGTCATGCGGGGTTCCTAAATAAGGCGATGTCAGATTTCAATATGTCGCTGGATTTAGGATTCCTGACCAAGAGCCGCAAGTACACGTTCTTTAAGCCCAAGTTTATTTTCTACGCCACCTACCTCTCCGAGAAAATTGGTTACTGGCGGTACATCACGATTTATCGTCACCTGGAGAAGCACCCAGAAGACCGGGTTTATCCAATTTTCCGATTCTTTGAAAACTGGTGTCAGGATGAAAACCGCCACGGCGATTTCTTCGATGCCATTATGAGAGCTCAGCCTGGGGTTTTGAATGACTGGAAGGCGAAGCTATGGTCCCGGTTCTTCTTGCTGTCGGTGTTCGTAACGATGTATCTCAATGACATCCAGCGATCTGATTTCTACGCGGCAATTGGTTTAAATGCTCGCGAGTACGACAAGTATGTGATTGAGAAGACGAACGAAACAGCAGCACGGGTGTTCCCAGTCATGCTGGATGTAGAGAATCCAGAGTTTTACGATCGCTTAGAAATCTGCATCAAGAATAATGAGAAACTGAGCGCGATCGCATCCTCTAACACTCCCAAATTCCTGCAATGGTTCCAAAAACTGCCGCTTTACGTCTCGAACGGTTGGCAGTTCCTGCGCCTGTACCTGATGAAGCCAATTGATGTGACTTCAATCCAAGGCGTTGCCCGATAAAGTTTGCTCCGCTAACTTGTGATTGGGGCGGTTCTGCTTGCTGTAGAACCGCCTTTTTTTTGGGCTAAAGAGTACCCAGATGGGTACTGTCTCCCCATAATTCCGAAAGTTAGGTTGGATACGTACTGACGAGGTAAATCGATGCTTGTATCCACCTTTGAACTTCTAGTTAAGCCAATTGCACCAGCTGGAGGTCCAACACCTGTTGCTCGCACCGTTGTCCAAGGCTACTTTTTGACCATCGCCAATACTAGTAACTCTCAAGTGAGAGTAAGACTGCGCTTCACGGCGACCACACCTGGGCTAAATATCGCCGACACTGTTACGATTACCGATGTAGTAGGCGAAAACGAATTTGGTGAGATCGCCCCTGTTAATGCCAAGCGATCGATCTACTTTGTCAACATTCCGGCTAATGACACGGCGCTAGTTACTCTGTTGCCCGATATCACTAAACCAGAAGTTTTAGCCGCCAAGTCGCTAGAGATTCGCGGCTATGCGGAAATCTTTTTATCGTCTCCTGCTCAGAACAGTATTAACCTACTGGTGACTCCCGAGCATCGAGGGACATTTTTACCCGCAGACATCAACGCTCCCACAGCTGACTTCGATCAACTCGCCTATGCCCTTCCCACAGCGAGTGGCGGAAGCTTGTTTACCCTCAATAAGGAAGAGCCTGAACCCGGTGAAGCCGCTGCTGTAGCTGCCGTTGTCGGTAAGGCGTAGAACATAACATACTCCGTCTAAATCGTTTAGTGTAATAGGTTGACAGGCAGGACGCCAGAATCGAAAAAATTAGCGGCGTCCTGCCTGATTCTTTATTGTGGCAAGCTCTCTTGGCTCCAATTTCCTCTAAACTTACACCAAGGTAGAACCTTGGAATACTGAGCAGCGAGAATAGAATGAGAGCTTTTGGGGATTGGTTAAAGCATCTGGGATTTTCAGGCACAGTACTGAGTGTAGGACTCATAGTTGCCACTTCCTCCTCTGCTTGGAGTGCGTCATCTGCACCAGTTGAGCCGCTCGGTTCCCAACCTAACCCTGAAACAGACAATTCTCAAGCGATACACCAGCGTGCCATCGTACTAGAGCAAACAACACCTCTGCCAGTTGTCACAGCTCAGATAGCACCGGAGAGACAGCCTGAGACTAAAGAATCATTCAACAGCCATGCCGTTGCAGAAGTTGTACCTCCTGAAACCTTAGCAGTATCTCGCTCAGCAAGCGACCTCTCAATCGCCGCTCGCTCGAACTTTGAGCCATCTCAGGAAGCGATTGCGCGCAGCGCAGCGCCAAAGGCGATCGCAACCGATTTAACCGACTACGAGAACAGCATTATTGCTCAAGAGACACCATCCAATCCAACAGAAACAGCCCCTAAACCAGAAGCGACACCTCAACCAACGACTGAACCGTTAGATTTAAGCCCGGAAATTATTCAAAACAGCCCGGTTTTACAGCGCTGGTTGCAGAAAGTACCGAATGTTTTAGAAGATATTCGTCGCGATCCCAGTTTTCGCACTCGCGTGCGGTTGGGTTACTCTCAGTTTCCTTCAACTGATGATGCATCGGGATTTAATGTCGGTGTAGAAGATGTATTTTTAGGACGCACTGGGTTAACAGTCAGTGGAGATTATCAGGCTTCATTTAATGGCGATCGAAAAGCTGGTGGTGCAGATTTGCGTTACTATGTGCTTCCTTTGGGGGGTTATATCAATATCGCGCCACAGGTAGGCTATCGGTATGTGGAAACAGGTAACTTCTCAACCGATGGCGTAAATGTTGGGGCGCGGTTAATGTTAGCCTTATCGCGCACAGGTGCAGCAGATATTTCTCTCACTCAGAGTTTTGTCTCTCCTGGCAGCAATGAGGAAGTGGGCATCACCTCACTTTCCGTTGGCTATGCCGTCACTCGCAACATCCGTTTAGCTACCGATATCCAGAAGCAGAATTCAAGAGAAGACAAGGATAGTCGAGTAGGAATTGTTTTAGAGTGGATGCCGTAACATTGCTCACCCTTTGGGGACTATAAGTCGCGTCTATAAAAACAAAACCCACCTATTGAACTCCGCGCACCACGCAGGTTTCAATTTTTCCACTGAGTCTCTGAGGCATACTCATCTGCTAAACAGCAAGATCTAGAGGTAAATCACTAATATCCCTTAACCGTTTTCCGTCAACCAAAATCCGCAGCATCTCACCAGCATCCTCTAATTCTGCTTCTTGCACAGCAGCCATTAGCTCATAAAGCGCGAAATGGTAAACGCAGTCTATATCTCCTGTACCAAGAGCAATAGAAGCAATTCGACTGGGTAACGGTTCAGCCGTCACTACGATGATGTGAGGTAATTTGCCTTTCCTGTTTCTGATGAGATTGAGGGCTTCTGTACGGCAGTTTTGGCTTCTATCGCTTCGGATTGTCCATTTACATGAAATGCTGGCATGCAAAATTGAAGCACTCCCATGCTTTTGTCTCAGAATTGCACGAGTTGTTGATTCTTCATCGACAAGTTTTGATATTTCATTAATTCGCTCATCGGGTTCCGGAATGCGGAACATCACAATATCAGGTGTAATAGTGTAATCGCTACCTAAAGCAGCAGCAAGTTCGGGGTTAGCTCTAGCTGCTGCATCAAGTACAACAAGATGTGTGTACTGCTCAAATTGCGCGATGGATAATCTATCTCGACTGCTGACTTTTCTGATTCCCCACGTTCCTGGTCTAAGGTGATTAAGTCTTCCAAAAGTATCATCTATAAACTCTAGAACTAAATCTTCAAATACTTTTCCAGACGTTTGTCCGGCAACCCGACCAGTACTAACTTCTCCCTCCATCTTTGCTATAACACGCTTAGCAATATTAGAGCTAGCCTTACTCGATGCATCAGCGAAGTTCGGTATGCCTCGACTATCAAAACGTATCAGTCCTGTCAACGCAGCAGCATGAAAGTTCTTGCGGCGTTGGGAAAAATAAGCACTCATGCGGCTGTGCCTTTAGCAGATGAATCTAACGCTATGCGGATCGCCTTCGCGATCGCTCCTGCTAATGGT
>DATNPT010000151.1:0-12563 GCA_036703075.1 Chroococcales cyanobacterium
CTGGGTTCTGTGGTGGTAGCTGGCGGACAGTTGGCTGGAATTGGTAGCGGGTTACGGCATGCGATGGCAATTCTCACGGGAGTGCTGCTGATTTGGTTTGGCTTGGTACAGATTAAACCTGACTTCCTGCCTCGTCTACCACTGTTACATCCGCTCACTCAAGGTAAATTGCATCAACGCTTCAGTGCGGCAATGGCGAATCTATCCGCCAACCCTCACTGGTGGACGCCAGCGTTATTAGGAAGTGTCTGGGGTTTGATGCCATGTGGGTTCTTGTATGCCGCTCAAATTAAAGCGGCTGAGAGGGGAAATTTATGGTTAGGCGCTGCAACCATGTTGGCGTTTGGCATAGGGACGATGCCAACCATGCTTGGTGTAGGAGTTTCCGCGTCAAAACTAACTTCTGACAAGCGCAGTCAGTTATTTCGGTTGGGAGGTTGGGTGACGCTGACTATCGGCATCTTAACGCTATTGCGAACGGATGCCATGGTAGATTACACGGGTCATGCCTCGCTTATCCTATTAATATTGGCACTGATTGCCCGTCCGATTAGCGGCTTGTGGGCGCAACCCTTACACTATCGCCGCGCTTTGGGGGTAGGAGCCTATGTGCTGGCGTTGGCGCACGCGGGTCATATGCTGGAGCATACCTTGCAGTGGAATTTCGAGGCGCTTGCCTTTATGTTGCCCTTGCATCAGATTGGGATTTGGACGGGAATTGTCGCGCTGGTATTAATGACGCCAGGGGCATTGACGAGTTTTGATCGCATCCAGAAGTCTCTCGGCCCGCGTTGGCGACAGATTCACCTGCTAGCTGTGCCAGCCTTGATTCTTACTGCCGTTCATACCGTATTAATTGGTTCCCATTACCTCGGCGAACTGGAATGGACGTGGCAAAATCAATTGCGAAGTGCGATCGCACTTATCCTTGTCCTTAGTGTATTGTTGGTGCGCTCTCGCTGGTTTTGGTACGTTTTTTCCCTAGGCAAATCCTATGTACCACCTAATTCCAAGTGAAGATACTCTCCTTGCACTCTGAAGGCGATTTCGGTGCAGAGTTTCGGGAAAGACTCAAACAATTGAGAGGGGCGAATGCTTAATTATGGCTACCGCGCTGAACCAACCAATTACTCTAGAAGAATTCCTCCAACTGCCAGAAACCGAACCTGCTAGTGAATTTATTAATGGTCATGTCTACCAGAAGCCAATGCCCCAAGGCAAACACTCTCGGCTACAGATTAAACTCTGCAATGCTGTTAACCAGGTAGCCGAGGAACAGCAGACAGCTCTAGCTTTCCCAGAACTACGCTGCACGTTTGGGGGACGATCGTACCTGATGTAACCGTGTTCAGATGGGAACAAATTCCCTTTGACGCTGATGGTGAAATCGAGAACGTCTTCGCTCTTCATCCTGATTGGACGATTAAAATTCTTTCACCTGACCAAAATGCAACTAGAGTCATCAGCAACATCCTGCACTGCCTCAAACATGGCACTCAGTTAGGATGGTTTATCGACCCCGATGAGCGATTAATCATCGTATTCTTTCCAGAACAACAACCTATAGAGATGACTGGTGACGATAGGCTACCTGTGCCAGAGTTTGTGGAACTGGAACTCACCGTTGCACAAGTGTTTGATTGGTTAAAGGCAGGCAAGTCGCTGCGTTAATCTTTAGCTCCACATTACCAACACTATTGCGGTTTGAACCAAATTCCAGCGAATGAGCTACGCCTCTTGGTACCGTCGAGTGGTAATACTAAGCAAGTTACGATGAACAAGGCTTACCCTAGCCAAGCAATTTAACAGTAGAGGAAATCATTGATGGCTTATTACTGGTTTAAGACATTCCACTTAATTGGCGTTGTCGTTTGGTTTGCTGGGTTGTTCTATCTGGTGCGTCTTTTCGTCTATCACGCAGAAGCGTCTCAGGAACCAGAACCCGCCCAAACCATCCTGAAAAAACAGTATGAGATTATGGAAAAGCGCCTCTATCACATCATTACCATGCCAGGAATGGTGGTGACAGTGGCGATGGCTATTGGTCTACTGACGACTGAGCCAGAAATTTTAAGAGACCGCTGGTTACATATCAAGCTAGCTTTTGTTGCTGCTCTACTGATTTATCATTTTTACTGCGGTCGAATTATGCGGAAGCTGGCATCTGAGGAATGTAAGTGGACGGGTCAGCAGTTCCGAGCCCTTAATGAATTACCAACTATCTTTTTAGTACTCATTGTCTTGCTGGCTGTGTTCAAAAATAATTTGCCGACAGACATTACGGCTTGGGGAATCTTCGGATTAATTGTGGTGATGGCTGCAACCATTCAGCTCTACGCCAAGAAACGCAAGCGCGATAAAGAGAAACTTCTCGCCGCAACTCAAGCAAAAGAGGATGAGATGTCTGGGCAGTTGTCTGCGTGAATCTCGTTAGATTATCGCAAAAAATTCCTAAACTGAATCAACCGATAAAAAGCGATCGTTGACTAGGAGCGATCGCTTTTTCCTTATTGGCAGTAAAACAGAAACATTTTTGGTTAAGACTAGCGATCGCAACGATTATCTTTTCTTTATCTTTGTGGAAAACTCCCACATTTTCTGTGGAAAACTATCGACTTATGTGGAAAACTAAGGTTCGATTTTACTGGCGTCAGGGTCGAAGCTAATCCGAGCAGACTCGTAATTGGGGGGTTCTACGTGAATTAAAACTCGAACGGGACGAAAACGCTCTTCTAAACGAGCCTCAACTTCTTCCGTAATTTGGTGAGCCGTTTCCACGTCTTTGGCATCTACTATCATGTGCATTTCGATGAAGACTTGACGCCCCAACAAACCGCGAGAGGCAATGTCATGGCAGTTAATCACGCCAGGAACCTGCATGGCAATGGAGTGAATAGCTTCCGGAGCGATCGCCATTTCATCCACTAACCAAGGTAAATTCTCTTTCAACACAGTCCAACCACTCCGAAATACTAATAGAGCAACGGGGAAAGCAAGCAGTACATCGAGCCACTGTAGTTGAGGTAGATGTAACAACCTTGCCTGCCAGACGCCAATCAACCCAATTAGGACAGTAATCGTGACCCAAACATCGCTCATCGTGTGTTGAGCATCAGCAATCAAAATGGGGCTACCTACACGCTTTCCCACACCTCGCTCGTAAAACGTCACGAAAATATTTACCCCTAAGACAATGAGCAATAACCACAAGTCTGGGGCAGAAATATTGACAGGAGTAAGACCGTGAAAAAGCCGCTCCACCGCTCCTTGGAGAATTTCAAAGCAGGCAATTCCTAAAAACGCAGCAATTCCCAAAGCTCCTACTGCTTCAAATTTCTGGTGTCCGTAGGGATGATCGCGATCGGGATGGGGTGAAGAAAACCGACTCGCAATCAAGCCTAAAACGTTGTTGGCACTATCCGTCACGCTATGCAGGGCATCCGCTTGCAGGCTGAGAGACCCTGTTAACATTCCCACACTGGCTTTCAATCCCATGACAAATAGATTGAGCAGCAGAGTAATTAGTAAGACCTTACGAACTTCAGAGCGGTTGTCCAACACGGCAGACACGACCCTATTAAGTATTAACTACTATGCCTTCTAGTTTAGTCATTAATAGGTGCAACGCCTGACTATTTAATCAGTTCAGATCTCTTTACGGCTCTGAATTTCTTCGACTTGTTGAGAGTTTTTTGAAAATAATGAGCTAATTTACCCGATTGTTTGGTACATTTTTCCAGGAACTCTATTAGAAGCTTCTAGCATTAGTATCCAAATATTAAGATTAATTACAATGACTTCATCTCAATTAACGCTCAACTTAGTCGAGGGTTCTGTTTCTTTCAAGTTCTCCGCCGAGGCCGCTAGAGAATTGCAACAAGCGATCGCGCAACTGATGCAAAACTTGAAAGCCGCTACCCAAGCATCGGGAGGCGGTGGCAAGCCCAGCCCTCAAAAGCCAATGGAATACCGACATACAGGAGAGGTGTTCCTGGAAATTTTCTGTAATCCCAATATTTGGCCGAGTCCCTTTGCGGCTAAGGTTTTAGTGACTCTCCGCGACGATCGCATCCGCCTCACTACAGAAGCCGAACTCACTCGCATCACTGAAGATGTCAGTCAGTATCTAGAGCAAGTGGGTTGAAGACGTGAGGATGTTTATCCTTAATGTCAGTCAATTTTTCATTGCAGTCAAGTCAAAATCATTTTACCGTAAGTATAAATACAGGGCTTACGCGATCGCTTCCTAACGCCTCAAACCAGAAAATTTAGCTGTTCCCAGTTGCAGGGGTTACTGGGACTGTGAGTAGGCAGAGCGCAAGTTCTAAAAATTGACAAAAGCTGCAATTTTAAAAAGTTATAGACCATGCTAAGCGAGCTTAACGAATCTCCGAAACCCATTTCCAACCTCAAGTACACGCATCTTACCAGTCTGGAGCATCAGCTAGACCACATCTTGGAGCAAGAACTTTTGGCGACTGGAGATTATGAGGTTCTGGCGAAAGCTGCGCTGGTGTTAGAACAAAAAGCTTATACCTTGCGATTAGAGGCAGCCAAGCAAGCCAAGTTAAAAGGAAAGAAACCCCACAAGAAGAGACAGTTGGGCGTTTTTCAAGGGGTTTACTTGATATAAGTTCCTCACTCCTGTGTTCATCCTGCCAAAACGCGATCGCCCGAACAGCATTTGCAGCAGCAGAGCGGGGTGTGGAAAGCGATGCAGTCGAAGTTGAGAGGGCGTTAATAAGCGATAAGTTTTCTTCGGTATGCTTCGTTAGCGCATTCTTTTGTTTCTACCAAAAAGCGATCGCCATACCAGGCGATCGAGTGTTCTTGAGCTCTGTTTAATGGTTACACGCTATCCGTCACACTGCTGAAGTTAAACGTCTTGACCCGCACTCCTGGAACGACACTGCTACCGAAGCGTTCTACGCTACTTAGGGCGTCAACCTCTCGCAGCATTTCCGGCAAGCGTTGGTTAAAGCGTAAGTTCTTAATCGGGTAGGCAATCTGACCATCCTCAATCCAAAACGTGCCATCGCGAGTCATACCCGTCACTTCGAGCGTTTTGGGATTGACATAGCGCACGTACCAGGCACGGTTGACGAGAATGCCAAACTCGGTTTGGGCAATGAGTTCAGCAATGCTTCGGTTCGAGCCGGACATGACGATTGGCAACATAGGGCCGGTCGGCTCCTTACCCTGATGGGCAGCCCAGTAACGGCTGTAGGCAAGGGTTTGAGGGACGCCGTCCTTGATGACCTCTGTATAGCGACTACTCAATCCATCGCTGAAAAACGTACCGGATTGCAACAGGGGATGAGCGGGATGGCGCTGAACCTGTACCAAAGGACTAAACAGTTGCTCACCTAAGCGATTGCCTGCTGGTTTACCTGCTTCATCAGTACGAGACATAAACGATCGCCCTTCATCTGCTGCCCGTGCATCGAGATTCCAAATCACCCAACTGAGTAAGTCGGCAAAGGCAGCACCATCAAAGATAACAGGGTACTGACCCGGACTGACTTCACGCGGGTTACGTGATGCCAAGGCGCGATCGATCAGAGATGAGACGAATGAACTCTCTCCTATTGGTAACCGATCTACCGCAAAAGCCGTGCGTTGGCTCCAACTAGAGCCATTATCAATCCGAGCTGTGAAGCTAAAATTTGCCTTGGTAGTGCGATCGCAAGCTCGCAGCCCGTGCGAGTTCCCTACTGCCTGCAAAACTACATCTGTACTCAAAGTTCCAGAGCCTTCGACTCGTGCTTTAGCGCTTAAGGCACATACTCGCTGCACCATTTCTCCGCGTGCTAGAGGTGAGAGAGTTGCGGTTGCTTCATCAAAAGCAGGAGTACGCTGTTCGTAGTCTTGAGGTTCCAGCAAGGGCACCCATTCTGGGTCTTCTGGAGCGATCCGAGCGAGTTCTTCTGAACGTCGGATTGTCTCCTCTATTGCTTGTTCATCCAGTTCTGTGGTCGAGGCAGAAGCACTGCGCTGACCAAAATAGCTGGTAATCGTGAGGTTGAATTCGTTGCGGTTGATGTTTTGGCTGATTTGATTTTCCGAGAAGCGACTGAGGGCAGACTCGCCTGCACTCAGCGTGACGAAGACGCCCTCTGCCTGGGATTTTTGCACAATGGCATCGACTAGAGACAAAGCATCCTCTTTACTCAGTAGACTGGGTGCAACTGCTAACGTCACGATGATTCTCCAATTTCTCGAATAATGAGTTACGAGGCCAACCGTTCGAGTGTTTCAAGTTTTGCCAAGATACCAAAATGCGACCCTCAGTCACAGCAAATTGAAAGAATGATAAATAAAGAGCGATCGCTCGGTATAATGCGTCAGTAACTCTCAGATGCCTCTGGTCAAGTGATTGCAATTTATCCAGGCAGCTTCGATCCAATAACCCTAGGTCACCTCGACATTATAGAGCGTGGCTGTACGCTCTTCGAGCGGGTAATTGTCGCTGTGTTACGCAATCCTGATAAATCGCCTTTATTTACCGTGCAAGAGCGAGTCGAGCAGATTCGCAAATGTACGCAACATTTACCAAACGTAGAAGTAGACAGCTTTGACGGTCTCACCGTAGAATATGCCAGACTCAAGGATGCTAAAGTGCTACTGCGGGGGCTACGGGCAGTTTCAGACTTTGAGAAAGAACTCCAGATGGCTCATACCAATCAAACCCTTTGGGATGAGATTGAAACCGTGTTTCTTGCCACGTCTAACGAGTACAGCTTCTTAAGTAGTAGCGTAGTTAAAGAGATTGCCAAGTTTGGCGGCTCGATCGCTCATCTTGTTCCCAAGCAGGTTGCCCTAGATATTTGCCGATGTTACACCGAGACTCATCCCGGAGCGACCCCCCTGACCGTGACGAATCTAAACCCCCAAGCGAACCACCGCTCGGTGGAGCGAGAGGTATAGATATCCAACGGGAACTTAACCGGATTGAGGAGATTATTTTTGATAGCTGGCACATTCCCTTAACGAAACGCACTCTAGTTGATGAAGAAGCGTTGCTGACTCAGCTCGACTTGGTGCGGGAAAACCTACCGAGTGCCTTTAGTGAAGCCGAAAAAATTGTCCGCCAACGAGAAGAGATTCTCCTATCGGCTGAAGAATATGCCCAAGAAATGATGGAAGCCGCCGAACGGCGTGCCGACCAAATTTTGGATGAGATGGGTATTATCCAGCAAGCAGAATATGAAGCCAACCAAATCCGCAAGCGAGTTCAGCAGGAGTGTGAAGCGATTCAGGAGCAAACCCTCGCTGATATAGAGCGGATGCGTCTGCAAGCCCAGCAAGAACTGGAACAGATGCGCCAACTGGCTCTTGCGGATTGCGAAGATATTCAAAACGGTGCGGATGAGTACGCCGACTCAATTCTCACGAGTATCGAACAGCAACTGACTGAGATGCTGCGAGTGATTCGTAATGGGCGTAGTCAACTGCAACCTGAGCCTCTGCCAGATTACCCAGACGACACAGAGCTTGGTTCCTCACCCTCACGACCTTCACCAGCTCCACCCAAAAAATGATGGGAGTTGAATCAAGAGCGAAAAAGTAATTTTCCTTACCGTGCTCGTTCTTACACTGATAAAAGAGAGTTTATTTAAAGACTATGACATACGATTACGATTTGTTTGTAATTGGTGGCGGATCGGGAGGAATTGCGACAGCTAGACGAGCAGCACAATATGGCGTCAAAGTAGGAGTGGCAGAATTCAGTCAATTAGGCGGTACCTGTGTCAATCGCGGCTGTATTCCCAAGAAGCTCATGGTCTACGCCTCCAACTTCCCTTACTTGTTTGAGGATGCTCAAGGGTTTGGTTGGAACCCAGTCCAGAGTGCCCTCGATTGGCAAAAGATGATTACTGTTGTCAATAAAGAAGTTGAACGCCTCAACGGGGTATATCAACGAATGCTGGATAAAGCTGGGGTGGATTTATTCCCTGCTTATGCCAAGTTCCTCGACCCTCATACGTTGGAAATTGGCGATCGCAAAATTACTGCCGATAAAATTTTGATTGCTGTTGGCGGACAACCTTATAAACCAGATATTCCAGGTATAGAACATGCGATTGTTTCAGATGCGATGTTCCACCTCCAGGAACAACCCGAACGCATCACGATTATTGGCACTGGCTATATCGGCGTGGAATTTGCCTGCATCATGAATGGTCTGGGTTCTAAGGTCACTCTGCTCGATCGCAACGATCTGATTTTGCGAGGATTCGATGACGATATGCGCTCTGGCATTCAAGAAGGGATGCAACAAAATGGCGTTCAGATTCTGAACCACTCTCAAGCTACAGCGATTGAGAAAACGCCAGAAGGACTAAAAGTCTCGATCGGGAATAACTCTCAAGTGACCGTGATGGCAGATGTCGTCCTTTCTGCTACAGGACGCCGACCCAATCTCGAAAATCTGGGTTTAGAGAATGCTGGGGTGAAAATTGATAAAGAGGCTGTAGCGGTCGATGAGTACAGCCGCACCAATCAGCCGAATATTTTTGCTGTAGGTGATTGCACTAACCGCGTGAATCTAACGCCAGTGGCGATTAATGAGGGTCGTGCGTTTGCTGATACGGAATTTGGCGGCATGCCTAGGAAGATGAGTTATGAAAACATACCCTCAGCGGTTTTTTCCACACCCGAAGGTGCGTCGGTGGGGCTATCCGAGGCTCAAGCTCAGCAAAATTGGGGCGAAGCCATTAAGTGCTATCGCGCTACGTTTAAACCCACGTACCATGGCTTAAGCGGTCGGGATGAGAGGACGATGGTGAAATTAGTGGTTGAGGAGGACACTCAGAAAGTATTAGGCGCTCACATGGTAGGCGAACATGCCGCAGAAATCATCCAAGGAATTGCTATCGCCCTCAAGATGGGAGCCACCAAACAAGACTTTGATGCGACGGTTGGACTCCATCCGACCATCGCTGAGGAGTTCGTGACCTTGCGTTGAAATGAAACTATTAATTAAAGTCGCGATCGTTTGGCAGAACGCTGAGCGATGAGCGTCCCTACCGATCTGCTAAGCTGCACGGTTAGGGTAGAAGTAGGGGTAAAGGGTAGAGAGGCGGCAAAAGAGAGCGAGTCTCCTCAGATGAGGGTCGGGGTAAGTTCTGGATCTGCCTTGTGTAGTCTGTTTCTTCTTCCCTACCCTAACCCTTTACCCTAACCCTTTCTTCTCCCATACCCCTTATGAATAGCGAACTGCTTCAACAAGTCCGGATTGTAGACCCGGTTTCTGGAACCGATCGACTAGCTGATGTACTCATTACAGATGGTGCGATCGAGGCAGTTGACACTACCATTTCAGAAATACCGACTCATGCCGTCGTGCGGGATTGCCAGGGTCTTATTTTAGGTCCAGGGCTAGTAGACCTCTACAGTCACTCTGGGGAACCAGGATTTGAGGAACGGGAAACTTGGTCGTCACTGCTGGCAGCAGCGGCAGCCGGTGGCTTTACCCGATTGGCAATTTTGCCGGATACCGCACCACCCCTTGACAACCCATCTGGATTAGCCGCCTTGAATCAGAAGATACAAGGCATTAGAACTACAACAGCACCAGCCAATTGCATCCCTCACCTCTCGTGCTGGGGAGCGCTAACGTTGGGAGTTGAAGGGCAGCAAATGACAGAACTGGCGGAGTTAGCCGCAGCGGGAGTCGTGGGCTTTGCCGATGGTCGTCCCCTCTCAAATTTATTACTACTCCGGCGGTTGTTGGAATACTTACAATCATTCGGTAAGCCAATTGCCTTGTGGCCTTGCAATCGCCAACTAGCCGGTAACGGGGTAGCGAGGGAAGGAGTACAGTCAATCGGTTTGGGGCTACCGGGAAATCCAGCTATGGCAGAATCTGCGGCCTTAGCGGCTTTATTAGAAGTGGTAGAAGCGATTGGTACCCCCGTGCATCTGATGCGTATCTCCACACGTCGTAGCGTGCAGTTGATTCAGGCGGCGAAGGCAAAGGGATTGCCTATAACCGCGAGTACAACCTGGATGCACCTGTTACTCAGCACAGAAGATTTGTGGAGTTATAACCCAAATTTACATTTAGACCCTCCATTGGGAAATCCAGCCGATCGCGCCGCGCTGATTCAGGGGGTTCGAGAGGGAATTCTCGATGCGATCGCGATCGACCATACCCCTTATACCTACGAAGAAAAAACCGTTGCATTTGCTGAAGCCCCATCTGGTGCGATCGGGTTAGAAATAGCCCTACCTCTGCTTTGGCACCATCTCGTGGAAACAGGCGATTGGACAGCCCTAGAACTGTGGCAGCGTCTTAGCACTTCTCCAGCGGTTTGTTTACAGCAAACTCCCGCCGCGATCGCTCCCAAGCGATCGGCTGAACTCGTGCTATTCGATCCCAAGGAGAGTTGGAAAGTCGTCAAACATACCCTGAAGTCCAATTCCACCAACACTCCTTGGTTAGGGCAAGAATTAACCGGTCGTGTCGTACAAACTTGGTGTGTTTAGCTACAGACACATCGAATTTACACAACGTTGACCTCCTCCCGCCGCTCATTGCTAAAGCAATATAGTGGTTCTGTTGAATGGACAACCGAGCGCTGACGATAAACTCGCCGGTCAATAGGCAATTTACACTGAAACTGAACCGGCGTTTCTTGGCTTGAGAATAGGCTTACTTTTTACTCAAAGAATTGGGATAAGTGGGTACTGGGTACAATTCGCCAACCCGATTTAACGGCCAGAAGCGCACGATCGCCTTACCGATGATATTCTCGCGAGGCACAAATCCCCAATAATGACCATCGCAGCTATTGTTGCGGTTATCACCCAGTACGAGGTATTTACCAGGGGGTACTGTCACGGGACCAAATTCGTATTCTGGAGCATCTTCAATGTATTTTTCCCGTATCGGTTGCTTGTTGACGTAAACCTGTCTGTTTTTCACTTCCACTGTATCTCCAGGTAACCCAATCACTCGCTTAATAAACGCATCCTTGAGTTTGGGATTGTTTTGTTGTGCATCTGGAGTAGGCGAGGCTTTTTCCGAGCCATCGAGTGGAGACTTAGGAATATCTCCAAAACAAATGCTAGCCGTCTCAGGAGGCATAAACACTACGATGTCTCCTCGCTGAGGGTTTTGGAAGCGATAAGTTACCTTATCAATAATCAGGCGGTCGTTAATCTGTAGCGTTGGCAGCATCGATCCCGAAGGAATATAACGCGCTTCCGCAACGAAGCTACGAATCCCGAAGGCGAGAACACCGCTCAAGACAATGGTCTTGAGTGCTTCTACCCAAGGATTTTCAACCTTTTGTAGAGGCTGTTTCTCAGGCTCTTGATTCTGCTCACGAGTCATATCCGTTCAATCACCATAGAGTCATGAATGTTTTAAGCAAAGGGAAAAAGCAATTATTCGCTAATTCCATCAAAGCTAAAAGGAATAGATTCCTAATTTAACTGTACAAATTTAAATATGGGTATTGAAACTCCGTCGAATTGTAGCATTGTCTTATGTCCTCTGACTCCTGCCTGTTTATCCGTCATGCTCGCATTCTTTTGCCTACTGGAGAGTTTTTTGCTGGAGATGTCCAGATTCGCGATCGCCAGATCGTTCAGGTTGCCTCAGAAATTCCCTCTACGGCGGTAACAGCAGCGGATAAGGAGATAGACGCCACCGGCCTAACTTTGTTGCCTGGAGTCATTGACCCGCAGGTTCACTTTCGAGAACCGGGCTAGAACACAAAGAAGATTTATTTACTGCTAGTTGTGCTTGTGCTAGGGGAGGAGTGACGTCGTTTTTGGAGATGCCGAATACTCGCCCTCTGACAACGACACAAGACGCACTCAACGATAAACTTCAACGAGCAGCTGGTAAATGCTTAGTAAATTATGGCTTTTTTATCGGGGCAACACCAGAAAAGTTGCCGGATCTCTTAGAGGCTAAGCCGACTTGCGGCATCAAGATTTTTATGGGTTCAGCGCATGGACATTTGTTAGTCGATCGCGAAGAATGGCTAGAACCCATTTTTGCCCAAGGGAGGCGTCTGATTGCCGTTCATGCCGAAGACCAAGCCCGAATAAATCAGCGACGAAAAGAATTTGCTGGAATTACTGACCCAGTCATTCACTCCACGATTCAAGACAACCAAGCTGCCCTGAATGCAACTGAGTTAGCCCTGAAACTTTCTAAAAAATATCAGCGACGCTTACATATTCTTCACCTCTCTACCGCCGAGGAAGCGGAATTATTGCGTCAGGATAAGCCGAGTTGGGTTACGGCAGAAGTCACGCCTCAGCACCTGTTACTCAATACCAGTGCCTATGAAAAGATTGGCACTTTAGCGCAGATGAATCCACCATTGCGATCGCTCCTCTTCTCAACTCTCAGAGGTTTCCTCTCGCTCTTCCAAGAGAGAGCAATCTTCTACCGTGTCCAACCAAGCTTCTAAATCGGTAACATTGGTAAAATCCAACAGCGCCTCGCCCAAATTTTCCAACTGAGCGATCGACAAATTCTGAATGCGCTCCTGCACCTGGGGAGTTACCTCACCGAGACGGCGAGTGAGTAAGCGCATGAC
>DATNPT010000124.1:0-3041 GCA_036703075.1 Chroococcales cyanobacterium
ACTCGATCGCTTGCAACATTACGAGGAAGCGATTAATTCCTATGATTCAGCACTAAAAACCCAGCCAAATTATCTGGATGCGTGGAATGGTCGAGGCAATGCTCAGATTAAATTACAGCAATATTCAGAAGCGATCGCATCTTTTGACAAAGCACTAAAACTCAAACCCGACTATTCTCCAGCTTGGTATCAACGGGGATGGGCGCTGCATAATTTGCGCCAATACGAAGAGGCTGTTAAATCGTATGACAAAGCAGTTGAATACGAGCCAGAATCGGCTGAAGCTTGGTATCAGCGAGGCAACGCCCTAATCAATCAGCAAAAATATCGAGAAGCGGTGGAATCCTATGATAAAGCCGTTCAATTTCAGCCAAACTACTATCAAGCTTGGTACAGTCGCGGCATTGCGCTGAATAAAGTGCAGGATTACCAACAAGCGGTAAATGCATTTAACGAAGCGGTTAAACTCAATCCTAGCGACTCCCAAGCCTGGTATAGTCGCGGTTGGGCATTACATCAACTCAAGCGCTACGAAGAAGCGATTAGCTCTTACAACAAGGCAGTTCGATTACGGCGAACCTTTCACGAAGCTTGGTATAACTTGGGCAACGCTTTCTACAACCAGAAACGCTACCAAGATGCGATCGCATCTTACAACCGAGCTGTCGAGAACAAATCTGATTACTATGAAGCTTGGTATAGTCGAGGCAACGCTCTACTCAACTTACAGCGATATAAGGAAGCGGTTGACTCTTATGACAAAGCTGTTCGTTACAAACCCGACTACAGAGAAGCCATAGACGCCCGCGACAAAGCCCAGAGTCAGCTCAAGCAACCACAGGATAAGCCAGACGCTCAAAACGAACAAGGCAAGCCTGACAACGAAAAAAGATGACATCAGGATTTTCTGACCATTCCCTTACACAGGCTCAAGTAAGACTCACTATTCCCGCAGAAGATGAGGTTTTTATCTTTCCGGCATCGTTTGCCCAACAGCGATTGTGGTTTATTGACCAATTAGTACCTGGCAATACCTTCTATAACGTGCCGACAGCGCTTCGGTTAACGGGCGCGCTCAACTTAATCGCATTAGAGCAGGCTTTTAACGAAATCGTGCGTCGCCACGAAGCCCTTCGCACTCGATTTGGGATAGTCGAGGGACAACTCGTTCAGGCGATTCCTGCCCAAAGCAGTGCTAACGCTGCCACTGGCAACATAAATCTACAAGTAGTAGATCTACGGAACTTGCCTAAAGAGGAACGGGAGTTCCAAGCGAAGCGGTTAGTTACTGAGGAGTCTCAGCGTCCTTTCGATCTCGCCACTGGGCCTTTGCTGCGATTGTTGCTCTTGAAGTTGGACGAGACAGAACACATATTGCTGCTGAATCTGCACCATATTATCTGCGATGATTGGTCGATTGGAGTGCTGATTCGGGAACTAAGCGCTATTTACACAGCATTTACTCAAAAGCACCCTTCTCCTTTAGCCGAACTGCCGCTTCAGTATGCCGACTTTGCTCATTGGCAGCGTGAGTGGTTGCAAGGGGTAGAGGCGCATGAATCGCCCCTACAGGCACAACTATCTTACTGGCGGCAGCAGTTAGAGGGGATTTCTGTACTGAATCTACAAGAGCGTCGCGCAAAACCTGCTATACAGAATTATCGGGGAGCGACCAAATTTTTAGAGCTACCGCCAAGCTTGAGTGATGCGTTAGAAACGCGATCGCAGCAAGCAGGAGTTACTCTGTTCATGACTCTCTTGGCAGCATTTCAGGCCTTACTCTACCGCTACACGCACCAAGAGGACATTGCTGTCGGTTCGCCGATCGCGAATCGCAACCGTAGCGAAATCGAAACATTAATAGGTTTTTTTGTCAATACTCTGGTGCTACGCACCGACTTATCCGGTAACCCAACGTTCCAAGAACTACTCAGTAGAGTACGCGAGACAACATTAGGCGCATACAGTCACCAAGATTTGCCCTTTGAAAAACTAGTAGAGGAATTGCAGCCAGAGCGCTCCTTAAATCGCCATCCACTATTTCAAGTCGTGTTTGCCTTCCAAAATGCTCCGATGGAAGGACTAGAACTGCCAGGTTTAACGCTCAGTCCTCTAACAATTGACTTTAAAACAACCCGCTTCGATTTAGAGTTCAATTTATGGCAAGCTTCGGATAGCTTCAGGAGCTTATGGGGGGAGAAGTGGCAACACTCGGAGGGAATTCGAGGTGTGGTGGTGTACAACACGGATTTATTTGATGAAACCACGATTACCCGAATGCTCGGACATTTTAAAACCCTGCTAGAGGGCATTGTTGCGAATCCACAAACTCGGATTGCCAACTTACCACTGCTGAGTAAAGCTGAGCGGCATCAGTTGTTATTGGAATGGAATGATACCCAGGCTGACTATCCCAAACATCAGTGCATCCATCAGTTATTTGAAGCCCAAGTGGAGAAAACACCGGATGCAATAGCAGTAATCTATGAAGACAAGCAATTCACCTACCGAGAGCTAAACACCCGCAGCAACCAACTAGCACATTACTTGCAGGAACTGGGTGTAGGTTCGGAAGCTCTAGTTGGTATCTGCATGGAACGTTCTGTGGAGTTGATAGTAGGACTGCTAGGCATCCTGAAAGCTGGAGGAGTTTATGTACCTTTAGATCCCAGTTATCCACAAGAGCGCCTTCGCTTCATGATTGAGGATGCTCAAGCATCAGTACTGCTGACACAGGAGAAGCTAGTCAGAGGATTAACGGATGCGATCGCTCTCCAGAATACCAATATCCCAAATCCGAAAGTGGTTTGCCTCGATACTGACTGGGAGACTATTGCTAGAGCGAGTCAGGACAATCCCATCAGCCATGTGACGAGCGAGAACTTAGCTTACATTATCTACACCTCTGGCTCTACAGGAACGCCCAAGGGAGTTGCTGTTCCTCACAAAGCTGTTAATCGGCTGGTGTGCAACACAAACTACATAAAATTAGACCCGTCCGATAAAATTGCCCAAGTCTCGAATACGTCCTTTGATGCCGC
>DATNPT010000169.1:0-23738 GCA_036703075.1 Chroococcales cyanobacterium
CTAGGTTAAATAACAGGAGATGCCCATGCCTGAAGCTATTGAGATTTATGATGATCGCATGTGTGCCCTCGTACACCCAAGTGCCTCACTCCAAAAGCTTGCCAACGGCGCAGTCCATAGCGAGGGTCCCGTCTACTTCCACGAAGACGATAGCGTTGTGTGGAGTGATGCTCACGGCAATCGCGTGTTGCGCTGGAGTGCCACTGACGGAGTAAGCGTCTTACGCGACCCATCCGACTATCAAAGCGGCAATTATCGCGACTTGGAGGGTCGTCTCGTTGCGTGTTCGTCAGGTCTGCGTGCCATTATCCGACGCGAACACGACGGGGAGTGGAAAATTTTAGTTGACCGTTACCAGGGCAAACGCCTCAACAGTCCGAACGACCTGGTAGTGAAAAGTGACGGCACAATCTGGTTCACTGACCCGCCTTATGGCATCACCCAGCCAAATCAAGGCTACGGCGGTGAGCAAGAACAACCAGGATGTTTTGTGTACCGCTTCGACCCAGCGACAGGGGAAATCGATGCCATTGTGACGGACATGATGCGCCCCAATGGGCTTGCCTTCAGTCCAGACGAAAGCATCCTTTATGTGTCAGATACAGCGGCTTTCAATATCCCGAATGGCCCTCATCATATCCGTGCCTACGAAGTCGTGAATAGTAGGTCTGCAAAGAACGGTCGCGTGTTCGCGGTGATAGAACCGGGACAACCTGACGGGTTGCGCGTGGACTCCAACGGCAACGTCTTTACTAGTTCCAAGGATAGCGTGCAGGTGTATGCACCCGACGGCACTCGTCTGGGGAAAATTCTGGTGCCGGAGACTTGCGCTAACCTCACGTTTGGGGGTTCGGAACGCTCTCTGCGCTTTGCTGCTCCGCACCATGCTTACGCAAACGCAGCAGCGCTGACGCTCGTTCCTCACTATAGCTTCGCTTCACGCTATCGCCTGTTTATCACGGCAGGCAAATCTTTATATGCGATCGATCTCAACACTCACGGCGTACAGCGACCGTGATAACGCGATCGACAGTACTAATACAACTTTCGATTTTACAGTCCCAGCGTCGGGAAATACAGGTAAGTATCCACACAAGTAGTCTAAATCTCAAGGAGGACAAAATGTCAATTAATAAACAAATTCTCGCAGAGCAATGGGTAGAGTTTTTTGATACATTTACCAATGGTAACAAGGGACGATTAATCGACCTTGAAGTGCTCGATCGCGAACTTGGAAATGAAACCCCAGTTAAAGAGCAGCCACTCTTGTCGCTGATTTACGATCCGGTCGATAAAGGTAATGACTTAACTATTGAAATCGGGCGCACTCAGGTTGCTTATGCTCATACAATTGACGCTCCTAAGGAAGTTTGGCAAGCCCAAGACGACAACGGCAAGGTTGTTGCTTTAGGAATTAAGGCGGATGAGGGAAATCAAGCGATCGTGCGGCTGCTCTAATATCATTTCACTTTTGCAGTGCTACATATCGACCCCCCAACCCCCCTTAATCAGGGGGGAGAAAGAACTCCATCTACCGAATTTAGAGACGAAGAGTCAAACCCGATAATGATTTATAAATTTGTTTTTGGCTTTGCGATCGCTTTTCTATTAACTACTAACATTTCATCTAATCTGCCAGAACTAGGCCCAAACCTACTCAGTTCACTCAATACTGTGTTCCCTGCCGGACTCCAAGGCGCGGTGCTTTTACTCCTAAGAGTTAGCGTTGGCGTGTTATTTCTGCTGCACGGCTATCCTAAAATCACGCATCTTCACCAGTGGTCTGCTTCACTGAAAATGCCTATCTTTCTTTGCTTTGTATCAGCAGCCTCTATGCTCGGTGGCGGAATTTGCTTGATTTTGGGATTCCTCACCCTACTAGCAAGCCTACCGATTCTCGGCTCAATGGTGTTTGCAATCTATTTACACTTATCCAAAAGGTTGCCTTTTGTTGCCCGCGATCCCTACTTAATTCCTGAAGGGCAGTACAAGGGGCCGAACGGAAAAGGCGAACCCCCAAGCTGGGAAAAGGCGTTTATGTACTGCATTATGCTGATTGCGATCGCGGTTTTAGGACCGGGTGCCTATTCGCTGGATGCTCTCATTTTTGGACGATGAATTTTAGCCTAATGATTCATCTTCTTTCTAATCAACTGGATTTCCAACAATTTGATAGTTTTAGTAACCAACGATAATTGCCCACAGACAGACACCTAGCACCACAGCGGCTAGATGTTGCGCCAAAAGCGATCGCATGGGCTGAGCTGCTATCTTTTGAGTGAGTAGCATCGTCAAAACAACACCAGCAATCAGCGTAACGCCTTGCAAAAATTCAATCACAGCCGGATGAGCCACCCACACCGGCAACCCTTCACCGCTCAAGCCAAAGGTGGCAAACGTGACGGGTAGCAGCCGTCCCCCTTCACTCAACCCTAAGCGCAAATAATGAGCTAAGTTAGCCGCTAACACTAGGGGCAAGTACCCATAAGCCAGTTCCACAAAACGCCGAGGCTTGGGATTTTGGAGCTTAGATTTTACAGTTTGGATGAGTCGGTAAGCGAGTTGCATTCCACCATACGCAAGCAAGGGAATAGCAACAGGAATAGCTAAAGCAGCAAGCGAGAAGCCAAAATGTTGCCAAAAATCAGCCAAATCCAGCGATAATCCCAGCTCTAGTTGCAACTCCGGGAGTCGATGCAGAAATACCCCACCCAGCAGTAACAGCAAAAGTGCCACCTCATACGTGCGAGGAATATGGGTTGTCCACAGTTCAATCCCTGGCGGACGCAAATTCACTTCAACTGAACGGTGAGGACAAGCTTTTAAGCACGTCATGCACAGCACGCAGTCTCGATTATCTTCCAGTTGGGCAGGGTGAGAATACAACGGACAACCCCCTGTTTCCAATCCTTCGCCTTTTTGAGGCCCACCTTTATAACATTGATAAGTCGTGCATTCTGCTGAACACGTCCCCTGTTGCGCCCGAAGTTCCGTCATGGAGAGTTTGGCAAATAGACCATTCATTCCCCCAATCGGACACAAATACCGGCACCAAAACCGTCGCTCAAAGATTGCCGAAAAAATCATTGCTCCTGCCGTAATTAAGAGGAGCAAACAAGCCGAGAGGTAGGCGGTATTTTCTAAATCCCAAAGTTCTTCCCATAAGAAAATCAGAACGAATAGCCCAAATAAAAACCATCCTCCCCACTTTTCAGCCGTTTCTCTAGGCCAACGCTTCAGTTGTCGAGGCCAAAGCCAAAGAGAAAGCTTTTGGGTCACTTCTCCATAAATCATGAAGGGGCAAACCGCACACCAGAGGCGGCCGACGAAGGGAAAGCCAATGAGCACTAACGGCCACCACCATGCCCAAAACATATTTAAGGTAAAGTTTTCTTGACGGTTTTGCGGACCGACGAATCCCAAAACGACGACTAGGGCAAAAAACCATAAGGTGAAGCCATAATTAATGCGATCGGGCCACCACTGACTCCTCAAAAATCGCCTCAATTCGGGGTAGGCATTCAAGAGATTGACGCGAAATTGTTTTTTCTTACTCTGAGAGGGCCAGACAATTTCTTCAGTGAGTTCTTTCCCGTTCCCTAACTGAACGATCGCTCTTTCTATCAGATTTTCCAATTCCCTCAAGTTGCCAGGGAAATCATAGGCTTGTAATCGGCGTAGCGCTTCCGGCGTTACCTTGGGTTTAGGAATTCCTCGCGCTCGGCAGACCAGACTGATGTAATAATCCATCTGAGCGCTAACATCCGCTTTTCGCACCCGCAGTGGCGGCACTTTAATTAAATGGGTAACTCGACGTTCGATCTCCGGCAGGGTTTGTTCGGAAATCATAATGATGTGTGCCTGACACTCGCGGGGTTCGCCAGGTGGTTCGTCTGGCCGATTCACTGGGGTGTAGGTGCCAGTTTCTAACAGCACGGCTAGTTGAGGGATGAGTTCTGGGGGCAGTTCTTGAATATTGTTGAGAATCAAGGTGCCGTCTCTGAGATATTCAATCAGCCCTGGTTTACCCCCCGCACGACCAAATAATTCTGCACCGCTTGCTTGCACGGTACTGCAATCGATTTTAATCATCGGTTCCCGCCGATAGGCAGAACCAAAATGAATTAGAGCAGCAATATTGTCTTTTTCCAGTCCAGGTTCGCCGAAAATGACTGCTGACTTGCGGTCTTCTGCTGCTTTTTTGATTTGTTGCCGCAGGCGCACGGCGTAGCGGCTTTTGCCAATAATTCCGCGTTTTGCCTTATTCACTAGATAAGGCCGTAAGGCCGCTTGACGCTCTTGCTCGTAAGTCAGTTTAGAGGAGAGTTCCGCAAGTTCTTGAGCTAGTTGCGGTGAGAAGGCTTTGGAAATTTCGGGGTATCGATCGATTAATTCCCGGAATCGCTCGCTAGGGATGACCCAGAGGTGGCACTCGCTGAGGGTTTTGACGGTTCTTTGGGTAGGTTGGTTGAATAGCAGTTCTTGTAAATGAATTACTGCGCCAGGAAGCCAACTGACGGCCCACAGGGAACTCGTTTGGTTGGCGCGATCGCTTTCTAGACGCCCGTGTTGCAGAATGTAGAGAGCTTCAACAGGAGTGTCTTCGAGAGCCAAGCGCGTGTTGGTTGGTACCACACGTTCTTCCATGACTTGCGCGATCGCGTTTAATACATCCTCCGATAGAATACCGAAGGCCGTTCGTTCTTGTAGCCACGTCACTAAGTCTGGAAAGGTCATCATTCGCTCTTCAATAGAACTTGGTTTTCATTCTATCGAGAAGCGATAACTTTGATTAATAATTAAATGGCATCTTTACGATAAGGAGTACTCCGTCTTCAGGCTAAACAATATCTTGATAGACGGATACACTAGCAACTTACAAAAACGTCAAATGATAGAAATCACTAATCTTTGGGTTCCGGTAGCCTTATTAAGTCTGATTATCATAGCCGCTATCTTCTTCAGTCGTAGCAGCTAACTAGTGATTACTTCCTTCTCTAAGGATATCGATATGAGAGAGCTGCGATCGCACAAAGAAAGTAACTGATAGGTCACTGTTCGCTGTTACGCAATATCCAACAGGAATAACGACAGCAAACATAAATATAAAAGTAGCGCAAGTAAGACGACCACGAAGGGGGGCGTGAACAACAGAGGGATATCAGCTTCTTCTAATAGGCTTGGTAGGAAACCTTCATAACAAAGACTATCGCCACATGTACTGTAGTTAAACAAAACAACAAAAGTTTGAAAAGAAACAATCCTGACTAGAAAAGATAGATTAACTTTGACCTTGGTTCGCCGCCGGAATGTCCTAGCTGATGCACTCATAAACAATAGAATTGTACTAACTATATAGTAAAAACCCGTGAAAGCTAGGTATAAAAAGAATGCCATCCATCCACCCGATGTCACAAAAAACAAGGGTCCACTAATCAGGACGTAAATTAGATAAAGACTAAAAACTATCCAAATGTTAGTCTTAATCATTTGAGTTCTAACCATTAGGACCACATCAAGAAAAACTGTTTCCAGCTTTCCTATAAAATTGAGACTTTTTTAAATTTGGTAGAGCTTAAATCCTGGGGTTCAATGGGTGCTGAGATGATTCGCCCCACCCACTCTCGGAAGCCCCGATCGCGACCCACGAAGCCGACGCTCAATCAACTGTTGGATGACCAGACGGCTTATTGCGTTGAAGTATATCTGCTAATAGTTACAGGTAAACGGGTTGCTATCCGGAGGCATTCCCAGCTTTACTAGCTCACCTCAGGGCTTCTTCATGAAAAATTTATATTTTGTTACACATTGCGATCGCGAACGGCAGATCTAAGTACAGTCTCGCTCGATCGCCCGCATGCTATAGGTGCAGCGCTTTGCCTCAAGCCATCAAACTTGAATAACCGCTACATTTAATACACAAATAATAGCGGTGAGAGCATTTAAAATAGGTTGGTCTTAATAACTGCCACGCATCGACAAACGAACGACTATGCCCCGCCGCGACGACCTCCACAAAATCTTGCTCCTAGGTTCTGGCCCAATCGTAATTGGACAAGCCTCTGAGTTTGACTACTCCGGTACTCAGGCGTGCAAAGCGCTCCGGGAAGAAGGCTACGAAGTCGTGCTGGTGAACTCGAATCCAGCCAGCATTATGACCGATCCGGAAACCGCCGATCGCACCTACATCGAGCCGCTAACGCCGGAAATAGTGGAGAAGGTGATCGCCAAAGAACGACCCGACGCCCTGCTGCCGACGATGGGGGGTCAAACGGCTCTCAATGTGGCCGTAGCGCTGGCGAAAAACGGTGCTTTAGAACGATATGGTGTTGAGTTGATTGGGGCAAAGCTACCCGCGATCGAGATGGCGGAAGACCGCCAGTTGTTTAAAGAAGCTATGGAGCGGATTGGTGTCGGTGTTTGCCCTTCAGGGATTGCTAATAATCTGGAAGAGGCAAAAGCGATCGCCAAACAAATCGGTAGCTATCCCCTGATTATTCGGCCTGCTTTTACCCTCGGCGGTACTGGCGGCGGTATCGCTTACAACCAGGAAGAATACGAGGAAATGGCACAAGGGGGCATCGATGCTTCGCCCATGTCACAAATCTTAGTGGAAAAGTCGCTCTTGGGCTGGAAAGAATACGAGCTAGAGGTGATGCGCGACTTAGCCGATAACGTCGTAATTATCTGCTCAATTGAAAACCTTGACCCGATGGGCATCCATACCGGCGACTCCATCACTGTTGCCCCTGCCCAAACCTTGACGGATAAAGAATACCAGCGACTGCGAGATTACTCGATTAAAATTATCCGCGAGATTGGCGTAGAAACGGGGGGTTCAAATATTCAGTTCGCCGTCAATCCGGTTACGGGTGAAGTGGTTGTGATTGAGATGAACCCCCGCGTTTCCCGCAGTTCTGCCCTCGCCTCGAAAGCAACAGGGTTCCCGATTGCTAAGTTCGCGGCTAAGTTGGCGGTAGGCTACACCCTGGATGAAATTCCTAACGACATTACTAAGAAGACGCCAGCTTCATTTGAACCCACGATTGACTATGTCGTGACGAAGGTTCCTCGCTTCGCCTTTGAGAAGTTTCCCGGTGCCGAACCCGTGCTGACAACCCAGATGAAGTCCGTCGGGGAAGCGATGGCCATTGGGCGAACATTCCAGGAATCGTTCCAAAAAGCCCTTCGCTCGCTGGAAACTGGGCGTTCTGGCTGGGGTTGCGATCGCAAAGAGAAACTACCATCCTTAGAACAAGTACGTGCGGGACTGAGAACCCCGAATCCCGAACGTATCTTTACCGTGCGTCACGCCCTACAGTTGGGCATGACAGTCGAGGAAATCTACGAACTTACGAGCATCGATCCGTGGTTTTTGGATAAGTTTGAGGAATTGCTGGAAACTGAAAAGTTCCTCAAGCGAGCTTCCTTACAGAAACTGACAAAAGAGCAGTTGTGGGATATCAAGCGTCAAGGATTTAGCGATCGCCAACTGGCGTTTGCGTTAAATACGACAGAAGATGAAGTTCGAGCTTACCGGAAGGAGTTGGGTGTTGTCCCGGCCTATAAGTTAGTGGACACCTGTGCCGCCGAGTTTGAAGCCAATACCCCTTACTACTACTCCACCTATGAGGAAGAGTCAGAAGTCATCCCCTCTGACCGACGCAAGGTGATGATTTTAGGCGGCGGACCCAACCGAATTGGACAAGGGATTGAGTTTGACTACTGTTGCTGTCATGCGTCTTATTCCTTGAGAAAACAAGGGTTTGAGACGATTATGGTCAACTCTAACCCGGAAACCGTTTCCACAGACTATGACACGAGCGATCGCTTGTACTTTGAACCGCTCACGAAAGAAGATGTCCTCAACATTATTGAAACGGAAAAACCGCAAGGCATCATTATTCAGTTTGGCGGTCAAACCCCTCTCAAACTAGCAGTACCCTTACAGGAATTTTTGAACCGTCCAGAGATCCAAGCATCCCTGCCTACCGCAATTTGGGGAACGTCTCCCGATTCAATTGATATTGCCGAAGACCGAGAGCGGTTTGAAAAAGTTCTGCGCGAATTAAATATCAAGCAACCACCCAATGGGATTGCTCGCAGTTATGAACAAGCACTGGAAATTGCCAAGCGGATTGGTTATCCCGTGGTTGTGCGTCCGTCTTACGTACTCGGCGGACGAGCCATGGAAATCGTCTATTCTGACATTGAGTTGGAACGCTACATGACCTTTGCCGTTCAGGTAGAGCCAGAGCATCCAATTTTGATTGATAAGTTCTTGGAGAATGCCGTTGAAGTTGATGTAGATGCGATCGCAGATCAGACGGGGAAGGTTGTGATTGGCGGCATCATGGAGCATATCGAACAAGCAGGCATTCATTCGGGCGACTCGGCTTGCTCCTTACCCTCGATCTCGTTGCCACCCGCCGTATTGGAGAAGATTCGGACGTGGACGATACAGTTGGCAAAGGCACTGAAAGTCGTCGGATTGATGAATATCCAGTTTGCGGTTGCAGGTCTCCAAGGCTATGACCCTCAAGTTTATATCCTAGAAGCCAATCCCAGAGCGTCCCGCACGGTTCCCTATGTCTCCAAGGCAACGGGCGTGCCGCTAGCAGGATTTGCTTCCCGGATTATGGCAGGTGAGACGCTAGAATCGCTTGAGTTCACCAAAGAACCCATCCGCCAACACGTTGCTGTGAAAGAGGCTGTACTGCCGTTTGAGAAGTTTCAGGGTACGGACGTAATTCTGGGACCCGAAATGCGCTCCACTGGGGAGGTGATGGGAATTGACACGGACTTTGGCAGGGCGTTTGCTAAGGCAGCCTTAGGGGCAGGTCAGCGTATCCCTCTCTCCGGCACTGTATTTGTCTCGACCAATGACCGCGATAAGCCGAGTGTTGTCCCGGTAGTGAAGGACTTCATGGAATTAGGTTTCCACGTAGTAGCGACTGAAGGCACCAAGTATGCGCTCAAAGAGAATGGATTGGATGTTGAGTTAGTCCTGAAACTCCATGAAGGACGCCCTAACGTCTTAGATTGGATTAAGAACAGGCAGATTCAGTTGATTATCAACACCCCTTCTGGTGAAGATGCACAGCTGGATGGGCGTCTGATTCGTCGCACCGCATTAACGTACAAAATTCCCATCATTACTACTATTGCTGGAGCCAGAGCAACAGCCGCTGCGATTCGTTCGTTACAGTCTGAACCCTTAGATGTGAAGGCGTTGCAAGACTATATTACTCAGGATGCTGGCGAACGAGCGCTCGTCTAGTTAGTAGTTCTGAAAAGCGTTTTAGATCCTTTTAGATCCCCGACTTCTTAAAGAAGTCGGGGATTTCGTCTTTAACAGAGAAACTTCAATATTTGAACAAGTGGAGATGCTTCTAGCCGCTAGCCTATCCCTAATGTTACCTTTGCGGAAGAAAGCACGGGTCTGACTGTTCCTATCCCGTCGTACACATCATTTATTAATGCTTAGGGTGCAGGCTTCATTAAGCGATTCCTTTTGTCGTCTATTCTCTGTGCTATGAAAGGTCTGCAACACCAAACTTTAAGACTTATTAAACCTGCGATTGCCGTGATGAATCGTCTCAAGTATCCGCAGAAATTCGCTCTGATTAGCTGCCTCTTTATTTTACCATTAGGCTTAGCCATGTATTTACTAATATCAGAAATACAGACTCGAATTGATTTTGCTAATAAAGAAAAATTAGGAACTCTATACCTCCGTCCTCTACGACGACTTTGGGCGGCGAGTCCACAGCTTCAACATTTAAGCGATCGCTCCTCAGCTTACAATAATTTTCCCCCTCAAAACTCTCAAGCTAAATTTCCAGTTTCTCAGATTATTCTATCTCTAGAAGCTGTTGAAGCAAAAACAGGAAAAACTCTCCTTACCACAGAGAAATTTAAGTCTTTAAAACAAACTTGGCAAGAACTCAATGACAATCAGGAAACCTGGAGTAGCGAAAACAAGAAAAATTCTTATAATCGCATGCTTAAGCAAATTGATGATTTAAGAGTTCAGGTGGGCAATCAATCTAACTTAATTCTCGATCCCGATTTAGATACCTACTACTTAATGGATGCTACTCTCCTCAAGCTTCCAGCGATGCAAAGGACTTTAGCCGATATTCAACTCCTCACTCAAGGAATTATCATTCGCAAGCAGATTACACCTGTAGAGCGAGCGCAGCTAATTATGCTCTTGGGAACGTTAAAAGATTATAACGATGACTTGGCAGGAAACATGGAAATTGCCTTTAGCAATAATCCTGCTGGTAATCTTCGTTCCCGGCTAACAACCTCTCTCAGTACGTTCAATCACGAAACGAAGCAACTGACCGCTTTAGTCGAGCGACTAATTGATTCAGAGCAACCCATCCAATTAGATGCTTACTTAGTAACTGTTGAGCAGAGCATAAACCAGAGCTTTTTGTTATGGGATAAAGTTATCGGTGAGCTTGACTTTCTTTTGCAGCATCGGATTGATGGATTTGTCAGAAGACAGTTTTTGCTGTCTAGTTTTGTCTTAATTATTTTAGGAATCGTCTTGTACTTTTTTATCGGATTCTATCTAGGCGTAATGCAGACAGTTTCGAGCCTGAGTGCAGCATCGAAGCAGATGGTTGATGGAACCTTAACGAAAACGATTACCCTAGATACCCGAGATGAATTAGCGGAAGTTGTCAGCTCGTTTAACAACATCGCGGTAGCTTTAGTTCAAGCTAACCAGGAAGTGACGCTTCTAAATCAGCGCCTTAAAGCTGAAAATCTCCGCATGAGCGCCGAGCTAGCAGTCACGCGCAAACTACAAGAAATGATGTTACCCAAAGAGTCGGAACTCAAATCTATTGAAGAACTAGAAATTGCTGGCTTTATGGAACCGGCTAATGAAGTCGGTGGGGATTACTACGACGTACTCCGTCACAATGGGTTTGTCAAAATTGGTATCGGCGATGTTACCGGACACGGCTTAGAAAGCAGCGTGTTGATGATTATGGTGCAAACCGCAGTACGTACTTTACTAGCAAACAATGAAACTGACCCAGTTAAATTCTTGAATGTGGTTAACCGGACAATTTATGACAACGTGCAGCGGATGAATTCAGATAAAAATCTCAGCCTTTCCTTGCTGGACTATAAAGATGGAATTCTGCGGTTGAGCGGTCAACACGAAGAGATGATTGTAGTTCGCGAGGGGGGTCGGGTGGAACGAATTGATACGATAGATTTAGGCTTCCCAATAGGCCTAGAAGCAGAAATTGCGGATTTTGTTGCTCATGCTGACGTGCAGTTGCATCCAGGAGATGTGGTGGTGCTGTACACCGATGGAATTACGGAAGCCGAGGATATCAATGGAGTGTTGTATGGACTGGAGCGACTAACCGAAGTAGTCAGCCAAAACTGGCAATGCTCAGCCAAGGAAATCAGGCAAGCTGCGATCGAAGATGTTCGGCGACATATTGGTCAGCAAAAAGTTTACGACGATATCACTTTGCTGGTAATTAAGCAGAAACAGTTAGCTGCATAAATTCCTGCTAAAAAGGTGTAGAAGACGAACATAATCTCAATTTCCTTTTTAGATGCTCCCCCCCACCCCCCGATGTTTTGGGGGGTGGGGGGGGAGCAAGAAGAGTATCTGTAGCAAACATTAAAGCTATTGATATAAGGTAGTTTTCACTGGGATGGAATACACAAAGCCTGAATACTGTACGAACTTTCTTGCCTTGGAGCTTCCTGCCTTCTTTGACTAGTTAACCGGATGCGATATCCTCCTCAAACATGGCACCCCTTTGCTGGAGTTCTAACTTGTCTGGCTCGGAAAGTCCTAAGTTTTTCCCAAATCTAGCTTCTTCAACTTTGGTATTCTGCCAAACCGTACCATTGAGCTTGGCTAGCATCAAACTCGCTCGATGCAAGTCAGCATGAGTGAAATTAGCTTCGTTCAGGTTGGCATCACTGAAGTTGGCACTGCTTAAATTCGCCTCGCTCAAATTAGCACCACTGAGATTGGTACTGCTGAGATTGGCTAAGGCTAAACTCGCTCGATGCAAGTCAGCACCACTCAAATCTGCATTGCTCAAATAGGCCCCACTTAAATCCGCGCCCCCTAGATTTGCCCCCACCAAATCTGCATCGCTCAAGTCTGCATCGCTCAAGTCTGCGCCCCGCAAATAGGCACGATGTAAATTAGCTCCACTAAGGTCTGTACCATTAAGGTTGACCCCCAGAAGTTTGGCACCTACAAAATCTGTAATGGGCTCGAGATTGGCGATTTTCGCTAACTCAAAAAAGTTATCGGTTTTAGTGGTAGCTAGACGCTGAATTAACTCTTCTAATTCAGCCAGCTCGGTGGTTTTTGTCGTATCAAACTCCTGCTCTTGTTCGTCTGTTTGCAGTGGGCTGAGCTTTTGCAGTCCATTGTCTTCGCTATATTGCCACACAACTCGACTGAGGTAAGGCTGAAGTTTCGACTCTAGGAGAAATAAAACCAACTTTCTTTCAATGACGGCGAGTTGATTGGGTCGAATCTGATGGAGCCATAGACCTTCTGCACTCGTGAGATAAATATCGGATGGCGATACCGTAAAGACAGCGTCTATCTGGCAAGGTTCACCTGTTACCTGTACGGTAGCTAGTTTAGTGGGTTTGAGCGACCCTTGCAAAACCGACACTCCCGTATTCCCTTGCCATATCCAGACAGGAGATTGTTCAGTTCCGGCTGCAATTGCCGAGCACGCAACGGGCGGTAACTGAGTGTTGGGTTCTGGGGAAAGCTTGCGCGATCCTTTTATGTGACGGCACTCATCGGGAATTATCCCATTTTCCAGCCTGAGTTGGAGTTTGCCCCCTTTGAAACCAAATTTGATGCGTCCTGCACCCATGGGCTGCCACTGTTCGTGAAAGTCAATGGTCAAATACAGGTCAATCTGCTTGAGTTGAGTCCCGCTTGAGGACACTGGATTTGCTGTCAAATCCAGATAAAGGCTATCGGGATATCGGTTTTCCAGCTCTGATGGGGACATTGTTGATGAAGGTTGTTGCATTACTAACGCAGGATTAAACACTCCAGATATTCCTGCGATCGCACGCTAGCACATCACCGGGACAGGTTGAATGTTTAGGACAAAACTTTAAGGGTTTATCAATAAATCTCTATGTAAAGGAACAAAACAAACCTGGACTTGGGGGAAACCCCCAAACCCCCATTGGGGGACAATCGTCTCCCCCTCTCCCCCCCGCGCAAGGGTTGATTAATGCTTAAGTCAGTAACATTCGACTTAAAACTTTGGTCTTAAGTCATTCAAATTCGGTTTGGCAGTAAGCTTCAAGTAGCCGGATGCAGTTGGCAATCGCACCCAAGTGAGCAATTTCGTAGCCGTGGGTGTTTTGCGTCGGGAAACTTAAGCAAGCAGCACGGGCAACATGACCGAATTTCATGGCAATTGACGCATCGCTACCAAAACTACTCAAGGTGGCTAACTGTAGAGGAACCTCGATCGCGGTTGCAACTTGTCTGATTTCCCCATTTAGCCCTTCATCGTAGATACCATAACCATCTTGAGACAAGAGGACGGGCGCTTCCCCATCTGCGATCGGATACTCGGATGATAGGGGACAAATTTCTAGGGCAATTAACGCATCTAAACGCTGATTTTGAGTAAAATACAGCGCTCCAATTGCTCCGACTTCTTCCTTCGCCGACGCCACTAAATAAGTATCAAAAACAGGTGTCTTCAATTGTTGGGCTAACGCCAAAAGAATAGCAACAGATGCTTTGTTATCGAGCGTATAACTGGCAATATAATCCTTGAGCCGCACGGGTCGCTTGCGATGCTTGCCAATCACCATCCGGGTTCCAGGACGCACGCCTGCTTCTTCGAGTTCGGCGATCGTGCATTTCGTTTCAACCCAGGCATTTTCCCAGCGCAAGGGAGTATCTTCTTGGAGAGCTTTTTGCGGCGATTCGTGGGAAACATGGCGCGAACCAAATGAGAGAATGCCGCTAATCGTTTGGTTGTCGCCTAACAGATCGACAACGCCTTCGCCATAAACCCAAGGAAACGAGCCGCCGAGCTTGCGGACTTCAACGCATCCATCCGTGCTGAAACTTTTAACGATCGCTCCAATTTCATCTTTGTGAGCGGTAATGGCAATCGCTCGTTCGGAATTTCGACCCGGAATTTTGGCGATCGCATTTCCTGCGCGATCGAGCCATGCTTCTACTCCCAAAGCTGCCAATTTACTCATCAAAAGCCGATCGATTTCTCCTTCTGCACCGCTAGGAGAGTGGTGTAGTACTAACTCCTCGATCGTCTTGAATAAGCGATCGCTTTGTGACAAAGGCATAGTGGATCAACCCCGACTGAGATGCTTTCTTTTAGTTTACATAAGTTCACATTGGAAACTTTACTTTTGCTCACTCACAGATAAACTTTTTAAGTTACAGGCTTAACTTGCGAAGTTGAGTTGTATAACTATAACAACGAATGCAAACTATATGATTAAGGATTATTAATTTATCGCTCATTTATTTGATTTTGAGCAGTTACCACCAATTCTTTGTCAGGGTTCGTTTAATAAGAAACTTAAAAATTGAAGCCGAAAACAGCATCTACCAACATTTGACTTTTCATTATTGCTGTTGAGCTTAAACAACTAGCATTACGATATGCAACATACACTCATGCCTGGTTCCTACGACTTTTGCCTCGCAGGATTGGCATTTATCATTGCCGTTATTGCCTCCTACACAGCACTGAATCTAGCGGGGCAAGTGAATTCAGCCTCAGGACAAATTCGCTTCAAGTGGCTCGTGGGTGGTGCAATTGCCATGGGCACGGGCATTTGGTCGATGCATTTTGTCGCTATGTTGGCGTTCAAGCTGCCTCAACCAATTACCTATGATGTGTGGATGACGCTTCTATCTCTGCTTTATGCCATCCTCTCCTCCGGTGTAGCCTTGCTAGTGGTGAGTGGTGCCGAGCTTAGCCTTCTGCGATTGTTCAGTGGTGGTATCTTTATGGGACTCACTATTGTCTCAATGCACTACATTGGCATGGCGGCGATGCAGGTTCATCAAGGTTGTATCGAGTACAACCTGTGGGTAGTAGGGCTGTCTGTGCTGATTGCCATTGCTGTCTCGATAGCTGCCTTATGGCTGGCGTTTCAGCTACGGGAGGACACCGCTGCGGTGCTGAACTGGCGCAAGCTGGGCAGTGCTTTAATCATGGGGGTTGCCATTAGCGGGATGCACTATACCGGAATGGCGGCAGCTCAGTTCATCGAGCATCAAGCATTGGGAGAAACTGTATCCTACGTTTTGGATACGTCTCTTTTAGGTCGTGCGATCGCAACAGCTACGCTAATTGTCTTAGGTCTAGCACTCCTCACCTCTGTGTTCGAGCAGCGACTGATGGCACAACGAGCGCGAGAGGAAGCGTTGAAGGAAAGCGAGAAACGCTTTCAGACGCTCATTTGCAATATGCCAGTGGGGGTATTGTTGCTGGAGCCGTCGTTAGACATTATCTTCAGTAACCAGATGGCGAGCGAGCGATTGGGGTTGACTCAATGCCATTTAGGCCAGTGGGGAGATATTTCCCTCGATCGGCTATTGCTACAGGAAGATGGCACACCTTTTCCTCCAGGGCATTTGCCCATGCAACAAGCGATCGCGACCAAAGCGCCGGTACACGATATCGTCATACGCGTTTGTTGTCCGAAAAGCCAAGAACCACGGTGGTTGCTGGTGAATACCGATCCGCAGCTAACAGTAGATGGCAGCGTGGAGCGATTGGTGTGTACGTTCAGCGATATTACATCGGCTAAGCAAGCGGAATCTGCCTTGCGACAATCCGAAGCCAGAGAACGAGAGAAAGCCACTCAACTCGAACTGACATTGCAGAAGTTAAGACAAACACAAGCGAAGCTGATTCAAACCGAAAAAATGTCAAGTTTGGGACAACTGGTGGCAGGTGTGGCTCATGAAATCAACAATCCCGTTAACTTTATCGACGGGAACTTGTATTATGCCAACCAATACATCCATGACTTGCTCGATTTGCTGCATCTGTATCAGAAGCACTATCCCCATCCTGTCTCTGAGATTCAGGCGTTTGCCCTGAGCATTGACTTAAAGTTTGTGAATGAAGATTTGCCAAAGCTTTTGCGATCGATGAAAGTTGGTGCAGAGCGCATTTGTCAGATTGTCTTGAGCTTGAGACATTTTTCGCGTCACGATGAATCTGAAATTAAGCTAGTCGATCTCCACCAGGGAATTGATAGCACGCTGTTAATTCTCCAAAGTCGGCTCAAGGCCGCAGGCAGGCACAAGGCAATTGCAGTAGTTAAAGAGTACGGCAATTTACCAATGGTTGAGTGCTATGCCGGACAGCTCAATCAAGTCTTCATGAATATTGTGACCAACGCGATTGATGCGCTCGAAGACCTCAGAATCGATTCATCTGCCTCAGGACAGGGAGAGATGGGACAGGTGCCTCGTATTCACATCCGTACTTCTTATCTACGGGGTCAAGACCAACAAAACACAGCATCTTGGACTGGGCAACGGGTAACAGATAGCGTTCTGATTCAAATTACTGATAATGGTTCAGGCATGACAGAAGCCGTCAAAGCCAAACTATTTGAACCATTTTTCACCACAAAACCCGTAGGCAAGGGAACGGGTTTAGGATTAGCGATCGGTTATCAGATTGTTGTGGAAAAGCATGGGGGAGCCTTAGGGTGTGAATCCCAAGTGGGAGGAGGCACTGAGTTTTGGATCAAAATTCCAGTAGGGTTACGAGTGTCAAACGCTCAACGTCACCAAGTACTACGGCACGAGCCTGAGTTGAGTCTAGCCGCGATCGGCTGACGGCTCAATGCGATCGCGATCGCGAACTGGAACGGTGATTCTCCTGCCAATTCAGTACAAAAGTACTATAATAGAGAGGTAGGATTCGACCGCCAGTTAACGTCTGAACCCCGCGAAAAATCAAGGTTTTTACTCCATGATGAAGCACTATATCCTCAGCATTAATCCCAATGCACAGTACGAGTGGGAGCAGTGCGTTTTACGCGATCCGATTACTGCCGTCCGTCCAGAACTCGCCAGTTTAATCGCTGAAGCGGTGGAAAACGAGACGGGTTCTTATCTGGTGGCAGTGAATATTGAAGTTAAAGTCCTAGAAAAAGCGCTTACTCCACAACCTCAGAAGGTTGCTGTTGATGTAGCAACGGTTAGTGTCAATCCACAGCCCTCAGAGATGGTTGCTTAGACCAACACCATATTTTTACATCAGGGGGCGCTAAACACTGTTGCTTTTAAGACTGAGAATGCCTTCAAGCGTCCCTCTCGCTTCAAATATCACAGATGGAATTGTTTGACTCTTAACGTCTTAGCGTCTGACGTTTCCTGACGGACTCCAGCATCGCACTCTTGTCCCAAGAGTGAGAGTCACTCATGCTCCCCAACTGGACGACGAGTGTCCTGACTAGTAATCTTTTGTTGAACGATAACTATGAGATTAAGTGAGTATCCCGCCGCGATCGCACAAGCGGCACAACTTGTTAATGAATTAGATGGTCAAATTACTGCCGTTGGGCAGCACATTGCCCGTTTAGAAGGCAAAGCTGACCGCACTGCTGCGTTTGAGCAGGGTTTGAAAAATGAAGACCAGCGCCGAGGCCGTCGATTTGAAATACTCTGCGTTGACCAGGAATACCAGACCGCGCAGAATACGTTGATGCGCTTGATGTCGGAGAAAGCGAATGCGATTTCTCAACTGGAATACCTACGTAACCAGTTTAGCGTTGCCAAGCTAGAAGCGAGAATGGCGATCGCGCAGCAACTCGTTGGGCTTGAATCCCGCGATTTAGTCGGCGTTTAAATCAATCGGGACTGAGGTACTCTTGCCGGACTTCAGTCTATGTCTGCACTAAATGTAAACCTTCGTAGGGGCGCTCTTGCTGTCATTGGTGTCAAATTAAACCCTGGTGATTAGTAATGATGCTGTTGGCGAATTCGGAAAACCTAACCCCCCATCCCCGCAACCCTTGCAAGGGTTGCGGGGAGCAGGAAAGCCTCTCTCCTCTTAGGGGAGGGGTCTGACTCATCAGTTAATTGACCAACAGCATCATAGAATTCGCGTCTATAAAAACTAAGTCCGTGGTCTAATCAAAAAAAAGGGGACAGGCTGTTACCTGCTCCCACTCTTTCTCTATATTGTCGTAGTGCTGTGAGCTAACGCCCTTAATTTTCTAGCCTATTCCACGTAAGCATCGACAACACCATTAGAGGCTGCCAAAGGTTGGAATTGGGCCACCGCGAGGACGAGAGAAGGTTGGTAACTCAATACGGGTGATGTTACGGCTTCTCACTGCGAGGCGGTAGCTGACACTTTGTAGTTCAGCGTGAAGCTGCCGATTTTCTCGCTGTAGCATCGACACTTTCTCTCTTACGGGTGCCATGCGTTCGGCGAACTTTTGGCGATAAATATGAGGCAACTCTTGTACAACCTGTTCTAACATGCGCGAGCGATCGGTTAGTTCCTGAACCGATTGTCGCAGTTGATAAATTTCCTCATCACGGGTGGCAATTTGCTCTTGATAGAATGTCACCTGCTGCTCGACATCTTGCAGCTGCTCTCGCAAAGCGCGCATTTGGGATTGGTGACGCTCTGAAACCTCTGGTGGGGGTGTGAAGCTGGCATTGCCCTTGACAAGGCGGAACAACTCTTGAGACAGCTGCTGTACCAACTGATCTCTCAGTTGTAACTCCTCCCGCAGACGAGAAACTTCAGTTTGAACCGCTTGTAGGGTTTGGGTTTCAGTCTGGATCACGATCGCTAATGGCTCCGATACTATAAGTACTCCCAGTGGCAGAGGGCGATGGGAAGCGTCGCTAGCGTTAGCACACTCTTGAGCGTCGGCATTAGCCTAGCGTGTCGCTTTTGCTTATCGCTCATCAAATTCCTGTTGCAGCTAATGTACCATTTGCAACGAGGAAATGGCACGTAATAGCTATCTTTGTTTTCAATTGGCTTATCGAGTGTAATACCGTTTTCATGTCAAGCAGCTAAGGTAATGACGCTTTTCTCACATTAGCTGATTTTTCTTTGATAGTAATAAAAGTCCCTCTCATCTCTACTGCTCTTAGGGCAATGAGCTTCGATTAAGATTGAGGTGAATCGAGAGGTATGTAGACCCAATGAGTGCAGCAAACAGCGAAAAAAAGATTAAGTTTGGCACCGATGGCTGGCGGGGGATTATCGCCGATGACTTTACCGTTGCCAATGTTTGCAAAGTGACGCGTGCGATCGCGAGTTACCTGGAAACAGCTTATTCTCAAGACCGTCCTGTTTTAGTTGCCTACGATACCCGATTCCTTGCCGATTGGTTCGCTCAGACGGCGGCTGAAGTTCTAGCCGATTTGGGCTGGACGGTGAAAATGGTCGATCGCGATTGTCCGACGCCTGTGATTGCTTACAATGCGCGTCTGCTTAATTCAGCAGGTGCATTGATGTTTACCGCCAGTCACAACCCAGCGCCCTACTGCGGCATCAAGTACATTCCCGATTATGCGGGACCCGCAACTCCTGCGATTACAGATGCGATTGTTGCCCATCTCGAAGAGGCAGATGAAGCGTTACCTAGCCGCGAGCATACCGACAAAATTTCTACCTTTGACCCCAGATCGGACTATTTGAAATTTATCTACTCTCAGATAGATGTCGGGCGGATTCGTAGCGCTCAATTAAAAGTCAAGTACGACGCCCTGTACTCTACCTCTCGCGGCTATCTCGATACGGTGCTTAACCACTGCGATTGTGATACCCAAACCTTTCACGCCACCCGCGATGTCTTATTTGGGGGTGGGATGCCGGAAGCGAAGGGAGAACAGTTGCTGGAACTCGTAGCAGCGGTGAAACGAGATAAAGCCGATTTAGGCTTAGCAACCGATGGTGATAGCGATCGCTTCGCCATTGTCGATGAACTCGGTAACATCCTAACCCCAAACGCTGTTCTGCTGTTACTGGCGCGTCACCTGATTAAAAACAAAGGCAAGACAGGGGCGATTGTTCGGACGGTTGCCACGACTCATTTGTTGGATAATTTTGCGCTCAAGTACGGTCTACCCAGTTACGAAACGCCAGTAGGCTTTAAGTACATTGGGGAGAAAATGCGCGAAACAGACGTGCTAATTGGTGGTGAAGAATCGGGTGGATTGAGCATTATTGGTCATATTCCTGAAAAAGACGGAATTCTGGCTGGTATGCTAGTTGCTGAAGCGATCGCCTATGAAGGAAAGCCACTGAGTCAGTTGGTGGAAGAAGTCATCGTGGAAGCGGGGGGACCCCTTTACAACAAGCGTCTCGACTTACATTTAAATGATGCTTACAAAATAGCGATTCTGGATTCTTTTATCAAAAATCCCCCCGCCGATCTAGCTGGGATCAAAGTTAAAGAAATCGGTCGTAAAGACGGCATCAAACTCTATTTACAAGAGGGCAGTTGGGTGTTGCTGCGTCCGTCTGGCACTGAACCGCTGATGCGCGTCTACATGGAAACCGACTCTCTAGAAAAGCAAGCTGAGATTTTTGAAATTTTGGAGTTGAAGATTAATAGACTAGAACCTGTAGAAGTTTAAGCTCTAGTGTTGTTGGTTAGGTGTTATTGGTTGTTGGTCAATCTCCTGTAACTTCAGATCTGACAAATAGGTCATTATAAATAACCAACAACCAACAACCAACCACTAACAACTATGAAAGCAATTGCTAATCTACTGACATCCCTAGTTCTTGCCACTTGGATAGGAGCAATTGCGCTTCTTGCTATCCAAAACGTTACACCAGTGTCGCTCCGGTTTCTAAACTACGAAACCATTCAAATCCCCATGGGGATTGTACTGGCATTTAGTGTGGGCATTGGTGCTATTGTAGGTGCGATCGCACCTGTTGTCTGGAGACTGGCGGGAGGACAACGAGAGCGGTACTACGACGAAGATTACTAAGTGCAGCGTGGCCCAAAATTCAGTTGAAAAAGGAGGTTAAAAAGTTTACTTTAAAAGCCTTCTGCCCTGGAGCCTCCTGCACAAGAGCCTTCTAGCACTAAGCCCTTTTACGCGATCGCATCTCCCTCGAAAGCGACAGTTAAGAACCCGACTCTAAGCGCCGCCGCCATTCCGCATCAATTTTGTCTTTGCGTTCGATCTCTTGATCGAGTAGATCGGTTTCGCTGGTATAAACTAAATCCTCGTCCTTGATAACGTTTTGAGCGGCAAACTGCTGAGCATAGGCAATCTTTTTCTTTAAATTAGCGTCTGCCTGACTCAGTGCGATCGCTTCCTCCTGCCGTTGTTGATTGCGGGCTTCAATTTGGCGATTTTTGGATTGAATCCAGAAATAACGAATCAGCGGTACCGCCAAAAAACCAATGCCGTATGTCAGTAAAAGCCAATAAATCGACTGCACCGAGGCAACAAATCCACCCAGCTGAGCGGCTATCTGTCCTCCCCGTAACAGAGAACCTAACATTAACGCTCCGACCAAGTTTACCCCACCTAGCCCGATCGCTTGCATAATCTGCCCGCTACTAGCTTGACTAAACTGCCAAAGCTGCTCTCGTAGATAAGCTGGCACAGATAGCGGCTGATGCCTCGAAGCCACTGTGGTTTGTAATTCTGGAAAGTGATAGACAATCTCCCCGTCAGGACTTACTTCGGGCAGCCCATTGAAGCGACTTAGTACTGGCAGCATATAATCTTCCGATTCGCGCTGGTATGCTTTCCCGATATTGTCGAGATACGGCGCAATCTGTTCGGCAGCTACAGCACCTTGGGAATTGCGAATCACAGTACCAATTTCTTGCCAACGGCGTTCTTCTAAGTCGGCATTGGGATTGCCATCCCCAAACAAAAACGAGAAGATTGCCTCCAGAAAATTCATCTGATTTCGTTCAGACGAGTCCCGACGCCGCCGATAGCGCTGTCGGTCGTAGCCCGGATCGAAAAACCAAAAGATATCGGGCCCAATCCAGAAGTGAGGCAGGAAAAGTGAGCCACCACCGGAATTACGGCTGCCACCTGAACTATTGTTATTGCTACTAGAGTTGAGACCAATAATGATAATTGCGATCGCCACAAAAATTAGGACGATCGAAACAATCAGGATAATTCCAAAGGAAATCCGAATTAGGTAAAACAGGACACGCCAAATCTTTTGCCACCATTCCTGCAACTGCAACCGCAAGTATTTGTTGCGGAGAATTGAGCGAAAGTTTTTAGGAAACAGGTAGGCAATCTCGCCTGATTGAGCCACCTGCAAATGTCCGCCCGCATCACTAGCCAGAGCGAGCAATCCTTGTTGTGCCAAATTGATGTTCAATCCTGCCTGAGCAGCAATGTCCCCAACCGTAGCGCGGTAGCCCAACTGCTCGACAGCTTTCATTATCTTCGGATCGGGAGCCATGTTGTTTAATAACCAATGCCCTACCACTTCCAGTATAGATTTTTGCTCATGACTCCCTTCTTGCCCAAAATTCCCTAACTCATAGATACCTCTGTGTACTCTGTAGTTCGTTAAAAAAATTAGTAAGTTTTACTCTTCAAGTGCTGCCGTTAAACCCAACTGAGCGCGACTGTTATCAATCGGCGTTGTCGTAGAAACCATCGCTGCCATTAGCTGTTCGGGTTCCACCTTAAACGGTAGCCGATGGATATCGGAACTAGCAGAACAGGCAATTTCTGCTGCTTGGCGTAACTCAGCGAGAGTGATATTTCCTAAACCCAAAGCATCGAGTGTTTGGGGTAAGCCAATCTCGGCATAAAACTTCAATAGCTGCTGTCGTGCTGACGCTGCCAGTTGGTTACTGGCGATCATCTCTTCTAAACGCAACTGCACGAGAATACCGTAAGCTACTTTCTCCCCATGTAAAGCGTCATGCGCGGCTAGAAGATGCGTCAAGCCATTGTGAACGGCATGGGCGGCAACAGTACGACACTGAGCGCCTCCTAAACCTCCAATCACACCGGCAAGTAAGACTGTGGCATCAACCACTTCTCGCCAAGCCTCGCTCCCTGGTTCTTTGAGCGCTTCTGCTGATTTTTGAAAGAGGATATCTCGCAACACTCTCGCCTGCTGGACGGCGGCAATTATCAGGGTAACGGGAGAACTGCCACTGCTGACGGAGGCTTCGTACCACTTGGCTAAGGCATCACCAATTCCAGCGACTAAGGTGCGCTCAGATGCCGTTTGAATCACGCTGTAATCTAGCACTAGCAAGTCTGGGCAGCGCTCCAAGGCAACATCGTAAAGGAAAGCACCTCGCTCAGAATAAACATTGGATAGAGCCGTCCAAGCCGCACAGGTAGCAGCAGAGGTGGGAATGGTAACAATGGGTAACTTGCACTGGTAAGCTAAAAGTTTGGCCGTATCTAAGGCTTTACCACCACCGAGGCCAATAATTACGTCAGCTTGATGCGAAGCGACGGCGGCTCTTAGTGAGGCTAGGGATGTCTCGCTACAATCCGGACTGTAAGAGGCAAAACAATGGCTCAGCTGTTGCTGTTCTAAGATGGGTTGCAATTGCGGTGTTAGGGCAGCTAAAGTGCGATCGCCGCCCACAACTAATGGACGCTGCCCCAAACGTGCGATCGCTTCTCCAGATTGTTCGAGTGCCTGAAAACCCCGTAATACTTGAGCGGGTGCAACAGTTAAACAGAGCAATGA